>NZ_CP144460.1:3600000-3918333 GCF_040182365.1 Xanthomonas sp. 10-10
CACGCGCCGCGGATAGCGGCTGACCAGCGCGCCATACACCGGCTGCAGCAGCAGCATGATCAGAAAGGTGCAGGTAAACAGCACCTGCAAGGTGAAATCCTTGAGCGGCATGCCGTGCGCGGTGAAGAAGCCGATCATGCCGGCCGGAAACAACGCGGCCACATCCGACGATGCACCCATCGCCTCGCGCACCGGACGCAGCACGTAATAGCCGCTGAGCAGGCAGAAGAAATACAGGAACGACCACGCCAGCGGTGGCGAACTGCGCAGCGCAGCGCCTAGACGGCCAACCGCCGAGCGCGGTGCAGAGGGACTGGTCATGGCGTCAATATCGCCCGTGCGAACGAGCCCGACAGCAAGAACATGGCAGCGGCAGCACCTGGCGAAGGAGCGCGCAAGTTAGCCGATGCGGCGCAGCACCACCAGCAGCGGAGGCAGGACGCTGCGACGCGCGCGTGGGGCCGCCCGGCACGGCGCTTGCAACCCACTTCGCATGCACCGTCAGAGCGTGCACCTTCGGAGCGTCGCCACGGCCGTGACCGGCCCGATTTCTGAACCCAAATCGTCAATAGGATCAATATGATGCCCATTCATCTTCCGGCAGTTTGTGCTATTGCGAAGCGCGGCGCTAGAATCGCTCCAAGCAGTGGACCAGGCGGGACAACCATGACAGTAATGCGCAGGCGCCGACGGTTCCGTCCGTTGGCCATCGGGCTGCTCGGGGCGTTATTGCCTCTGGCCCTTTCTTCCACGGCACAGACGCCCGCGCCCACCGCTTCTGCGCTGCAGCCGGCGACCATTGCGCAGTCGCCCACCGCCCCGCTTCCGTATCGCAGTGCGTTGCCGGCCAGCAGCGTGTTGGCGCCGGCCGCCGGCTTCGACGTGGCGGCATTCGAATCGATGGCCGATCAGTTGACCTACGGCAACCGCGTACCCGGCATGGCGATGGCGATCGTGCAGGGCGGCAAGGTGCTCAGCGCGCGTGGCTATGGCGTCACCGACGTCAATCACCCGCAACCGGTCGATGCGCATACCGTCTTCCGCCTGGCGTCGCTGTCCAAGGCCTTTGCCGGCACCATGGCCGGCCTGCTGGTCAACGATGGCGTGTTGCGCTGGGACAGCAAGGTGGTCGACTACGTGCCCGGCTTCCAGCTGAGCGACAACCTGGCCACCCGCCAGCTCACCGTCGCCGAGGTGCTCAGCCACCGCGTCGGCCTGACCCGCAATGCCTACGATCGCGATATCGAATCCAACGTCGACTACTACTCGCTGAGCCACAAGCTGGCTGCCGCGCCGCTGCGGTGTGCGCCGGGCGACTGCTACGCGTATCAGAACGTCGCCTTCAGCCTGGTTGGCGATGTGGTCTTTGCCGCCTCCGGCAGTTTCTACGAGCAGTCGGTGGAGCGCCGCATCTTCAAGCCGCTCGGCATGAACGATGCCAGCATGGGTCTGGCCGGCATCCAGGCCAGCCCGCATTGGGCGCGCCCGCACGTGCGTAGCCGCAACGGTTGGGTGTCGCTGACGCCCAAGCCTACCTACTACCGTCTTGCTCCTGCGGCCGGCGTCAATGCCAGCGCCAGCGACATGGCGCAGTGGCTGCTCGCCCATACCGGCCATCGCCCCGACGTATTGCCTGCGCCGCTGCTGGCGACCTTGCATGCGCCGTTGATCTCCACGCCAGGCGAAATGCGTTCGGGCTGGCGCCATGAGCGCGTGGACGCGGCCAGCTACGCGCTGGGCTGGCGCGTGTTCGACTACGCAGGCCATCAAGTGATCTTCCATGCAGGTGCGGTGCAGGGCTACCGCGGCCTGGTCGCGTTGCTGCCCGAGCGCGACGTCGGCATCGCCATCATGTGGAACGGCGAAAGCGGCCTGCCTTCCGGCATGCTGCCGACCATCCTGGACCGCGCACTCGGCTTGCCGGCCAAGCGTTGGCTGGATATCGATATGGACGGCGATTTTGGCAGCGAGAACATGCTGGCGGAGAAGGCCGACCCGGCTGGCAAGGGTGCATCGTCCGGCAAGTCGGTGGCGTCGCCGCGTTGAGTTGACGCCTCGGAACCGACGCGATGCATGCATGACCACAGGCGGCCTTGGCCGCCTGTGTCGTTTCTGGCTGTCGGGACATGCAGGTGGATGCGTGCGTGGCGATAGCCAGGTGCCGCCGAACAGAGTGCCTAGTGCAAACGCTGCAAGCTCATCCGTCACCCGGGGAGGACGACGGGACTTCGCTCGTCGTCATTGCGGCGACAGCGGCGGCTGCAGGGACCGGACAGCAGATCGATGCGAGATGCGTGCGCTGTACCGCGCCCGCTGCCGGTTTCATCGCTGGACCGACCACAGCCTACGCGTCGCCACGACGCATCGAACCCACTCGCCTGGCAGTTGCTTGGTCGGAATGCAGGTACGGGTAGTGCGAGTGCGACGACCGGTCATTGCATCCGGGAGAGCGGAGGTTCGAGCAATCACACCGCCGGGCGACGACGGGAAGATCCTGCATGAGTTCCGCCAGCGACACCGCTATCGGCACAGTCTGGAATCATCGCCGCCTCTAAGGCGGTGAGCGGGTGAGCGGCGCGTCCGACGCACAGGACCCATCGATTCGCCGCAACATCCCTTTAAGCCATCGCCGGTCTGGCACTGCTGTTGTCGCTGCCAGCACGGCGCCAGACCCACAGCGCGCCGTCTCGCAGGCGACATCGCCTCAAGGGCGGCTGGCAGTCGCGTGCTGCATCGGGCCTGGCCACGGTACGGTGTCGCCCAATAAAAAAGCTCCCCCCCCGCTGGGCGTCGGGGAGAGAGCTCGATGTTTACGGCGATCGGGTGTTACAAATCAGATCAGCGGTGCCGGAGTTGCGGGCAGCGCGACCGGAGCGGCCTTCTTCTTGCGAGCGGCCGGCTTCTTCTTGGCGACCTTCTTCACAGCAGGCTTCTTGGTGGCGGACTTCTTGGTCGCCTTCTTCGCTACTGCCTTTTTGGCGACTTTCTTGGCGGTCTTCTTGACGGCCTTTTTGGCGGCAGTCTTCTTGGTCGCCTTTTTCGCGGTCTTCTTCACTGCCTTCTTGGCGGCAGTCTTCTTGGTTGCCTTCTTGGCAGTCTTCTTCACTGCCTTCTTGGCGGTCGCCTTCTTTGCAGTCTTCTTGACGGCCTTCTTGGCAGCAGTCTTCTTCACTGCCTTCTTGGCGGTTGCCTTCTTAGCGACCTTCTTGGTCGCCTTCTTGGCAGCGGTCTTCTTCACTGCCTTTTTGGCGGTGGGTTTCTTTTTCGCAGCTTTTTTAGTGGCCATGTAATTGGCTCCTCGTCAGTGAACTATGGAGTTGAAACGCCCAGTTGAACCAAACCCCGCGCCGGCATGCCGTCGTCGGGTACCGTCCGCAGGTAATGCGCGACGGGACGGATACAGAAACACCCGCATCGAACGGCGACACGGGTGCGTGGTCGAAACGACAACTGCTTTTCTGGAGAGAAGCGGACCCGACTCCACCTTTGAGCGTGCTTCGGTGGACGTCTTGAACAAGCGTGTCGGCTCGATGTCGATTCTGCTCACTCTCTTTCGCAGCAATGTCTGCTGGGCGAAACCTAATCACGCTTTTTTTTACTGTCAACACTCTTTTGCAATTTTTTTTCAGCAGACCATCGCCACCTTCGCCATCGAGGTCCGGCAAGTACACCGCGCGCAGCCCGCCGCGCGGGCTCGCAGCACGCGCCCACGCCACAGCGCCTTCAAAAAAGCGCTTCTTTTCCGCTGTTTTTCTCAACCGCTCCAAATCTGCAAGCCATCGCCGCCGGCAACACTGCGGCGACACGCTGCACGTTGCGGCATCGTCCGCCGCCTGTCCGCCAGCTGAAAATTTTTTATCCGGCAACTCCACTTCCGGCGTCGCACAAGCAGAAATGCGCAAACTTATTGCGCTGTTCGATCGCCATGCACGCGCGCTTGCGCATCGCCAGCAGCATGTCGCACGACATCGATCCGTCGTCGGCGCGCGTTGCACGCGTCGATTTTTTTCACCGAACACACGCCGGATCCTCACGAACGACTCACGTCAGAAATCCGACGCGCCGGCATGCAGGTGGTGGTGCGTCGACACGTCGGGCATGGATGCCACCGCGCGCGTCGCATCAAGTCATCACCAACCGCCTTGCGGGCGTCCGGTCGTCAGCGCATGCAGGCGACCGTGCAATCGTCCATCCGATCACGCTCGCGTGCGCACATCACAACCGCGTCAGCGGCAGCGCACCCAAAAAAAATGGCCGCTCTGCGAGCGGCCATCGGTGTGCAGCAAGGACGACGGACTCAGTGGTCGTCGTCTTCCAGCAGCTCGGCGTAGTCGTCCGGCGACAGCAGGTCGTTGAGCTCTTCCTTGTCGTCGAGTTCGACCACGAAGATCCAGCCTTCGCCGTAGGCGTCTTCGTTGATGGTCTCGGGCTTGTCGCTCAGCGCGCTGTTGACCTCGACGACGGTGCCGCTGACCGGGCTGTAGACGTCGGAAGCGGCCTTGACGGACTCCACCACCGCCGCACCGTTGCCGGCCTGCACGGTATCGCCGACGCCGGGCAGTTCGACGTAGACCAGGTCGCCCAGCAAGCCCTGCGCGTGGTCGGAGATACCGACGGTTACGCGGCCGCTGCTTTCGACGCGGGCCCACTCGTGGGATTTGAGGAACTTGAGGTCGCCAGGGATCTCGCTCATGGGTGTGCTCCGGGGAAACTGGGGTTGGGGACAGGTGGTTAGTTTAGACCGCGCGACAAGGCAGGTGCACGCGCGTCGGCAGGGCCAGGTTGCATGCGGTGGCAGGATGCCGGCCGACTGCGGCCGGCATCAGCCGGACTCATTCGCCAAGGACGCCGGGCTGCGCCTGGCCATCGCGCACGAACGGAAACTTCACCGCGCGCAACGGTACCTGCTTGCCGCGGATGTCCACGCGCAGATCGTCGATGCTGCCGGCCGGCACGCGTGCGAATGCGATCGCCTTGCCCAGCGTGGGCGAGAACGTGCCAGACAGAATCTCGCCCTGGCCGGCAGCGGTGAGCACGCTCTGGCCGTGGCGCAGCACTCCCTTCTCATCCATCACCACGCCGATCATCTGCCGCGGTGCGCCTTGCGCCTTTTGCGCTTCGAGCACGGCGCGGCCAATGAAGTCGCGGCCTTCGTCGAGCGCGATGGTCCAGGCCAGCGCGGCTTCGTACGGGCTCACTGCATCGTCCATGTCCTGCCCGTAAAGATTCATGCCCGCTTCCAGACGCAGCGTGTCACGCGCGCCAAGACCGGCCGGCTTGACGCCCTGTGCGAGCAACGCATTCCAGAATGCGACTGCCGCGTCCTGCGGCAACACGATTTCAAAACCGTCTTCGCCGGTGTAACCGGTGCGCGCAAGAAACAGATCGATGCCATCGCGCGAGCGCGTCTGCAACGCGGCGAAACGGCCGAGCTTGCTCGCTGCCGTGGCGCCGGCCGGATCGAGCAGGTCGATGACCTTGGCGCGCGCATTGGGGCCCTGCACTGCGATCATCGCAAAGTCGCCGCGCTCTTGAACGCGCACCTCGAAGCGTGCGGCCTGTTCGCCGATCCACTGCAGATCCTTTTCGCGGGTGGCGGCGTTGACCACCAGACGGAAGAAGTCTTCGGCCATGAAATAGACGATGAGGTCGTCGATCACCCCGCCCTGCGGATTGAGCATGCAGGTGTACAGCGCCTTGCCCGACACCTTGAGCTTGTCCACCGAGTTGGCGAGCAGGTAGCGCAGGAATTCGCGCACGCGTGCGCCGTGCAGGTCGACCACGGTCATGTGGCTGACATCGAACATGCCGGCATCGCGACGCACCTGATGGTGTTCGTCCAGCTGCGAGCCGTAGTGGATCGGCATGTCCCAACCGCCGAAGTCGACCATCTTGGCGCCGAGCGCGCGATGGGTGTCGTTGAGGATGGTCTTCTGGGTCATGGGCGCCGGTCCAAGGGAAAGATGCCCATTATCGCCGCCCTGCCGTCGTTGCGGGTAACCGTGTCTGCGCGCAGGCGCGGCGATCACCGAACGATGCAAGCCGGCAAACGCACGCCGCGCTGCAGCAATGGGCGACCGGGTGGCACGCCCTGTCCCGGCGATCAGCTGCTGGATTGCACCAGCAAGGTCATGCCATCGACGCCGACGATGCGCACCGGTGCGCCGGCGGGCAGGTCCGGACCGCTGACCACCCAGAACGCATCGTCGACCTTGGCACGACCTCGGCCATGGTGGATGGCTTGATCGAGCAGCACGCGGCGGCCGATCAATTGCTCGGCACGCTTGTTGAGCAGGGGGCGATCGCTCTGCCGGCCCTTGCCGCGAAACCAGGTGCGATAGACCTGCACCGACACGAAGCTGAGCACCACGAACGCCACGATCTGCCCCAGCAGCGACATGCCCGGCAACGCAAGCACGAGGGCGCAGACGGCGGCGGCGGCGATCCCCATCCACAGCAGGAACGCCCCCGGCACCAGGGTCTCTGCAGCGATCAACAGCAGCGCCAGCACTCCCCAGATCACAACGTCCCAGCGCATCGCTCAGCCTCCGGCGCGCGGCGGCATCGGCGGCACGCGCACGGTTGGTGCGTCGGGCTTGCGTATCGCTTCCTTGGCCAATTCGGCGATGCCGGCGATCGAGCCGATGATGCCGCTGGACTCCATCGGCATCAGCACGAACTTCTGGTTGGGCGCGGTGGCCAGCGCCTTGAACGCCTCCACATACTTCTGCGCGACGAAGTAATTGATCGCCTGCACGCTGCCGTTGGCGATCGCATCGGACACCACCTGGGTGGCACGGGCTTCGGCCTCGGCCAGACGCTCGCGCGCCTCGGCGTCGCGGAAGGCGGCCTCCTTGCGGCCTTCGGCTTCGAGCACGGCAGCCTGTTTCTCGCCATCGGCGCGCAGGATTTCCGATTGACGCGAGCCTTCGGCCTCCAGAATCTGCGCGCGCTTTTCGCGCTCGGCCTTCATCTGCCGCGCCATCGAGTCAATCAGGTCGCGCGGCGGCTGGATGTCGCGAATTTCGATCCGCGTCACCTTGATGCCCCACGGGTTGGTGGCCTGGTCGACCACGTTCAGCAACTGCGCATTGATGGTCTCGCGCTGGCTCAGCGATTCGTCCAGATCCATCGAACCGATCACGGTGCGGATATTGGTCTGCACCAGCGCGATGCTGGCGATCTCCAGATTGGAGACTTCATAGGCGGCCTTGGCGGCGTCCAGCACCTGGAAGAACACCACGCCATCCACGCGCACCACCGCGTTGTCCTTGGTGATGACGTCCTGGCTGGGAACGTCGAGCACCTGTTCCATCATGTTGATCTTGCGCCCTACGCCGTAGACCACCGGCACCAGAAAGTGCAGCCCCGGACTCATGGTATGGGTGTAGCGGCCGAAGCGCTCCACCGTCCACTGAAATCCCTGCGGCACCATGCGCACGGTCTTGAACAACACGATGACGCCGGCAACCAGAACGGCGATGGCCAAAAACGAAGTCGGAAACATGTGCATCCCCTTGCATGTGACGAGTCGATCCCTGCCACAGTATGCACGCGCACTGCCCCTCGCCGGCTCGGAGGCTGCAGTGCAGGGATACGCTCGCGCGCCCTGCCGTGCCGGGCGGCGAGTGCCTCAGCGTACGCAGATCACGCGATGATCAGGCTCAGACAGTGCGCGGGGCGAACATGATGACGGCCATGCCGAGCAGACAGCAGGCGGCGCCAAGCAGGTCCCATCGGGTCGGGGTGATGCGGTCCACCCACCACAACCACATCAGGGCGCTGGCGATGTAGACCCCGCCATAGGCGGCGTACACGCGTCCGCTGGCAGCCGGATGCAGGCTCAACAGCCACACGAAGATCGCAAGGCTCAGCGCGCTGGGCAGCAGCAGCCACGCACTGCCGCCTTTTCGTAGCCATAGATAAGGAAGGTAGCAGCCGACCAGTTCGGCCACTGCGGTGGCGACGAACAGCAACAGCGTGGTCAGCGCAGCGCTCATGCGCCGATTGCGGCGCCGGTACTTGCCACTGCGGCGGCGGACTCGTCGCGCTTGACCTGTCGCCACAGCGCTTCCTGCGCGTCTAGCGACAACGCATCCAGGGGGGTGCCCTGCGCATGCGCATGGGCTTCCATCGCACGGAAGCGCCGTTCGAATTTCAGATTGGCATGCCGAAGCGCGGCACCCACATCGACCTTGGCATGCCGCGCGAGATTGGCGCAGACGAACAGCACATCGCCCAGTTCGTCTTCCAGGCGCGCCTGATTGTCGGCGACCGGTCCGCGCGCGAATTCCACCCGCAGCTCCTTCACTTCTTCTTCCAGTTTTTCCAGCACCGGCGCCGGGTCGGGCCAGTCGAAGCCCACCCGCGCCGCGCGCGACTGCAGCTTGGTGGAGCGCTGCCACTCCGGCAGGCCACGCGCGATGCCGGCCAGTGCGGAGTCGTCCTGCTGCCCTGCGGCACGGCGTTCTTCGCGCTTGATCTGGTCCCAGTTGGCGCTTACCGCCTGCGCATCGTCCACCGCCTGCGCGGCGAACACGTGCGGGTGACGGCGAACGAGCTTGTCGCTGAGCGTGGCGACCACGTCGGCGAAGTCGAACGCGCCCTGTTCGGACGCCATCTGCGCATGGAAGACCACCTGCAGCAACAGGTCGCCCAGCTCGTCGCGCAGCCCCGGCAGGTCGTTGCGATCGATCGCGTCGGCAACCTCGTAGGCTTCTTCGATGGTGTATGGCGCGATGCTGGCAAAGCTCTGCTCCACATCCCAGGGGCAACCATGTTCACGGTCGCGCAGGCGCGCCATCAACTGCAACAGGCCTTGGATATCGCCGGTGGACGGAGTCTGGAGCATGGTCTATTCCTGAAGCGATCTTGGAAGGCGCATCCGCGCCGGGATCTTCTGCGCATTGCGGTATCGCGCGTGGCAGCAAGCCCGGCGCGCGATGCCGCCGCAGTGTACCGGTCGGCCGATGCGGACCCTGCGCGTGCGCAGTACCTGCCATGCAACACGCGCACGGCAGGCGGACATGCTCAGGCCAGCCAATCGCGCCAGGGCAGATTGGGATCGCCCAGCGCGATGAAGTCGCCATTGAGCAAGGTGTCGCGGCGGTTGTAGCGGAACGGCTTGCCGGAAGCGCCGGCCAGCAGCACACCGCCGGCTGCGTGCAGCACGCATTGTCCGGCCGCGGTGTCCCATTCGGAAGTGGGCCCGAAGCGCGGGTAGACATCCAGGTCGCCTTCGGCAATGCGGCAGAACTTCAACGAGGAGCCTTGCGCCACCACGTCGATCTGCCCCATGCGCTCCAACGCAGCGGCGGTGCGCGCATCGCGGTGCGAGCGGCTGGCGGCAACCCGCAAGGGGCTGGCAGCCGGCATGCGGGTGTGCAGCATTTCGTCGCGATCGCCGTCGCGGCGGAAGGCGTTCTCGCCGCGTGCGGCGTACCAGACCCGGCCATCGACCGGTGCCTGCACCACGCCCAGCACCGGCGCGCCCATGTGGATGAGTGCGATGTTGACGCTGAACTCGCCATTGCGTTTGACGAACTCGCGGGTGCCATCCAGCGGATCGACCAGCCAGTAGCTGGTCCAGTACTGACGCTCTTCCCAGGCCATGTGCGCAGACTCTTCCGACAGCACCGGCACGTCGGGCGTGACCCGGCGCAGGCCGTCGACGATGACGCGATTGGCGGCCAGGTCGGCCTGGGTCAGCGGGCTGGCATCGTCCTTGATCTCCACCGCGAAGTCCTGCGCGTACACCTGCATGATGGCCTCGCCCGCTTCGCGGGCAATGGCGATCACGGTTTCGCGCAATTCCATCGGGATGCGGATCATGGGTTGCGCTCCAGCCACTCGCGCGCAATGAACAGGGCGGCCAGCGAGCGGCCTTCGGAGAAATCTTCGCGCAGCATCAATTCGTCCAGACGTGCGATTGGCCAGGGCACCACTTCCATCTCTTCCGGCTCATCGCCGACCAGGCGCTCGGGGTAGAGGTCGCGCGCCAGCACCAACCAGGATTGGTGACTCATATAAGTAGGAGCGAGCGTCATCGCGCGCAGCACCTGGACCTGCCGCGCACCGTAGCCGGCTTCTTCCTTGAGCTCGCGGTCGGCCGCCTGCTCCGGCGTCTCGCCGGCATCGATGCGCCCCTTGACCAGACCCAGCTCGTAGCGATGCACGCCGGCGGCGTACTCGCGCACCAGCAGCACGGTGCTCTCGTCGAGCATCGGCACCACGACGACGGCACCGTGGCCCTGGCTGAGTTGACGTTCGTAGAGGCGGCGCTGCCCGTTGGAAAACTCCAGATCCAGCTGCTGGCGACGGAACGGCCCGTCGCCCAGATCGGTGATCTTGTGGATGGTCGGCAGACGCGGGCTCATGCGTGGCACGCAGCCGCGGAGCGGACCGATAGAATAGGCAGATGCATCGACATGTTCATGAGCCCGAAATCCTAGCAGACCCTGCAGCCTCCGAAACTGCCGAACATTGGCGGCAACGCGATCTTGCCGTGCTGTGGCACCCGTGCACGCAGATGCGCGAGCATCCGCACACGCTTCCGCTGGTCCCCATCGCCGGTGGCCAGGGTGCGTGGCTGATCGGTCACGACGGCCATCGCTACCTGGACGCGGTGAGCAGCTGGTGGACCAACCTGTTCGGCCATGCCGAGCCGCGCATCGGCGCAGCCATCGCGCAGCAGGCCGGCACCCTGGAGCAGGTCATGCTGGCCGGCTTCACGCATGCGCCGGCAGTGCAACTGGCCGAGCGCCTGCTGGCGATTGCGCCGCGCCAGCCCGACCGAGCGCCGCTGGCCAAGGTGTTCTATGCCGACAATGGCTCGGCCGGCGTCGAGGTGGCCTTGAAGATGGCCTTCCATTATTTCCACAACAGCGGCGAGCATCGCCGCACGCGTTTCATCGCACTGGAAAACGGCTATCACGGCGAGACCATCGGCGCGCTGTCGGTGGGCGACATCCCGCTGTATCGGCGCGTGTATGCGCCGTTGCTGCTGGAGTCGATCTTTGCGCCCTCGCCCGATGCCTACCTGGCCGAGCCGGGCCAGAGCGCGGAAGACTACGCGCTGCAGGCGGCCGATGCGTTGCAGGCACTGTTCGAACAATCGCCCGGCGAAATCTGCGCGTTGATCCTGGAACCGCGCGTGCAGTGCGCCGGAGGCATGCGCATGTACCACCCGGCCTACCTGCGCCGTGCGCGCCAATTGTGCGATGCGCATGGCGTGTTTTTGATCGCCGACGAGATCGCCACCGGCTTCGGACGCACCGGCACGCTGTTCGCGTGCGAACAGGCCGGTGTGATGCCCGATCTGTTGTGCCTGTCCAAGGGATTGACCGGCGGCTTTCTGCCGCTCTCGGCGGTGCTGGCCACGCAGCAGTTGTACGACGCGTTTCTGGACGACTCGCGCGAGCGCGCGTTTCTGCATTCGCACAGCTACACCGGCAACCCCCTGGCGTGCGCGGCGGCATTGGCGACCCTGCAGATCTTCGCAGACGACGACGTGATTGCGCGCAACCAGCACACCGCCGCGCGCATGAGTACCTTCGCTGCGCAGATCGGCGAGCACAGCGCAGTGGCGGACGTGCGCCAGGCCGGCATGATCGTGGCCTTCGAACTGACCCAGGGCGGCGACAAGCGCACGCCCTTCGCTGCCGCGGCACGGGTCGGGTTGAAGGCGTATCGCGCGGCGCTGGAACGCGGCGTCGTGCTGCGCCCGCTGGGCGACGTGCTGTACTGGATGCCCCCTTACTGTGTGGACGACGCGCAGCTGGCCTTGCTTGCCGCGACCACCCGCCACGCCATCGAGGAGGCCGTCGCATGCGCCTGACCCGCTCCTATGTCGCATTGCCGCTGCACTGCGACCAGGAAGTGACCCTGCCAGAAGAGTCCGCCAATCATCTGCTGCGCGTGCTGCGCCTGCGCGAGGGCGATGCCTGCATCCTGTTCAATGGCGATGGCAGCGACTACCACGCACGCATCACCGTGGCCGGCAAGCGCGAGGCACGTGCACTGGTCGAGCGTGCGCAAGCGTTGTCCAACGAATCGCCCTTACGCATCACGCTACTCCAGGGCATCGCACGCGGCGAAAAAATGGACCTGATCCTGCAGAAGGCCACCGAGCTGGGGGTTGCGGCCATCGTGCCGGTCAACGCCGAACGCACCGAGGTCAAGCTCGATGCGGTGCGCATGGAAAAACGCCTTGCGCATTGGCGCAGTGTGGTGGTGTCGGCCTGCGAGCAATCCGGCCGCGCACGCGTGCCGACCGTCGCAGCGCCGCTGGGCTTGCACGAGGTGGCGCAGGCCAGCGACCCGCAGGCGCAACGGCTGACCCTGGACCCGCAGGGTGAGCATCGTCTGTCCACGCTGAGTGCGAATGTCGACCAGGGGCTCATCGTGGCGATCGGGCCGGAAGGCGGTTGGTCGCCACGTGACCGCGCCACGCTGGCCGATGCCGGCTTCACCGGCCTGCAATTGGGTCCACGCATCCTGCGCACCGAGACCGCCGGACTGGCGGCCATTGCGGCGTTGCAGGCGCGATTCGGGGATCTTTAGGTTCGACGAGCCGTAGGACATTGCGGCCGACGACGCGAAGTGCGGGACATGCATTGCCTCGTGAGACCGGACGTTTGTCGCGGCCAGCAACCCGCGTAGGAGCGCGCCTGGGCGCGAGAAGCCTTACCGGGAAGGCCCAGTCGCGCCCAGGTGCGCTCCTACGGGATGCGGTGATGCGATTGCCGATCGGCCCGATACGGCGACACTGGAATGACCGCAGTGACGTGAAATTCCGGGCCCACGCGTAGGAGCGCACCGGATGATTGTCGCGGCCAGCAGCCCGCGTAGGAGCGCACCTGGGCGCGAGAGGCATTATCGGTAACGCCCAGTCGCGCCCAGGTGCGCTCCTACGGTGTAGCGCCGCGCGTCAGCGGCCGTGTTGCAGAAACCAGCTGGCCGCGCCGATCACGCCTAGCTGGCCGTGTTCGACGATGCTGACCGGCACCTGTTCCAATGCGGGCCGCAGCGTGCCCTTGTCGAGCAGGCGGGCAGCGAAGTCGCTGGCGGCGATGAACCCGGCGATCTGCGGCAGGAATCCGCCGGCCAGATAGACGCCGCTGCGGATGCCATAAAGCAGCATCATGTCTCCGACCACGCTGCCCATGAACCCGCAGAACGCCTGCAGCGCATCGCGCGCGAGCGCGTCGTTGCCGGCCAATGCGGCGGCGGTGACATCGGCCGGGCCCTGATGCACCGCGTTCTCGCCACGCAGCGCCGCCAAGGCAGTGTAAAGATTCAGCAGGCCCGGACCGGACAGCAAGGTTTCGGTGCCCACGTGCCTGCGCGTGCGGCGCAGCTCCTGCAGCAAGGCCACTTCCAGATCGCTGGCAGCGGCGAGCGCGGCATGGCCGGCCTCGGTCGGCAACACCATCGGGGTGGCGCCATTGGGAATCCACACCGCCGCGCCCAGCCCGGTTCCGGGACCGAGGACCAGCGCCGGGCCAGGTGCGCCCTGGGCGGGACCGGACAGCTGCATGACCTGATTGCCGGTCATGTAATTGGCTGCGTAGGCGACCGCTTCGAAATCGTTGACCAAATGCAACGCCTGCATGCCGAGCTGGCGGCGAATCTGTTCCGGCGCCAATACCCACGGCAGGTTCGCGGTGATCACGCTACCGTCTTCCAGCGCATAACCGGCACTGGCGATCACACCGCGCCGCACCGGCGCGCATCCCAGCTCTGCAAAGAACGCGGACATGATCTCGGCCAGGCCCGGGTAATCGGCGCAGCGGTACTTGCGATAGTCCAGCACCGTGACCGGCTTGCGCGCATCGGTGCTTGCGCAGACCAGCGCAAGGCGCACATGCGTCCCTCCCACGTCTGCGGCAACGAAGGTGTCGGGGCGCGGAAAGGCCACCGCGTCCATTGGGCTGCTTGCGCTCACGCATTCTCCTGATAAGTGGCAGCGGGCTGGCGTCATGTCCCGCTGTCCGACGAACGGCAGTGGGTAGACAACGTTGTCAGTAATCGCCTTGTAACGCAACTGTGGCGACCACGGTCGGCGTGATCTTCCGCACCACCCATCATCCACGAAAAATCCGCACGCATCACGGAGATTTCCGCACAAAAAACGAGTCTCCACGACTGGAACGCCATTTAGCCATTGAAAGCGCCAATTGCGCACGCGGGGCATGGCTGCATGTGTGCGCAACCGCTCAGCCACTTCCGGATTTACGTCGCAAAAAATGCTGCATTGCAGCGCAATCGCAGCCACATCAGAGATCTGTGACGATGTGTTGACAACGCTGTCAACGCTACGCGAGACTCGATCCAAATCGAGGTTCTGGCAGGAGGGGCCGGAAACTGTTCGGTAGTTGAAGAACGGCGCTTCCCTCGCCTGTCACCCCAGATTCGCGAGTGGCGCGTCATCCGACGTTCGACTCGCCGATGTCGCATTCGCTTCACCGCTTCACCACACGGGGGACACCTCCTCTACCACGCGAATCGACGCCACCTGCTGCCATTGCGGAGCCAAGGAGTGCGATCACCGCGATCGGTCAGGGCGTGTTGTTTTGCCGGCCACGCCGAGCGCGTGACGCCTTCCAGAGGCGGCGCGCTCACAGCACTAACCAACGAGGTTTAGCCATGCACAGCCGCACCACGACGTTAGCACTCTGTATCACCGCCGCTCTGTACTGCTCCGGCTCTGCAATGGCTGCCGGACAAGAACAACAGGCTCCTGCCGCCACACCGTCGGCGACCACCGAGCTGGATACCATCACCGTCACCGGTTACCGCGCATCGCTGGAAAAGAGCCAGTCGGTCAAGCGCTCGGCCAACTCCATCGTCGATGCGATCAGCGCCGAAGACATCGGCAAGTTCCCGGATATCAATGCGGCCGAATCGCTGTCGCACCTGCCGGGCATCAGCGTCGACCGCCAGTTCGGCGAAGGCGAAAAGGTCAGCATCAACGGCACCGACCCGGCCTTGAACCGCGTGCTGCTCAACGGCCAGACCATCGCCTCGGGCGACTGGGGCGGCAACCCGACCGACACCAGCGGCCGTACCTTCAACTACACCCTGCTGTCGCCGGAAATCATCGGCCTGATGGAGGTCTACAAGACCCCAGAGGCGCGCATCGACGAAGGCTCGATCGGCGGCACCGTGATCGTGCACACCCGCAAGCCGCTGGACCTGCCCAAGAACACCATCCGCGGCTCGGTCGGCTACAACTACAACGACCGTTCGGAAGAAGGCAATCCGCGCGGCTCGGCGCTGTGGAGCTGGAAGAACGACGACGAAACCTTCGGCGCGTTGATCTCCGCCACGCATGACAAGCAGGATCTGGCACGCGCCGGTATCGAATACTTCGGCTACACCACCGGCGCCAACATTCCCGCCAGCGCCACCATCACCGGCGACGGCAGCGATGTGGCCACCGCCCGTGTACCGGCCGGCATCAACAGCGCGTTCTTCCAGCAGACCCGCGAACGCAGCGGCGTGCAGGGCGCGTTGCAGTGGAAGCCGAACGAGCAGAACGAGTTCAACCTGACCGGCCTGTACATCAAGGGCAAGTACAACAACTTCAGCGAATCGCGTTACGTCTGCCCGGCGTGCAACAACGACCTGCAGAAGGTCACCAGCGCCAATGTGCAGAACGGCGTGGTCACTTCGGCGACCTTCGGCGATGGTGCCGCGGGGCAGCCGTACGCACAGCTGGACGCGAACTACCGCGAGAGCACCGTCACCACCAAGAGCCTGAACCTGCGTCACGACTGGTCGGGCGAGAAGTGGGTGTTCACCACCCAGGTCGGCGACACCAAGGCCACCGGCGGCAAGAACCCCGAGTACCTGATGAAGTTCCTGATGACCGACGGCGGCTACAACTATGCCTTCGACGGTCAGAACACCGCGGTGAACTACGACAACGGCGGCGCCTCGAACTGGACGCTGCCCGGTTCGCCGGCCGGCCTGCCTGCCGGTTCGCAGGACTCCAGCGCGATGCAGGCCGGCGGTATCTTCTATCAGAAGAGCACCGACGAAGAGAAATACTTCCAGTGGGATGCGGCCCGCGATCTGGAGCTGGGGCCGTTCACCAAACTGCTGTTCGGCTACAAGTACATCAACCACAACAACGGCGTGGATGCGCGCGGCAACCGCATCAATACTACCGATGCGATCTCGCTGACCCAGTTCAATCCGGGCACCACCCCGAGCGGTCTGTACGACGGCCTGGGCGCAAGTGGCGACCTGACCACCTGGCCGACCGCCAGCCTGAACTCGATCCGCAACTATCTGCTGTCGCAGCCGCAGGGTCCGTACCGTCCCGATTACGGCTCCTCGTTCGAGGTGAAGGAGATCACGCAGAACTTCTACACCCAGTTGAACTACGAGACCGGCAAGTGGCGCGGTAATGTCGGCGTACGCCTTGTCGACACCACCGACAAGTCGCTGTACTGGCAGACCGCCGATGGCGGCACCAACTACTCGCGCGTGGCCGAGAACAACGACTACCGCAAGGCGCTGCCGAGCTTCAACATCGCCTACGACATCACCGACGACGCCGTGCTGCGCTTCTCGGCTGCCAAGGTGATCGCACGTCCACGCTATGGCGATCTGGCCGGCACGTTCAGCATCAACAGTGCGAACGGCAATCTGACCGCCGGTGGCGGCAACCCGGATCTGAAGCCGTATGAGTCCACCAACTACGACCTTGCTGCGGAGTGGTATTTCGCGCCGTCCAGCATGCTGTCCGGTGAAGTGTTCTATCGCGACATCAGCTCCTACATCGTCAACACCACCAGCCAGCAGCAGTTGACCGATCCGATCAGCGGCAACTCCGGCATCTACACGGTGACCTCGCCGATCAACGTCTCCGATGCCAAGGTCAAGGGCGTGTCGGTGAACTACCAGCAGTCGCTGGGTCTGGGCTTCGGTGTGCAGGCCAACTACACCTTTGCCGAATCCGATTCGAGCTCGGGCCTGAATTTGCCGTACCTGTCGCGCGACACCTACAACATCATCCCGTACTGGGAGCATGGCGACTGGATGGTACGTGTGAACTACAGCTTCCGTTCCAAGTACTTCACCCAGATCGGCCGCCTGGCCTCGCAGGACTTCGCAGACAGCTACAAGCAGCTCGACCTGACCGCCTCGTATCAAATCACCGATTACATGGGCATCACCTTCGGCGCGACCAACCTGCTGGATTCCACCTACCGGCTGTTCAGCAACACACGCTCGACCCCCACGGCGTTCTACAAGAACGGCCGCGGCTATCAGGCCCAGCTGAACTTCAAGTTCTGATGTAGCACCGGCGCGCCACCGACCCTCCACGGTGGCGCGCTTTTTTTTGAGTTGTGCGTTGCATGCAGCGCACCGCTCGATGTTTTACCAAGGAGTGGTACTGGCCACGCCCCTTCGCGGTTGAGGGAGCATGGCCAGGCCCGCTTTTGCCATCCACGCACGGTTGCAGCATCGCCGGCGCGTCTTGCTCAACAGGAGTGCAGTTCCCATGACGACCGATAGCCGCGTGTTTGCGGCTCCATCCCGCCGCCACGCCGGAGCTGTACCCAGAACGCGAATGCTCGCGCTCGGTCTGCTGCTCGCGTTGCCTGCCGCCACGCTCAGCGCGCAATCGCCCACCGCGCCGACCGCCACCACGCTCAGCCCGGAACAGATCGACCAGCAGTGGCTCGATGCCACCGCCAAGTACGCGCCAGAACGCGATCGCCTAGTGCGCGAAGCCGAAGCCGGCGCACGCAAGGGCCCGTTTCGCCCCGATTGGGCCGCGCTGAAGGCATATCAATCGCCGGCGTGGTACGACAACGCCAAGTTCGGCATCTTCATCCATTGGGGCGTGTTCTCGGTGCCGGCGTTCGGCAGCGAGTGGTATTCGCGCAACATGTATCTGCAAGGCTCCAAGGAGTTCGCCCATCACGTGGCCACCTATGGCCCACAGGCGAGCTCCGGCTACAAGGACCTGATTCCCAAGTTCACCGCGCCCAAGTTCGATCCGAATGGCTGGGCCAAGCTGTTCCGCGACTCCGGCGCGCGTTACGTGGTGCCGGTGGCCGAACACCACGACGGCTTTGCGCTGTACGACTCCAAGCTGTCCGACTGGACCGCGATGAAGATGGGACCCAGGCGCGATCTGCTGGGCGAGTTGTCCACCGCCATCCGCGCACAAGGCCTGCACTTCGGCCTGTCCTCGCACCGCGCCGAACACAACTGGTTCTTCGACGGCGGGCGTAAATTCGATTCGGACGTCAACGACCCGCGCTATGCGGCGCTGTACGGCCCGGCGCAAGTGCGCCTGCCGGGCAAGGACGATGCCGACGTAGCCAACGACTGGACGCCGGTGTCGCAGGCCTGGCTGGACGACTGGCTGGCACGCACCACCGAGTTGATCGACACCTATCAACCGGACCTGATCTATTTCGACTGGTGGATCGCCCACCCCACGTTCCGTCGCAGCCTGCCGACCATGCTGGCGTACTACTACAACCAGGGCGCGGCGCGCACCGAAGCCGATCGCGGCGTGGTGGTGAACTACAAGCTCGGTGCGTTTCCGGAAGGGGCCGGCACGCTGGATATCGAACGCGGCCAGCTCACCGGCATCCATCCCACGCATTGGCAGACCGATACCTCGGTGAGCAATGCCTCGTGGGGGTACATCGAAAACGACACCTACAAGTCGCCGACCTTCATCATCCACATGCTGGCCGACGTGGTGGCCAAGAACGGCAACCTGATGCTCAACATCGGCCCGCGGGCGGATGGCTCGATCCCGGATACCGAACGCGGCATCCTGCTGGCGATCGGCAAGTGGCTCAAGACAAACGGCGGCGCGATCTACGACAGCAAGCCCTGGCGCGTGTATGGCGAAGGCCCGACCGAAGTGGTGGGCGGCACCTTCCAGGACGTCAAGACCAAGCCGTATACGGCCGAAGATTTTCGCTTCACCACCCGCGATGGCGCGCTGTATGCGATCGAGCTCGGCTGGCCGACCGATGGCGAGGCGGTGATCCGCTCGCTCAACGCCGCCGATGGCGTGCGCGGCGTGACCCTGCTGGCAAACGGCAAGAAGATCCCGTTCGAACAACGCGCCGATGGCCTGCATCTGCGCCTTCCCGTAAAGCCGGTTGGCGAGAGCGCGTATGTGTTCCGCATCGACCTTTCTTCCCCCACTCCCTGACGGATGTTGTCTTTCATGAGTAAGCGATTGACCTGGATGTTGCTTGCGCTGGCACTGACCTGCGCCCCGGCCCTGGCCCTGGCCAAGAGCCCCACGGCGTTGTTCTATCTGATGAACACGCAGAAATCGACCAACTCGTTCATTGCCAACGTCGACAAGATCGATGTGGTGGTGCCCACCTGGTACGGCGTCGACCAGAACGGCCTGGTCAACGGCACGCCCAATATGTACCTGTACGACATCGCCAGGCAGAAGAACCTGCGGGTGATGCCGATCCTGTCGATGACCACCGGCCGCGACGGCTTCCACAAGCTGATGCACGACGAAGCGGCCAAGAAGCGCATGATCGAATCGCTGCTGATCCACGGCAAGCAGCACAAGTACTACGGCTTCCAGTTCGATTTCGAGAACATCGCCTGGACCGATCGCGATGCCTACACCTTGATGGTCAAGCAGACCGCCGACGCCTTGCACAAGGCCGGCTTCAAGATGTCGGTGGCGGTGGTGCCCAACGCCCCGGGTCACGCCGAAGGCGGCCAGTTCTCCAAGTGGATGTGGGAATACTGGCGCGGTGCGTACGACCTGAAGGCGCTGGGCCAGGCTGCGGATCTGATCAGCATCATGACCTACGACCAGCACACCCGCTGGACCACCCCCGGCCCGGTGGATGGCATGGTGTGGATGAAGAAGCACCTGGATTACGCGATCACCCAGGTACCTAAGGAAAAACTCTCGCTCGGCATCGCCACCTACGGCTACCGCTGGTACACCGGCAACCCGGTCAAGGAAGACGGCACCGAAGCGTCGAACATCTCCGCAACCTACATCGATGCCGACGAATCCTTCCCGCTGGCGATCGAACAGAACGCCACCGTGCAGTGGGATCCGGTGGAGCAGGAATCGTGGTTCTACTTCTACCGCGACGACATGCGCGAGTGGGTGTTCCGCCCGGACGCACGCAGCTTCAAGGCACGCTACGACATGGCCAAGCAATACGGCCTGGAAGGGTTCAGCTGCTGGGTGCTGGGTGCGGAAGATCCGAAGGTGTGGGACGAATTGCCGGTCGCGCAGCGCTGACCCACACACCCGACTGGCGCAGCGCGTTGAAGCGTGCGCCAGTCCCTGCGTAAAGTGTGGCGGCTTTGGTACTGTGCGTTGCGCGATGCATGAGCAGATCGCCATGTGCACCCGATTCGGCAAGCGATGCGCATGCGCTCGAAATCATCGGTCGCCACTCGTACACTGCAATGGGGCTGCAGCCATTGTCGCCACATGTGTGAGTCGCATCGTCGCAGCGGCCAGGCATCGCTGGCTTGCGGCACTGCACGATGCGGCTGCCCTACCCGCTGCGTCGGTGTCTTGTCGCAGCGCCCCGCTCTCCGCCATATCGGGATGTGATTGCATGATGGTCAACACCAGCCGGACTCCACACACACCATTGTCGAGAGTGCTGTGGCTGGACACGTCGCCATCGGGCACACCCTTATCAAGTGCGCCCTTATCAAGCACGTCTGCATCGAACAAGCTGTCATTGCGCATGCCGTCGTTGGGCATGCCGTCAGCAGGCGCGCTGCCGTCGCGCCTGCTTGCGTTGTCGCTGGTCGCGCTGATGCTGGCCGGCTGCGGTAAACGCGAAGCCGGCACTGCACCGGCTGTGGCACGTGCAGGCGCCACAGCGGCCGCACCATCGGCCGATGCACCATTCCCCCTGATTCCAGCACCGGTCGAGGCGACGCCTGCGGCCGGTCGTTTCACCATCGACACCGGCACCGTGATTTCGATAGAAGCAGGCGACGCCGATGCGCGGCGCAGTGCCGAGTATCTGGCCGGCCTGCTCAAACGCACCCGCGGGCTGACGTTGGAAGTGCGTGCCGAGGCCACCCCTTCTCCGGCCAGCATCCGCCTGGAACGCGACGCGCAGGCAACGGTGCCGCAGAAGGAAGGCTACAGCCTGGACGTCACTGCCAAAGGCACCCGCATCGCTGCGCGCGATGGTGCCGGGCTGTTCTATGGCGCAATCAGCGCCTGGCAATTGATGACCCCCGATGCGCGCAAGGGTGCCGTGACCGTGCCCGGTGTGAGCATCCGCGACTGGCCGCGCTTTGGCTGGCGTGGTCAGCATCTGGACGTGGCCCGCCATTTCCACGACGTGGACACCGTCAAGCATGTGCTGGACGCGATGGCCGTGCACAAGCTCAATGTGCTGCACTGGCATCTGACCGACGACCAGGGCTGGCGCATCGAAATCAAGCGTTACCCCAAACTTACCGAGGTCGGTGCCTGGCGCACACCGCCGGGTGCCGGCAGACACGGCACGCCGGAGCGCTCCGGTGGTTTTTATACGCAGGAGCAGATCAGCGAAATCGTCGCGTATGCGGCGCGCCTGCACATTACCGTGTTGCCCGAGCTGGACATGCCCGGCCATGCGCAGGCAGCCGTTGCCGCCTACCCCGAAGAGGTGGGCGTGCCTGGCGTGCGCACCCAGGTGGGCGTGGACTGGGGCGTCAACCCGTACCTGTTCAACACCAGCGAGCGCAGCCTGAGCTTCATCACCACTGTGCTGGACGAGGTGCTGACCTTGTTCCCGTCGACCTACATCCACATCGGTGGCGATGAGGCAGTCAAGGATCAATGGGAAGCCTCGCCAGCGGTGCGCGCGCAGATGCGCAAGCTCGGGGTCAAGGACGCGCACGCGATGCAGGGCTGGTTCAACGAACAGCTTGCGACCTACCTCACCAAGCACGGCCGGCGCATGATCGGCTGGGATGAAATTCTGGAAGGCGGCGTGCCGCAGAGTGCGTCGGTGATGTCGTGGCGCGGCGTCGAGGGTGCGGTCACTGCGGCCAAGCAAGGCCACGATGTGGTGCTTGCGCCGGGCGACTGGCTGTATCTGGACAACCTGCAGACCACCCGCAGCGACGAACCCAACGGTCGCCTGACGGTGTTGCCGTTGTCGAAGGTCTACGCGTTCAACCCGGTGCCTGCCGAGCTCAGCGCCGAACAGGCCAGGCACGTACTGGGCGCACAAGGTGCGTTGTGGTCCGAATACATCCCCTCGCGCTGGCATGTGGATCACGCGCTGTTCCCGCGCCTGTCGGCAGTGGCGGAAATGACCTGGTCACCGCAGGCGGCACGCAACTGGGACAGTTTTCTGACACGCATGCCGGCACAGCTGCAGCGCTACAAGGCACTGGGCATCGATTACAGCGACGGCGCCTTCGCCGCCGATATCGCCCTGGAAGACGGCCCCAACCCGGTGCTTGCCGGCGGCCCGGCCAAGGTGACGTTGGGCACGCAGACCGGCGCAGGCACACTGCATTACACCGTCGACGGCAGCGACCCCACCCCGGCATCGCCGCGCTATGAGGCGCCGTTGACGATCAGCCTGCCGACCACGGTCAAGGCCACCGCGTTCACCGCCGATGGCATACCGCTGGCCGCAGCGCGCAGCCGCACCTTCGACCGCGCCTCGCTGTTGCGCGTGGACACGCAAGGCCTGCGCGATTGCGTGGCACAGGGCGCGCTCGGCCTGCGCCTGCCATTGCTGCCGGAAATGACCGGCGCCGCGACGCCGGTCTACAACGTCGATCTGTTCCATGCCTGCCGGCTGTATCCGCAGGCACGACTGGATGGCGTCGGCGCGATCCGGATCGAGGCCGCGCGCCTGCCCAACAACTTCGGTCTGGCGCACGAGCAATCCAAGGTGGTGCAGTACCCGGCCAAGACCCGCGGCGGCGAGCTGGAAGTACGCCAGGGCTGCGACGGCGAACTGATCGCCAGCGTGCAACTCCCCAGGAGCGACACCCTGGGCGAACAGTTCACCCTGGAAACCCCGCTGCCTGCACGCACCGGCATCCATGATCTCTGCCTGCGCTTCACCGCGCCGATTCGCGGCCCGTTGTATGCCATCGGCGCCGTCCAACTGATTGAAACCACCGCGCAGGCGCCCCCCGCCGCCACGCGCTGACCCATCCAAGGAGACTCACCCATGCCCCTGCCGCACCGCACTGCCCCCGCACTGTCACCGCTCACACCCGCCCGTCTCGGGCTTGCCCTGACCTTTGCACTTTCGCAGGCCTGGGCGGCACCGCCTACGGCAGTGAACCTGGACAGCGGCTGGCAGGTGCGTCTGGTGCCGGGGCAGGAACAGGCCAAGACCTATCCCAAGGCCGCCAGCTGGATGCCGGCGCAGGTGCCGGGCGTGGTGCAGACCGACCTGATCGCCGCCAAGGTGGTGCCCGACCCGTTCCTGCGCGACAACGAGGGCAAGATCCAGTGGGCCGGCTTGAGCGACTGGCAGTACCAGACCCGCTTCAACGTGGATGCGGCCACGCTCAAGCGCGAGCACGTGGAGCTGGTGTTCGATGGCCTGGACACACTGGCCGAGGTCACCCTCAACGGCAAGCCGCTGCTGAGTGCCGACAACATGTTCCGGCAGTGGCGGGTGGACGCCAAACCGCTGCTCAAGCGCGGCGACAATGTGCTGGAAATCAAGTTCCTTTCGCCGATCAAGAAGATCCAGCCGTGGCTGGCCAAGCAGCCGTATGCGCTGCCGGGCGCCTACGATTCGGCGTTCGGCGATGAGCCCGATGGCCGCCACAGCTCCACCTACGTGCGCAAGGCGCCGTATAGCTACGGCTGGGACTGGGGCCCGCGCATGGTCAATGCCGGCATCTGGAAGGATGTGCGCGTGGAAGCCTGGGATGCGCTGCGCGTGGACGGCCTGCATATCGCCCAGCAACGCGTCGACGCGGATGCTGCGCAATTGCAGGCGCAGCTGGAACTGCAGGCCGGCCGCAGCGGGCCGGTGCAGGTGACCCTGGATGTGCTGGGCCCGGATGGGCAAAAAATCGGCCAGTTCACCCAGGACGCGGTGGTCGACCCGGGCAAGAACCGCATCGACCTGGCGGTACGCATCGCCAAGCCCAAACGCTGGTTCCCGGCCGGCTACGGCGCGCAGGACCGCTACACCTTCGTGGCCAGCGTACGCGACGCCGATGGCGACAGCCAGCAGATCAAGCGCGTCACCGGCCTGCGTTCGGTGGAGCTGCGCCGCGAAAAGGACACCTGGGGCAAGAGCATGGAGATCGTGATCAACGGCATCCCGATCTTCGCCAAGGGCGCCAACCTGATTCCGCTGGATGCGTTCCCCTCGCGAGTCAGCCAGGAGCGCATGCGCAGCACCTTGCAGGATGCGCGCGACGCCAACATGAACATGCTGCGCATGTGGGGCGGCGGGCATTACCAGGACGACCACTTCTACGAGGTGGCCGACGAGCTGGGCATCATGATCTGGCAGGATTTCATGTTCGGTGGCGCGGTGCCTCCGTATGACGTGGAGTTCCGCGAGAACACGCGACAGGAGGCGATCGAACAGGTCAAACGCCTGCGTGATCACCCCAGCATCGTGTTGTGGTGCGGCAATAACGAGGTGCAGACCGGCTGGGAAAACTGGGGCGACCGGGTCAAGTTCAAGCAATCGCTGGACCCGGAAGAACGCACCCGCGTCGAACGCGGCATGACCACCCTGTTCGGCACCGTGTTCCGCGAAGTGGTGGCCACCTACGATAGCGACGTGCCGTACTGGGCCACCTCGCCGGGTACCGACTTCGACGGCGGTGCCGACCAGACCAACGATGGCGATATGCACTATTGGAAAGTGTGGGGCGGCCCCGCGCTGCCGGTGACCGAATACCTCAACGTCACCCCGCGCTTCATGTCCGAGTACGGCCTGCAGTCGTTCCCGGACATGCGCACCGTGCGCGTGTTTGCCGATGCGGCCGACATGGATCCGGAATCGCCGGTGATGCGCGCGCACCAGAAGTTCGACAAGGGCAATGGCAACAAGCGGCTGATGCTGTACATCCGCCGCGAATTCGGCGAGCCCAAGGATTTCGAAAGCTTCGTCTACCTGAGCCAGCTGATGCAGGCCGAAGGCATCAACCTGGCCGCCTCGCACCTGCGCGCCTCGCGTCCGCAGTCGATGGGCTCGCTGTACTGGCAGCTCAACGATGTCTGGCCAGGCGCGTCGTGGTCCAGCGTGGATTACTACGGCCGCTGGAAAGCACTGCAATATCACGCGCGCCGCTTCTATGCGCCGGAGCTGATCACCGCATTGCGCAACGACAAGGGCCAGACCGAGGTCTCGCTGATCTCCGATCGCACCACCGCCTTGAATGCACGCTGGCGCATGCGGGTGATGAGCATGGACGGCAAGGTGCTGAGCAAGCGCGAGCAGAAGACCACGGTCAAGCCGCTGAGCAGCCTGCAGGTGGGCAACTTCAGCGATGCGCAATTGCTGGGCAAGGCCGACCCCAAGCGCAGCTATGCGGTGTTCGAGTTGCTGGAGGGCGACACGCTGCTGTCGCGTGAAGTGGTGTTCTTCGCACCGGCCAAGCAGCTCGCACTTCCAACTGCGAAGGTCGACAGCCAATGGCGCGCCGATGGCGATGGCTATGCGCTGACCCTGACCAGCAACACGCTGGCGCGCGAGGTGTGGCTGTCGTTCGGCGACCTGGAGGTGAAGGTGGCCGATAACGCCTTCGACCTGCTGCCGGGCGAACCGCTGACGCTGCACGTGTCCAGCAAGCTGCCGATGACGCAGGTGCAGTCTGCGTTGCAGGTGCGCGATTTGGCATCGACGCTGGCCGGCGCTCCGCCGGAGCCGCCGGAGGCAGCGGCGGCGAAATGAGCTCCGGGACGGCCCTCATCCGCCCTGCGGGCACCTTCTCCCGCCTGGCGGGAGAAGGACTCGATATCCGCTCATGCGTGCCCTTTCCCACATGCATGGCCGTCCCCTCACACGCATGACCACGCCCGCGTTGGGTGTCCTTCTCCCGCTGGCGGGAGAAGGTGCCCCGCAGGGGCGGATGAGGGTCCGCCGCAGTACCAGCAACAACCATTACACCAATGGCGCGCATGACACCGCCGCGCCGGAACCCAAGCTCGCCGCAGCCGAAGCCGCTGCGGCAACACCAGAACAACGCCTGGCGGATCTTTCCGCTGCGCAGGAGTGAATCGATGTCATCCGTGTTTGTCACGCGTCTTGCCCTGGCTCTGAGCCTGAGCCTTGGCCTGCCCTGTATCGCCCTCGCCGCACCTGCCGACCGCAGCGGCACACCCGAACAGCGCGCCGCCGCGTTGGTGGCGCAGATGAGCCGCGAGGAAAAGGTCGCCCAGGCGATGAACGATGCGCCGGCGATTCCGCGCCTGGGCATCCCCGCCTACGAATGGTGGAGCGAAGGCCTGCACGGCATCGCACGCAATGGCTACGCCACGGTGTTTCCGCAGGCGATCGGCCTGGCCGCCAGCTGGAATACGGCGCTGATGCAGCAGGTGGGCACGGTGGTCTCCACCGAGGCGCGCGCCAAGTTCAATCTGGCCGGCGCCCCCGGCAAGGACCACAAACGCTACGCGGGCCTGACCATCTGGTCACCCAACATCAACATCTTCCGCGATCCGCGCTGGGGCCGTGGCATGGAAACCTACGGCGAGGATCCCTTCCTCACCGGGCAATTGGCAGTGGGCTTCATTCGCGGCCTGCAGGGCGACGATCTCGATCACCCGCGCACTATCGCCACGCCCAAGCACATCGCCGTGCACAGCGGCCCGGAACCGGGCCGGCACGGTTTCGATGTGGATGTGTCGCCACGCGATGTGGAAGCGACCTATACGCCGGCCTTCCGCTCGGCGCTGGTCGAGGGACAGGCCTGGTCGGTGATGTGCGCGTACAACTCGCTGCATGGCACACCGGCCTGCGCGGCCGACTGGTTGCTCAATGGCCGCGTACGTGGCGACTGGGGCTTCAAGGGCTTTGTGGTGTCCGACTGCGATGCGGTGGACGACATGACCCAGTTCCACTACTTCCGCCCGGACAATGCCGGCTCGTCGGCCGCCGCACTCAAGGCCGGTCACGATCTCAATTGCGGGCATGCCTATCGCGACCTCGGCACAGCGATCGAACGCGGCGAAGTGGACGAAGCCTTGCTCGACCAATCGCTGGTACGCCTGTTTGCCGCGCGCTATCGGTTGGGCGAACTCGCAGCACCGCGCAAGGACCCGTATGCGCGCCTGGGCGCCAAGGACATCGACAACAACGCCAACCGCGCACTCGCGTTGCAGGCCGCTGCCGAATCGATCGTGCTGCTGAAGAACAACGCCGATACCCTGCCGTTGAAAGCCGGCATCAAGCTGGCGGTGATCGGCCCCAATGCCGATGCCCTGGCCGCACTGGAAGCCAACTATCAGGGCACCTCCTCCGCACCGATCACCCCGCTGCTCGGCCTGCGCCAGCACTTCGGTGCGCAGCAGGTGCGCTACGCGCAAGGCGCGCCGCTGGCCGCCGGCGTGCCGGGCATGATTCCGGAAACCGCCCTGCGCAGCGACGGCAAGCCGGGATTGCGTGGCGAATATTTCGACAATGTCGACATGACCGGCAGCCCGGCGGTGGTACGCCAGGACCGCACCGTCAGCTTCAACTGGGATCAGGTCAGCCCGGCCAAGGGCGTACCGGCCGATCGCTACGCAGTGCGCTGGAGCGGCGAACTGCTGCCGCCAGGCGCGGGCGATTACACGTTGGCGGTGCGCGTGGCGCGCTGCTTCGACTGCACCGGGCATGACCCGGTGCGGCTGTATATCGACGACAAGCTGGTGGTTGCCGGCAATGCCGAAGACAAGCACGTGCCGGCCGGCATGCACAACGCCGATGGCCGCAGTGTGGAAACCGTGCTGCATTTCGACGACACCCGCCCGCGCAAGATCCGCCTGGAAATGGAACATCGCGGCCAGGACCAGGGCCTGCGCCTGGAATGGCTGGCCCCGGCCGCCGCACAACTGGCCGAAGCCGAACAGGCAGTGGCGCAGTCCGATGCGGTGGTGGCCTTCGTCGGCCTGTCGCCGGATGTGGAAGGCGAGGAACTGCGCATCGACGTGCCCGGCTTCGATGGCGGCGACCGCAACGACATCGCCCTGCCCGCCCCGCAACAAGCCCTGCTGGAACGCGCCAAGGCCTCCGGCAAGCCGCTGGTGGTGGTGTTGATGAGCGGCAGCGCGGTGGCGTTGAACTGGGCCAAGGCCAACGCCGACGCCATCGTGGCGGCGTGGTATCCGGGCCAGTCCGGCGGCACCGCGATCGCGCGCGCACTGGCGGGCGAGGACAACCCCGGCGGGCGTCTGCCGGTCACGTTCTACCGCTCCACCAAGGACCTGCCCCCGTATGTCAGCTACGACATGAAGGGCCGTACCTATCGCTACTTCAAGGGCGAACCGCTGTTCCCGTTCGGCTATGGGCTGAGCTACACCAGCTTCGCCTACGACGCACCGCGCCTGTCCACCACCACGCTGCAAGCCGGCAGCACGCTGCAGGTGACCACCACGGTGCGCAACACCGGCAGCCGCGCCGGTGATGAAGTGGCGCAGGTGTATCTGCAGTACCCGGACCGGCCGCAATCCCCCTTGCGCAGCCTGGTCGGCTTCCAGCGTGTGCATCTGAAACCGGGCGAACAGCGCACGCTAAACTTCACCCTGGATGCGCGCGCCCTGAGCGATGTGGACCGTACCGGACAGCGCGCGGTGGAAGCGGGCGACTACACGCTGTTTGTCGGCGGTGGTCAGCCGGGAACCGGAGCGGTTGGTGCAGCGGCAGCGTTTTCGATTTCGGGACGTTCGCCGTTGCCGAAGTAAATCGTTCGCACACCTGCTGCACAACAGGCGTCGGCTGTCGTGGCCGGCGCCTGTTGCTCAATGCACGTGTTGCAGCGCATCGCAGAACGCCGGGATTGCTTCTGCGCAATGGCCAATTGGTGATCTATCTGCAAGCACCACGATGATGTCCGCACATACTTCACACCTGCTTGACAGACATTCAAACGGGGTCTATCACTGACCGAGGTCGGCACCACGCGCCATCGGCGAGACGACCGACTCACCTTGACGGCAACAACGTTTCCACGCGGTACCTGCACCGGGAGATGGTTGAATGCAGCATCGTCGTATCGACCAGCGCCTGGGTGTTGCCGATCGTGCAGTGCATCGCACGCATGCCTGCTGCGCTGCTGTCACGCTGGTGCAGCCGTCATGACCAAGCACTACAAACTGAGCGCCATGCGCTCGCGCTCGAAGTGCATCGCCGGCTACTCGCCGCCGCGCCACTGACGCCTGCACCGCTGTAACAGCTGGCAGACGCTCCGGCGCCAACCCCGTTCGGTCTTTCGCACACGCTTCCGTTGCGTGCCATGCGTTGCCGTGCGCGCACACCGCCGTGCAGACCGTCTGCCCTAGAGCAAGGCATCGGAAGGCGTTGCCCTCGGCAACGTTGCCCAGCATCTGGCGAGGTGGCATGTGCACAAGCATGAGCGTTTGACCCGCAAGCGATTGATCGTGGCGATCCTGGCCGTGACCGGCATGACCTCGGCGGCCTGCGCCGTGGCCGGCACGGTGGAGGGAACCCTCAAGGAGCGCGGCAGCGGCAAGCCGGCCGCCAACGCAAAGGTGCGCATCGCAGGCACCGCATACAGCGCGGTGGCCGATGCGCACGGGCACTTCGTCATCCGCGACGTGCCGGCCGGGCAGTACGCACTGGCGCTGGACTACCCGGGCTTCAGCGCCGCAGACACCCGCGTCCAGGTGGATGGCAGCGGCACTGCCGCGGTGGACGTCGCACTGGACGAGGTCAAGCAACTCAAGGCGGTCAGCGTGGTGCGCAACCGCTACGATGCCAGCGATCTCAAGATCAATGCGGCCAACACCGTCGATGTGCTGTCGGCCAACGACCTGCAGCGCACCGCCGTGCACAACGTGGCCGAAGCGTTGGGCCTGATCGCCGGCATCAACATCACCAGCACCGGCTCGGGCTACTTCGGCGGCATCGACGGTGCAGCGCGCGGCGAAGGCATGTTCGCCTCGGTGCGTGGGCTGCCGTCCGAATACAACGTCAACATGATCGACGGCGTCACCGTGGCACAAGGCATGCCGTACAGCCGCAGCGTGCAACTGAGCCTGTTGCCGCCCACCGGCCTGCAGACCATCGTCGCCAACAAGACCTCCACCGCCGACATGGACGGGGATGCGATCGGCGGCACGCTGGATTTCCGCACACCCACCGCCTACGACTTCAAGGACATCACCAGCGGCAGCGTCACCGGCAGCGGACGGGCGGAAAGCCGTGCGCGTGATTACGGCGGCGATGGCCTGGGCGGTGGATTCGGCGGCGAATTCCAGCACAAGTTCGGTGAGGCACAACAGTTCGGCGTGTATGCCAGCGCCTACTACGACTACCGCACCACCACCAATAGCGAGGTGGCCGCGGCCACCAGCGCGCTCAACGATGGGTCGTGGGAATATCTGAATACCGATGCCGAAGGCGGAAACGCGGCAGGTTTGGATCCGCAACACAACCTCACCAGCACCGGCATGAACGTCGGCATCGCTGCCGGCTGGGAGCGTCGCTACGGCGGCAATGCCTCGTTCGACTGGCATGTGGACGACAGCCTGTCGCTGTATGCGCGCATGACCTACGCCTATGCCAAGACCGATCAAGGCACCACCTTCGTGCAGCTGCTGCCGCAGGATGTGAGCTATGTAACGACCGGCACAGCCGGCGTTTTCACACCGAATATCGGCCGCATCGCGGCGCGGTTCTGGTACGAAACCAATCCGGAGGTCGCCGACCTGGCCACCTTTCAGATCGGTGCAAAAAAGATTGTGGGCGGCTGGACCTTCATGCCCAACGTGTTCTACAGCTTCGGCGACAACGACCGCCCCGACCATGTCGAAATCGACGGGCGAGAGGACAAGTTCACCCAGGACAACTACGCCTATTCCGGCAACACCTTGGTGCGCTACGGCGGCGGTGCATTCCCGTATCCGCAACTCACACCTGCACTGCAGGCGCAGGTCAACAACATCCCGGCGTTGTATGCCAGCAGCTATGGCGAGCTGACCAAGATCTATTCCGGCCAGAAGAAAGGCGGCGCGCGTTTCGATACCCGCTACGACTTTGCCGATGGCGCGCTGCGCTCGCTGCAGTTCGGGGTGAAGTACAGCAGGAGCCGTCGCAGCTTCAGCAATCGCGACTGGTATACCGGCGGCGTGGATGGCACCACCACGCTCGGCGATCTGGGCATCTTCACCGGCACCTATGCCTCGATCTTTCCCGGCAAATACGACTGGAACACGCCGCGCGTGAGCGAAGCGGCAGTGGCCGGCGTGATTGCGCAACACCTCACCGACGACGATCTGGATACCTGCGGCAGCGCGTTCTACGTCAACAACTTCAACTGCAACACCATGCGCGGCACCGAGGCGGTGAGCGCGGCCTATGCCAGCGCCACCTTCACCATCGGCAACCTGGATATCGTGCCAGGCGTGCGCCTGGAGCACACCGCCATCGACAACACGTTCTGGGTGACCCCGGTGGATGCGGACGGCAACCAGGTGGTCGGCAACTTCGCCCATAACAGCACCACCTACAACGAGCCGCTGCCCAGCGTACTCCTGACCTGGCGGCCGGACCTGCGCACTGCCTACCGCGCCTCGCTGTGGACCAGCTACACCCGCCCGGCATTCGTGCAGTTGGGCGGCGGCAGCCAGATCGGCATCTCCAACGGCGTCACCACGATCACCCAAGGCAACCCCGACCTGAAGCCGATCGAATCGACCAACCTGGATCTGTCCGGCGAGTGGTCCACCGAGCGCGGCGGCTTCTTCTCGCTGGCGGGCTTCTACAAGCAGTTGCGCAACTACATCTACGATGCCGGCTCGGCCCAGGCCAATGGCAGCACCACCGGCAGCGGCACGGTGCTGTACCACATGCCCACCAATGGCGGCGACGGCAAGATCTACGGTGTGGAACTCAGCGCGCGGCAGAAGTTCCAGGATCTGCCCGCGCCCTTCGACGGCCTGGGCGTCAGTGCCAACGCCACCCGCCAGCATGCGCGTGCAGACCTGGGGCTGGATGGCTTCGACAACGAGCACATGCAGTCGGCGCCGTCGGCGATGGCCAACCTGGAGTTGTTCTACGAGCACAACGGGTTCTCGTTGAACCTGAGCTACCACTTCAGCAGTTCTTACCTGCTGGGCTACGACTTCCTGCATGAAGGCGCGCCCTGGAACGACCTGTGGGCACGCCCGACCCGCCGCGTGGATCTGCACACCGGCTACCGCTTCGACAACGGCGTGAGCATGGACCTGTCGATCTCCAACCTGACCAAGGAATACAGCTACTGGGCGCATGTGGGCCGCAACAACCTGGCGATCTCCGACATCGTCGATGCCGGCAGCACCGCCTTGCTGACGGTTAAGTACGCCTTCTAGCGCACCGGCATGCAGCGCCGCGCACCACCAGCGCGCGGCGCGTTGCAACGCGGCTGGTTCCTTCCCCTGGCTGGAGACACCATGAAGCGCAGGACCTTGTGCACGTTCGGCCTGCTCGCCCCGTTCGGGCTGGCGGCATCGCCGCAGCCGCAGCCGTCGCTGCACGCACCGCAACCGGATGGGCAGGCGCATGCATTCGGATTCGCGCAGGGGCACTTCACCCTGGACGGGCAGCCCTGGCAGCTGCGTAGCGGCGAAATGCATCCGCTGCGCATCGCGCGCGCCGATTGGCTGCACCGCATCCGCATGGCCAAGGCGATGGGCCTGAATACCATCGCGTTGTATCTGATGTGGAATGCGCTGGAACGCGAACCGGGGCAGTTCGACCTGGATACCGGCGAGCGCGACTTCGTCGCCTTCATCCGGCTGTGCCAGCAGGAAGGCATGTGGGTGTACCTGCGCCCCGGTCCCTATGTGTGCGCGGAATGGACGCTGGGCGGGCTGCCGCCGTACCTGCTGCGCGAGCCGGGCATGCGCCTGCGCGACCGGACCGACGCGCGCTACATGGCTGCGGTGCAGCGCTACATCGATGCGGTGGCGCCGCGGATCGCACAGCTGATGGCCAGTGCCGGCGGCCCGGTGCTGATGCTGCAGATCGAAAACGAATACAACATGCACGGCGCCGATGCGGGCTACCTGCAGGCATTGGCTGCACTGTGGCGCACGCACGGCATCGATGGCCCGTTCTCGTTGGCCGAAGGCATGAAGGATCTGCGCCGACGCAAGGCCTATCTTCCCGGTGCTGCGCTGGGACTGGATGGCGCCGATCTCGCTGAACTGCAGGAAGCAAACCAGATCGCAGGCAATGCGCCGGTGTGGGTGGCCGAAGGCTATCCTGGCTGGTTGACGCATTGGGGCGAAGAGGCCTTCGCGCAGCGCGACTACGCGCCGATGCTGCAGCAACTGATGGCCGCCGGTGGCTCGTTCAATCTCTATGTGGTGCACGGCGGCAGCAATTTCGGATTGAGCGCCGGTGCCAATGCCGAAGACGATGGTTCGCAGTTCCAGCCCGCGCTGACCAGCTACGACTACAGCGCCCCGATCGACGAAGGCGGGCGCGCCACGCCTGCGTACCTGACGCTGCGAAACATCATCGCGACGCACACCGGCAGCGCGCTGCCGGCGCTGCCGGCGCCGCCACCGCGGGCGCGTTTTGCGCCGGTCATGGCGCAGCCGATCGCCGCGCTGTGGGACAACCTGAGCACCGGGCCGCTGCAGGTCGCACGCCCGACCGACAACCAGACCCTGCTCCGGCAGAACCTGGGTCTGGTGGTATACCGGCGCCGCATCGCGGCCGGTACGCATCTGCAACTGGGGCGAGTGCACGACTACGCGAGCGTGCAACTCGACGGTCGCGAGATCGGCCATGTCTCGCGCATGCAGCACGCACGCCTCAACAGCGATCCGCAGCTGACCCTGCCGGACGTCACCTCCACCGAGCGCGTGCTGGAGGTGCTGGTGGACAGCTTCGGCCATATCAACTTCGGCCCGGCGCTGGGCGATGCAAAAGGCCTGCTTGGTCCGGTGCACCTCGATGGCAGGGAACTGCGCGACTGGCAGGTGCAGGGCATGGCGCTGGACGGCGATGCGCCGCCCACGCTACGGCCGTTGCAAGGTCTCCCCACCCGGCCTGGCCTGTTCTTCGCAACCGAAATCACCCTGGACACGGTCGGCGACATCTACGTGGACATGCGTCAGTGGCGCAAGGGCTATCTGTGGATCAACGGCAGGCTGCTCGGGCGCTACTGGGAAATCGGCCCGCAGCACTGCCTGCATTGCCCGGGCGCCTGGTTGCGGCCCGGCCGCAACGCGGTGCTGGTGCTGGATCTGCATCAACTTCAGCCCGCCGCCATCCACTGTGCCGACGGGCTGACCGCCTCGGTCAAACGCAGCAACGACGTATCGCTCGCGCATGCAGAGCGCTGCGCATGTTGAGCGCCCCCATCGCACCTTCACCGGCCACGCTCGTCGCTGCGCCACCGCGCACGCTCGGGGTCTGGAGCGCGCTGTCGGCGAACCTGCTCAACATGATCGGCATCGGCCCGTTCATCACCATCCCGTTGGCGTTGTCGGCGCTGGCCGGGCCGGCGGTGTTGCTGGGCTGGGTCGCCGGCGCGCTGCTGTGCGTGTGCGATGGATTGGTGTGGGCCGAACTGGGCGCGGCGATTCCGCGCTCCGGCGGGCCGTATCACTACCTGCGCGAGGCCTACGGGCGCGAACGCTGGGGGCGGCTGTTCGGTTTTCTATACCTGTGGCAGACACTGTTGACCGCGCCACTGTCGGTTGGCTCGGCAGCGGTGGGCTGCGCGCAATACCTGGCTTTCCTGATGCCGGGACTGAGCCAGAGCCGGCTCACGGCGATCGCGATGGCGCTGTGCGCGTTCAACACCTTGCTGCTGTACCGCAAGGTGCGCTCGGTGCAGTTGCTGTCGTTGCTGGTCAGCGCGGTGGTCCTGGGCGCCTGCATGTGGATCATCGGCAGTGGCGTGCTGCATTTCGATGCCCGCATCGCCAACGCATTCTTGTACGCGCGCCCCGCCTCGCCGCATGGGTTCTGGCTGGGCTTCGGTGCGGTGGCGCTGATCGCGGTCTACGACTACGGCGGCTACAACAACGTGTGCATGCTCGGCGGCGAAATCCGCAAGCCGCGGCGCACGATTCCGCGCGCGGTGCTGCTCTCGATCCCGATCGTGGCGCTGCTGTACCTGGGCCTCAACATCACCCTGCTCGGGGTGCTGCCGTGGCAGCAGGCCGCGCACTCCAAGGCGGTGATGGCCGACTTCATGCAGGCCATCTACGGCCCGGCCGGCGCCACGGTGGCCGTGGCGCTGATCGCGCTGGCCGCGTGGGGCTCGGCGCTGGTGGTGCTGCTGGGCTACTCGCGGGTGCCGTACGCCGCCGCTGCGGCCGGGCAGTTCTTTGGCGTGTTCGCGCGGCTGCATCCGCGCGGCGGTTTCCCCACCGTGTCGCTGCTGTTCGTCGGCGCGACCTCCACGCTGGCCTGCCTGCTGTCGCTGGACGATCTGATCGCCACCTTGATGATCATCCAGATCCTGTTCCAGTTTCTGGCGCAATGCCTGGCGGTGGTGCTGCTGCGTCGCAAGCGGCGCAGGCGAGCGTTTGCGATGCCGCTGTATCCGTGGCCGCTGCTGGTCAGCGTGTTCGGCTGGATCTATCTGCTGGCGACCAGCCCGGGGCGACGCGTGCTCGCCGCGGTGCTGGCGCTGTGCGTGGGTAGCGCGGTGTATCTGCTGCAGGCACGGAGGGAGCGCGCATGGCCGTTCCAGCTGCAATGAGCGCTGCGCAGATCGCGGTGGTCGGCGAGGTCTACCTGGACCACATCTTCAGCGGCTTCGCACGCTGGCCGGCGCCTGGCGAAGAAGCGCTCGCGCAGCACTACCGGCGCGAACTCGGCGGCGGCACCCTCATCACCGCCTGCGCGCTGGCGCAGCTGGGCTGCAACGTGCGCGTGATCGGCGCGATCGGTGCGCAGGACCGTGCGCTGTTCGCGCACCGCCTGGGCGACTTCGGCGTTTCGGCCGACGGGCTGATCGACTCGCCCGTCGGCACCGGCGTGACCACCAGCGTCTCGCTGCAGGACGACCGTTCGTTCTTTACCTATGCCGGCGCCAATGCCGACCTGGGTGGGTTGCTGCTGCGCGACGACGTCATCGCTGCAATGTGTGCGGCCACGCATGTGCACTTCGCACTGCCGCTGCCGGCCACGGTCGCGCGCAGCTTGCTGCCGCAGCTGGCGCGCGCCGGCTGCAGCACTTCGCTGGATGTCGGCTTCAGCCCGCAATGGCTCGCCGACCCGGACAACCGCGCCACCTGTCGCGCGGTCACCTGGTTCCTGCCCAACCAGAAGGAAGCCGCGCTGATGGGCTGCGGCGACAGCGTCGACGCCTGCGTGGCCTGGGCGCAGGCGCAAGGCCTGCGCGAGGTCGTGGTCAAACACGGTGCTGCCGGCGCGATGGTCGTCGATACCGCCGGCGGCCGTTCGATTCCCGCGCCCCAGGTGCAACTGCGTGACAGCACCGGCGCCGGCGATGCCTTCGATGCCGGCTTCATCGCCGCGCGCCTGCACGGGCTGTCGCTGGACGCTGCCGCTCGGCAGGGCTGCCGATGCGGTGCGGCGTGCTGCAGCGCGCTGGGTGCGCTGGACGGCCTGGCTTCCCTGCCTCCCCTTTTCTCCCCCCCTGAGGACATTCCATGAGCAGTTCTGTCGACAATCGCAAGCTGACCCTGATCGGCGGCGGCGGCGTGCGCACGCCGTTGGTGGTGTACGGCGTCAACGAAGCGGCCGAAGCGCTGGGCGCACGCGAGATCGTGCTGTACGACCCCGACCAGGAGCGCCTGGCATTGATGGTTGCGATGGGCCGCGCCATCGTGGCCGAGGCCGGCGGCAGCCTGCAGGTGCATGCGGCGCCCTCGCTGGAGGCGGCGATCGAAGGCGCGCATTTCGTGCTCAACAGCATCCGCGTCGGCGGTATCGCCCAGCGCGCCTCCGACGAGCAGACCATCATCGGCCATGGCTATTCCGGCCAGGAGACCACCGGCCCCGGCGGCGTGGCCAAGGCATTGCGCACGGTGCCGGTGGCGATCGAGCAGGCGCGCATGATCGAGCGGCTGAGTCCGGACGCGTGGCTGGTCAGCTTCACCAATCCGGCCGGGCTGATCACCCAGGCCATCACCGCACATACCCGCGCGCGGGTGGTCGGCATCTGCGACACCCCGGTGGAGCTGTTCCACAACATCGCCCGCGCGCTCGGCGAGCCGGCATCCGACGTGGAATGCGATTACGTCGGCCTCAACCACCTGGGCTGGATCCGTGCGGTGCGCCTGCGCGGGCAGGACATCATGGATCGCATCCTCGACGACGACGCCATCCTACGTCAGCTCTATCTGGCGCCGCTGTTCGATGTCCAGATGCTGCGCGCCTTGCGGCTGATCCCCACCGAGTACCTGTACTTCTTCTACGAGCGGCGCCGCGCCCTGGACAACCAGCGCGCCAGCGGCGCCAGCCGCGGTGGCGAGATCGAGCGGCTCAACCGCAGCCTGATCGGCGACCTGGGCAGCCGCCTGCAGGCCGGCGACACCGCCGGCGCGGTGCAGACCTATGCCGCCTACCTGGCGCAGCGCTCCGGCTCGTACATGAAGCTGGAGGCCGAAGCCGGCTCGGCCTTCGCACCCGACATGGCGCCGCAGCCGGACCCGTTCCGCGCCAGCACCGGCTATCACCGCATCGCGGTGGACGTGATGAGCGCGCTGACCGGCGCGCGCCCGGGCCGGCATGTGGTCAACGTGCGCAACCGCGGCGCGATGGCCGAGCTGGCCGACGACGATGTGGTGGAAATCGCCGCAGACATCGACCGCGACCGCGTCGTGCCGATTCCTGCCGCGCCCCTGCCGGACGCGGTGCATGGCCTGGTGCGCGCGTTCAAGGCCTACGAACACGCCGCGATCGAGGCCGCGCTCAGCGGCAGCCATCGCGATGCCTGCAAGGCAATGCTGATCCACCCGGCGATCGGCGAGTGGAGCCCGTCGCAGCGCCTGCTGGACGCCTTGTTCGGGCACGAGCACGACGACGGCCACTGCGCGGGGCCGGCGCACTGGCGCGGGCATGCGGCTGGATGATGCACCCGGCGCGCGGGCCGTCGGCGTGCCGGCACCACGCTAACGGCAGTGCCCGCTTCTGCAGCCGCCGTGCCACCTCCGCTGGCAAGCATCCGGCAGCGCCCGTCCCCCGAAATTGTGCGAGCGCACTATGCAGTTTCGACGCACACGTTGTATGGTCATCAGGAATTGGTCATGCATAGGTCTCATCGCCCAGGCTGCCGTCTTGCAGCCGCCAGCGCGGGGAGGACCATCGTGCGGATCGCAGGTTGAACCCATGGAGTCTTGAGGTCATGCATACCCGCCGCGACATTCTTCAGCTGCTCGGCGCCAGCGCCGGTGCCGGCCTGCTGGCCAGTGCCCTGCCTGCCTTCGCGGCCGCGCCCGCTGCCGGCGCCTCCACGGCCGCCGGTGCCTTCGTCAGCAAGCGCCCGCCCAAGGCGCAGCGTCGTTTCGTCAGCAAGGCGGTCGAGCAGCAGATCGTGCGGATCAAGGCACAGATCGCCGACCCCGAGCTGGCTTGGCTGTTCGAGAACTGCTACCCGAACACGCTGGACACCACGGTGGAAACCGGCACCCGCAACGGCAAGCCGGACACCTTCGTCATCACCGGCGACATCCATGCGATGTGGCTGCGCGACTCCTCCGCGCAGGTGCATCCGTACGTGCCGCTGGCCAGGCGCGACCCCGCGTTGCGACGCATGTTCCATGGCCTGATCCAGCGCCAGGCCGCGTGCATCCGGCTGGACCCGTATGCCAACGCCTTCCTGCCCGACGGCCAGACCCAGCGCCTGAAGTGGTCGCTCAACGACATCACCGAGATGAAGCCCGGCGTGGGCGAGCGCAAGTGGGAGGTGGATTCGCTGTGCTACCCGATCCGCATCGCGCACGAATACTGGCGCGCCACCGGCGATGCCGCACCGTTCGACGACGACTGGCGCGCGGCGATGCACGTGGTGGTCAAGACCTTCCGCGAGCAGCAGCGCAAGGACAACCGTGGTCCGTACGTGTTCCAGCGTCCTTCCCCGCTGGCCACCGAAACCCTGGTACTGGAGGGCTACGGCCAGCCGACCAGACCCAACGGCATGATCCACTCGATGTTCCGTCCCTCCGACGACGCCTGCGTGTTTCCGCTGTTCGTGCCGGCCAACCTGTTTGCGGTGACCTCGCTACGCCAATTGGCAACGATGAGCACCGCACTGCATCGCGATGCCGCGTTTGCCGCCGAGTGCACCGCCCTGGCCGATGAGGTGGACACCGCCACGCGCCAGTTCGGCCAACTGCGCGACAGCGACGGCCAGGCGTACTGGGCCTTCGAAGTGGACGGCTTCGGCAACCAGTTGTTCATCGACGATGCCAACGCCCCCGGCCTGCTCAGTCTGGCCTACCTGGGTTGCTGCGACCGGCGCGACCCGGTGTTCCTGCGCACCCGCCAGCTCGCCTGGAGCGAACGCAACCCGTATTTTTCGCGCGGCAAGGCGGCTGAAGGCGTGGGCAGCCCGCATAGCGGCATGGGCACCATCTGGCCGATGTCCATCGTGCAATACGCGTTGGTCAGCGACGACGATGCGCAGCTGCGCCAATGCCTGCAGTGGCTCAAGACCACCCACGCCGGCACCGGCTTCATGCACGAGGCGTTCGACAAGGACACCCCGAGCACCTTCACCCGCGACTGGTTCGCCTGGGCCAACACCTTGTTCGGCGAACTGATCATCGACCTGTCCCAACGCAAACCCCAGCTGCTGCGTAGTAGCTGATTGTCCGAAACGCCGGATCCTCTCTTTCCCGGCGGAACGACACAGCACTTGATCTTCCCTTCTCCCGCCGGGAGAAGGTGCCCGAAGGGCGGATGAGGGTGCCCCGGCATCGGCCCGCACATTCAGAGACCACACACATGGCAACACGACGCGGTTTTCTCCAAGGCGCCATCGCAGCGGCATTGTTCGGCAGCGTAGGCCTGCCCGGCGCAGCCCGCGCACGCGCCGGCAACTACGCGCTGCCGGCCGATGCGCGCGTGCGTGCCGACCTCACCCGTCACGTGGACGTCTTCATCGGTACCGGCGGCCATGGCCACACCTTCCCCGGCGCGACCTTGCCGTTCGGCATGGTGCAGCTGAGCCCGGACACCTATAACGCGGTATGGGACTCGTGCTCGGGCTACCACGAATCCGACGGTTCGATCATGGGCTTCTCGCACACCCATCTGTCCGGCACCGGCATCGGCGACATGCTGGATTTCCTGCTGGTACCCGCCACCGGCGAGGTCAAGCTGGTGCCCGGCCCACTGGACGACCCGGATGCCGGTTACCGCTCGCGCTACGGCCACAGCGACGAAGCCGCCTCGCCGGGCTATTACCGCGTGCGGCTCAAGGACAGCGGCGTGCATGCCGAACTCACCGCCACTGCGCGCGCAGGCCTGCATCGCTATCACTTCCCCAAGGGCAAACCGGCGCACGTACTGCTGGACCTGTGCCACGGCATGCAGGACAAACCCGGCATCCCCACCCGCGTCAGCGATGCGCAGCTGCGTGTGGTCGACGAGCGCACCCTCACCGGTGGCCGGCGCGTCTACCAATGGGCGCAGGGCCGCTACATCTATTTCGCCCTGCGGCTGTCGCGGCCGTTCAAACAGGTGCAGCTGTACAACGAAGACCAGCCGCTGGCCGCCGGCACGCGCAGCGCCGATGGCGTGCATCTGAAGGCCGCACTGCACTTCCCCGATGCCTCCGATGCGCCACTGCTGATCAAGGTCGGCATCTCCGCCGTCAGCGCCGACAATGCACTGGCCAACCTCGACGCCGAGCTGCCGGACTTCGACTTTTCCCGCGTGCATGCGCAAGCGGTGGCCGCCTGGGAGAAGGAGCTGGCACGTGTGCGCATCGACAGCGATGACGACGCGCAACGCCGCATCTTCTACACCGGCCTGTATCACAGCCTGCTGGCGCCGACGCTCTTCAGCGACGTGGACAACCGTTACCGCGGCATGGACCTGCAGATCCACACCGCACCCAAGGGCTACAACAACTACAGCACCTACTCGTTGTGGGACACCTACCGCGCCGCGCATCCGCTGCTCACCCTGGTACAACCCGAGCGCGTTCCCGACCTGGTGCAGTGCCTGGTCCGCGGCGCCAACGAATGCCCGGACGGCGTGGGCATCTGGCCGCTGCAAGGCGTGGAGACCGGCTGCATGATCGGCTACCACTCCGCCGTCGTGCTGGCCGAAGCGCACGCCAAGGGCTTTACCGGAATCGACTACGCCGCGGCGTGGCCGGCCTACCGCAAACGTGCGATGGACGACACCACGCACGGCCTGGCGTACTACCGCAAGCTTGGCTACATCCCCGCCGACAAGGTGGACGAAGCGGTCAGCCGCACCCTCGAATACGCCTATGACGACTGGGCCTGCGCGCACCTGGCGCAGGCTGCCGGCGCAACCGACGATGCACGCGCGCTGCGCGCACGCTCGCGCAACTACCGCAATGTCTTCAACCGCGACAGCGGCTTCGTGCAGGCGCGCCTGGAAGATGGCAGCTGGGCCAAACCATTCGACCCGCGCGGCATGGGCCACATCGCCAAATGGCGCGACTTCACCGAATCCAACGCCTGGCAGGCCACCTTCCTCAACCAGCACGACCTGTACGGTTACATGGATTTGTACGGCGGCCGCGACGGTTTCGTCGCCAAGCTGGACGAACTGTTTTCCACCAGCTCCGAACTGCCGGCCGATGCGCCACCGGATATCGACGGCCTGGTCGGCCAGTACGCGCATGGCAACGAGCCCAGCCATCACGTGGCCTATCTGTTCGCCTACGCCGGCCAGCCGTACAAGACTCAGGCGATGGTGCGCCGCTTGCTGCGCGAGCAATACCATGACGCGCGTAATGGCCTGTCCGGCAACGAAGACTGCGGGCAGATGAGCGCCTGGTTCGTGCTCAGCGCGCTGGGCCTGTATGCGGTGGACCCGGTCAGCGGCAACTACGTGCTCGGCAGCCCATTGTTCGAGCGCGCCACGCTGGACGTGGGCAACGGCCGCACACTGCGCATCGTGACCAAGGACAACAGCGCGCAGAACGTCTATGTGCAGTCGCTGACCTTCAACGGCAAATCGCTCACCCGCGCCTGGCTACGTCACACCGAGCTGGCTGCCGGCGGCACGCTGGAATTTGCGATGGGACCCAAGCCGAACCCGGCCTTCGGCGCAGACAAGAAGGATCTGCCACCGTCGTTCGCGTAATGCCGGTACGTCGCTTGCGCGAGCGGCGCGTTCGCTTCTTGCTGCGCGAATGGGGAACGTCCTTCCCCGCTCACGCAAAAACAAGGATCGCTTGTTTATTCGCGAGTGGAAGTTGCTTTCTGATTCCGCAGGCGGGAATTGCTCTTCCCTTCTCCCGCAAGCGGGAGAAGGTGCCCGCAGGGCGGATGAGGGCAGAACGCAAACACGGCCGCCTGCCGTCCACCCGCACCACCGGCCCCACCTACATCGAGACCTCCATGCTGCGTACCACTCTTGCCCCCCTGGTTCTGGCCCTGGCGCTCGCGCTGCCCGCCTCCGCTGCTACGCCCGAGTCCTGGCCCGCCTTCGGCACCCAGGGCACGCAGTTCGTGCGCGATGGCAAGCCGTATCAGATCCTCTCCGGCGCCATCCATTTCCAGCGCATTCCACGCGCTTACTGGAAGGACCGCCTGCAAAAAGCGCGCGCACTCGGCCTGAACACCGTGGAGACCTACGTGTTCTGGAATCTGGTCGAACCGCAGCAAGGCCAGTTCGATTTTTCCGGCAACAACGATGTGGCCGCCTTCGTGCGCGAAGCCGCCGCGCAAGGCCTCAACGTCATCCTGCGCCCCGGCCCCTATGCCTGCGCCGAATGGGAAGCCGGCGGTTATCCGGCGTGGTTGTTCGGCAAGGACAACATCCGCGTGCGCAGCCGCGACCCGCGCTTTCTCGGTGCCAGCCAGGCATACCTGGATGCGGTGGCAACACAGGTGCAACCGCTGCTCAACCACAACGGCGGCCCGATCATCGCCGTGCAGGTGGAGAACGAATACGGCTCCTACGATGACGACCACGCCTACATGGCCGACAACCGCGCCATGTTCATCAAGGCCGGCTTCGACAAGGCGCTGCTGTTCACCTCCGACGGTGCCGACATGCTCGCCAATGGCACCCTGCCCGACACCCTGGCAGTGGTGAATTTCGCGCCAGGCGAGGCGAAGAGCGCGTTCGACAAGTTGATCAAGTTCCGCCCCGAACAACCGCGCATGGTCGGCGAATACTGGGCCGGCTGGTTCGATCATTGGGGCACGCCGCACGCCAGCACCGATGCCAAACAGCAGACCGAAGAACTGGAATGGATCCTGCGCCAGGGCCACTCGGCCAACCTCTACATGTTCATCGGCGGCACCAGCTTCGGCTTCATGAATGGCGCCAATTTCCAGGGCAATCCCAGCGACCATTACGCGCCGCAGACCACCAGCTACGATTACGACGCCATCCTCGACGAAGCCGGCCAGCCCACGCCCAAGTTCGCGCTGATGCGCGATGCCATCGCCCGGGTCACCGGCGTACAGCCGCCCGCATTGCCGGCACCGATCGTCATGGCCGCACTGCCGCAAACCCAGTTACGCGAATCCGCCTCGCTGTGGGACAACCTGCCCGCACCGATCGCCATCGACACCCCACAGCCGATGGAGCACTTCGGCCAGGACTACGGCTACATCCTCTACCGCACCACCATCACCGGCCCGCGCAAGGGTTCGCTGTATCTGGGCGAGGTGCGCGATGTGGCGCGGGTGTACGTCGATCAGAAGCCGGTCGGCAGCGTCGAGCGCCGGTTGCAGCAGGTCTCCACCGACGTGGATATTCCTGCAGGCCAGCACACGCTGGATGTCCTGGTCGAAAACAGCGGCCGCATCAACTACGGCCCACGCATGGCCGACGGCCGCGCCGGCCTGGTCGACCCGGTACTGCTGGACAACCGGCAGCTCACCGGCTGGCAGGCCTTCCCGCTGCCGATGCGCTCGCCCGACAGCCTCCACGGCTGGACCCGCAAACCCGTGCAAGGCCCCGCCTTCCACCGCGGCAACCTGCGCATCGGCACGCCCACCGACACCTACCTGGACATGCGCGCCTTCGGCAAGGGCATCGCCTGGGCCAACGGCGTCAACCTGGGCCGCCACTGGAAGATCGGCCCGCAAACGGCGCTGTATCTCCCCGCGCCGTTCCAGCGCAAGGGCGACAACAGCGTGGTGGTGTTCGACCTGGACAGCACCACCAAACCCGGCGTGCGCGGCCTGAAACAGCAGGTGTGGCTCAAGCCGGAGCAGTGAGCGCTGCACCGTCGCGCAGGCCCTGAAGGTGGTACGCGACTGCAATGCTCAAGCCCCTCTCCCTTTGCGAGAGGGGTTGGGGTGAAGGTACGGGGCGACCGGCCGGCACCAGCGCGCGGCGCGCCGCACGCGTTAACCCCACTACTTCCCTGGATGCCAACCGCGTGCGCCAGCACTGCCCCACTGCGTGATGCGCGTGGTCCCAGGCACACCAAGCCATGCCGCCCCCGCATCCGCCCCTGCGGGGGCCTTCTCCCGAAAAGCGAAGCGATCAAACCCCAGCCGCCCTCGACAGAGCCCCTTTCCCGCCGGAACAGAGGTTGAGGTGAGGGTACGGATCAATCCGCATGGGCTGCATGGACTGCATGGACTGCATGGCCGCATGCAGCCAGCCTGTGCCCGGCACATCCCCGCGCAAGTCCACGGTCCGGCCAACAGCGTTACGGCACGGACACAGCCCTCGCCCACCCTGCGCCACCGCCAAACCCACCGCAGGCCAACTGCGCGTCAGCCGCCCTGGCTCCCTGCCCTTCAGTCCGTGCCCCGCGCGCCGCTATCTGGAAGTCCGGTGCACCTGTACCGCCTGCTGCCGCCCTGGTATCGGGCGGACCATATTCCAGGCAAGATCACCGGCTGACACCGTTACGGGGGCGCTTTGGTTGCTACGTAGACGGCCTGATTGCAGGTTCCAGGAGCGTTGCATGTCGTCGTCCACCGTTGTTGCCGAAGAGTCCACCTCCGTTGCCCCGGAGCATACCCAGCACGCATTTGCCCAGCAGCTTCACAGCAAGCCGATGGACAGCACCGAAGCGGCGCATACGATGACCTTCCTGTGCCAGACCCAGTCGGCCAAGAAGCCGCAGACGCTGTTGCCGCCGCAGGTCCGCGACGACAACGCGACCTGAGCACACCGAGGACGTGCAGCGGTGGCGGCCGCGTTCGCAAGCCGCCAACGCGCATCAGCTGCCGGACTGGAACGATTTGAGCACGGTGAGCAGGCTGGTCAGATTGTCGGCCACGCCGGTCTGCGCCACGTGCTCGCTCGCGCCGGCGCACGCCGTGGTATCCACGCTGTAGATCTGCATCACGCCCTGGTTGGTCGCGGCCTGCGCCAGGGTGTTTTGCTGTTGCTGCGCCGCGACGGCGTTCTGGAACAGGATGCCGCTCGAATGGGCCATGGTCTGGTAGACCGAGCCCAGCGCGATCGCTGGCGCTTGTCCTACGACCTTGACGTTGGACTGGGTGACGGCATCGGTGATCTGGGCATTTACTGTAGTTGGAATGGCCATGCTCGGCTCCTGGGTGGGCGGAATGCACGGCTTGCGCCCTGACCGTTAATGGCCTGCTCGCGACGTCGCGATGTACAGACCGGGCTACAACGCACGCGGTGCCCTTCCGATAACGGCGCAGGGGCGTATCGCTGAATCGGCGCAATGCAGCTTCGCAATGCACGTCGCAACACCGATGTGCCGTCCAGCCACCAATCGTCGATCCGGCCATGGCGCCAGGCCAGCTCCACCAGCTGCGCCGGCATGAACCTTGCCGTCAACGCACTTGGCCACGTGGCGATCCTGCGGCGGCAGAGACATGCCAACGCCTGTGGACTTGCTTACCGACCGCCTCGCTGGCGCGCCCGACCAGTTGCCCTTGCCGCACATGGTTGGCAACCGCTGCCGCCCAGGATGGTCAAGGCACAGGTATTCAATAGATGATAAAGAGGTCTCTATTGAATCCACACAACACCGGACCCCGATGTTTTCCACTCGCCTGCTGACCTGCCTTGTTGCCGGTCTTGCGGCCTGCAACGCGCAGGCACGCTCTCCCGTGTTTCCGCCTTCGCCGATCATGCTCAGCGAGTTCATCGCCGACCCGGCACCCACCCCGCAGGCGCACGCATCCACCCTGCTGGAAACCCGCGATGGCCATCTGTTGGCGGCCTGGTTCGGAGGCGCACACGAAGGTGCGGCCGACGTCGGCATCTGGCTGACCCGGCGCGACGCGCAGCACTGGCAGCCACCACGCCGTATTGCCGATGGCACGCACGCCGGCACGCAGGGAGCGAGCGTACCGGCCTGGAATCCAGTGCTGTTTCAATCGGCCACCGGCCCGGTGCAGCTGTATTACAAGCTCGGTCCCAACCCGCGGCAATGGTGGGGGCTGCGCATGACCTCGGCCGACGATGGAGCGCATTGGTCTGCGCCGCAGCAGTTGCCCAACGGCATTCTCGGGCCGATCAAGAACAAGCCGCTGCAACTGCCCAGTGGACGCATCCTGGCACCCAGCAGCAGCGAGGACCGCGGCTGGCGTGCGCATCTGGAATGGAGCGACGACGACGGCGCGCACTGGCAGCGCGGCATGCCGCTCAACGACCCCGGCGTGATCGGCGCCATCCAGCCCAGCCTGTTGCTGCATGCCGACGGCCGCGTACAGGCGTTGGGCCGCAGCCAGCAGAACAAACTCTTCAGCACCTTCTCCGACGATGGCGGCCTGCATTGGCAGCCGATGCAACTGCTGGAAGTGCAGAACCCCAATTCCGGCACCGACGCGGTGCTGCTGCGCGACGGTCGCGCCTTGCTGGTCTACAACCCCGCCATCGCCGGCAAGGACTGGTGGGAGGGACGCGGCACGCTGGCGGTGGCACTGTCGGACGATGGTGTGCACTGGCAGCGGGTAGTGACGCTGGAAGACAGCGCCAAGGACGAATTCTCGTACCCGGCGGTCATCCAGACACGCGACGGTCTGGTGCACATCAGCTACACCTGGAAGCGCCAGCGCATCAAACACGTGGTACTCGATCCGACACTGCTTGCGGGCCAGGGCGGCGGCTGACGGCGGCGCGATGTTCCGGCGCCGGGGCAGCGCGCGCCTCGCGCCGGCGCTGCCCCGGCATCGCCACACGCTGCGCTTCAGCGTCTCGACGCCGCTGCAGTCCGGCGCCCCCGCCGCCATCGATCAACGTTCCTACTCCCGCCTGCGGGAGAAGGTGCCCGAAGGGCGGATGAGGGCCGCGCTGCACCAGGCATAAAGCAGCAGCCCGGAACGCTCAGCCAGCTGCAGCAGCCGACGCGCCCAACCCGTCCACAATCCTGCGCACCCGCTGCACGTCGGTGCGCTGGTAATCGCCGCCCAGGTCGCTGATGTAGGCATGCGGCGCAGGCACCTGCGCAGCCACCGGGCCACGGGCGGATGCATGGAATTCGCAGGCACCGGTCCTGGCGCGCAGGTCGGCGACATTGTGCTCGGAGACACCCGCGCCCGGCATGATGCCGATGCGGCCGGCGGCCTGCCGCACCAGCGCGGCGATGACGTCCGCGCCCTCGATGGCACTGGCGCGTGCCCCGGAGGTCAGCACGCGTTCGCAGCCCAGCGCGATCGCATCTTCCAGCGCGCGCGCAGGCTCGGCACTGACGTCGATCGCACGATGGAAGGTCACGCCCAGCGATCCGGCCGCATCGATCAACACCCGCATCGTGTCCATATCGACCTGGCCATGACGATCCAGCGCGCCCAGCACCACCCCATCGCAGCCCAGCGCAACGCACTGCTGCACATCGCGGCGCATCGCCTCCACCTCATCGGCACTGAACACGAAGTCGCCCACGCGCGGGCGTATCAGCACATAAAGCGGAATCCGCAAGCGCGCGCGCACCACCGCCAGCGTCCCGAACGATGGCGTCAGGCCGCCGCCATCCAGCCCGCCGCATAGCTCCACCCGCATCGCCCCGCCGTCCTGCGCGGCCACGGCCGATGCCACCGAATCGGCCGCCACTTCAAGACCCGATGCACTCATGCCGCCGGCTCGCTGGTGTAATGGCTCTCGCCGGGCACCAGCAGATCCTGCCGCTGCGCATCGCACACCGCGTAACTGAAGCCTTTCTGGATCGCGAACGCACCCACCTCGCCACGCTTGTTCATCGCCAGAAATCCCACCTGCAGCGTGCGCGTCAACTCCGGCTTGCGGCGGATCAACCGCATCACCACCTCGCGGCAGGCGTCGGCCGGCGACTTGCCCTGGCGCATCATTTCCACCACTGCAAAACTGCCGACATTGCGGATCACCTCTTCGCCCACGCCGGTGGAGGTCGCGCCGCCCACCTCGTTGTCCACGTACAGGCCGGCACCGATGATCGGGCTGTCGCCGACCCGGCCGTGCATCTTCCACGCCATGCCGCTGGTGGTGCAGGCGCCGGACAGGTTGCCGTGCGCATCCAGCGCCAACATGCCGATGGTGTCGTGATTGTCCTTGCCGCCGGGCAGCTTGGCATCGCGCCAGGCGCGGTTTTCCACGTTGGCCTCGGGCGAGTACTTGGAGGTCTTCAACCATTGCTTCCACGCCGCTTCAGAGCTGGGCGTCAGCAGCTTGGTCTTCGGAAAGCCCTGTTCCAACGCGAACTGCCGCGCACCATCGCCGACCAGCATCACGTGCGGGGTCTTTTCCATCACCGCGCGCGCCACCGAGATGGCGTGCACCACATCTTCCAGCGATGCCACCGCGCCGCAATTGCCCAGGTGATCCATGATGCAGGCATCCAGCGTCACCCGACCGTCGCGATCGGGGTAGCCGCCCAGGCCGACGGTGGGATTGGTCGGGTCCGCTTCGGGCACGCGCACGCCCGCTTCCACGGCATCCAGCGCAATGCCGCCGGCACTGAGGATTTTCCACGCGGCCTGATTGGCGGCCACGCCGAAATCCCAGGTGGAAATCACCCGTGCCTGACCTTTGGGCAACGCCGCAGGACGTACCGCCGCCGTGCCAGCGGCCGCGGCCTGCGCACGTGCGCCCCATCCGGCCAGACCGGAAGCGATGGCGCCCAGGGTGGCGCTCTTGAGGAAATGACGACGTTGAATCATCCAGGCGAACTCCATAACGGAAACAGATGCCGCGCACTGCGCCGCATCCTCCCATCATGCGGCAGCAACGTCCGCGGATAAACCGCATTACCCCGCGCCGCGATGCGGATTGAGGCATAACGCCCGCAGGCATGATGCGCGCAGCCGCGCCTGCTTTCGCAAGGTCGCAGCTTCGGCCAGCGGCTGTTGCGGCAGACAGCCTGCACGGACGTCGATGCGATGCAGGCCGGTGGACTCGGGCACGCCGATGTCGGCGATGGCTGAGCTGCGCACTCACCGCCAGGTCGATGGCATGTGCCAAGACCTGCCCGCCAATACAGAGCCAAGGCGTCGGGCGGGCAAGCGGCAACACATCCGGTCCACCGCGTGCAGTCGCCAGCCGCCAATGAAAAAACGACCTGATCCGTCGGCGTGCACGCCCACGCTCGGCTCCCAGGACATTACCTGCGCCAATGAAGGGGGCTGCACCAGTCCTACGCCCCGTCGCGGGCTCTCCACGCACTTCAACCCACCAGCGCGGCTACGCCCGCCGCGCGTCGCCGAGCCGGATCCGCAACGCAGCGGACACGACCATGCCACTGCCGCTGACGGCCATTGAACGCCACGGCAGCGCTTGGAAAAAAACTGCATCCGTTTAACCCCGTTTGCTGCCCTGGCCCGTTTCACCTGCAGAGGCGCAGTGCACGGCGACCTCGGGCTGCCCGGTTGTTCACCCATTCGTTCTCGCCACGCAAAGGATTCCCATGCCACGTCACAGCCTTCTCGCACTCGCCTTGCTGCTGAGCGCCTGCTCGCACGAACCCACCTCACCCGTCGTTGGCGACCCGCCCGCATCGTCCACTCCCAACCCGGTAGCGTTGCCGCCCTACAAAGCCGACATCGCGTATACGCCCGCAGCCGAACCGCAACCCCAACCCGCGTCCCCACCCGTGCTCTCGGATCCTGCACCGATGCATCCAAGCCCGGCTGAAATGGTCCATGCGCCCAGCCCGCCAGCACCCGCGGCGCCGCAGAGCGTCTATGGCGCACTTGCGCGGCAAGCACCTGCGGCCACGCTGATGGCCAGGCGCGCACTGCCCGACCAGTCCATGCCCGTACCACCGCTTGCGTCGATTACACCAGCCGAAGATCGCGAGACCTATCAGACCCTCAGCGACAACCCGATCGTGCAGGCCGCTGAAAGCCCGGTGTCCACCTTCAGCATCGATGTCGATACCGGCAGCTACAGCAACGTGCGGCGCTATCTCACCAGTGGCAGCCTGCCGCCGGTGGATGCGGTGCGCGTGGAAGAGATGATCAATTACTTCCGCTACGACGACCCCGCGCCCCGCGATGGCCAGCCCTTCGCGGTGCGCACCGAACTGGCTCCCGCGCCCTGGAACGGCAAGCACCTGCTGCTGCGCATCGGCATCAACGGACGCGATGTCCCGACCACCGCGCTGCCGGCAGCCAACCTGGTGTTCCTGGTCGATGTCTCCGGGTCGATGGACGCGCCCGACAAGCTGCCGTTGCTGCAATCCTCGCTCAAGCTGCTGACGCGTCAATTGCGCGCGCAGGACCGCATCACCCTGGTGACCTACGCCGGCAACACCGCCGTGGTGCTGCCGCCCACTTCAGGCAATCAACAAGCCCGCATTGTCGAAGCCATCGACAGCCTGCAATCGGGAGGCGGCACCGCCGGCGCCAGCGGCATCGAGCTGGCGTACAAGGCGGCGCAGCAAAGCTATCTGCGTGGCGGCATCAACCGCATCCTGCTGGCCACCGATGGCGACTTCAACGTGGGCGTCACCGACTTCGATACGCTCAAGGGCATGGTGGCCGAGAAGCGCCGTTCCGGCGTGGCGCTGTCCACGCTGGGCTTTGGCACCGGCAACTACAACGACACCTTGATGGAGCAGCTGGCCGACGCCGGCGACGGTGCCTACGCCTATATCGACTCGCCGCTGGAAGCGCGCAAGGTCTTGACCCACGAGCTGGGCGCCACGCTGGAAACCATCGCGCGCGACGTCAAGATCCAGGTCGAGTTCAACCCGGCCACCGTGCAGGAATACCGCCTGATCGGCTACGAGAATCGTGCGCTGCGCCGCGAAGACTTCAACAACGACCAGGTCGACGCCGGCGACATCGGTGCCGGCCACAGCGTGACCGCGCTGTATGAAATCACCCCGGTCAACAGCACCGCGTCGGTCGATCCGCTGCGCTACGCCGCCAGCCCGCTGCGTCCGGCGGGCAACGCAGACAACGAACTTGCCCACCTCAAACTGCGCTACAAATTGCCAAGCGCGCACCGCAGCAGCCTGCTCGATACCGTCATCCGCCGCGACCAGCAGGTGGCATTGAATGCCTCCAGCGAGGCCTTCCGCTTCTCTGCAGCCGTGGCCGGTTTCGGCCAGCGCCTGCGCGGTGGTAGCCAGCTGCACGGCTGGGATTTCCCGCAGGTGCGCGCCCTGGCCGCAGGAAGTATCGGCAAGGATCGGTACGGGTATCGCGCCGACTTCCTGCGCATGGTGCAGCAGGCCGAAGCACTCGGCAGCCGGCCGGTCGCAACCACGGACTGATGCACGCGGCGGTTGCCTATACTGCGCGGATGCATCCAGCCGATCTTGCGCCGCTGCCCGACGAGGAGCTCATGCTCCTCGTCGCCAATGGTTTTGTCGAACAACCGGCCACCGAGTTGTTCAAGCGCCATAACCGCGCCCTGTTCAACTTCCTGGCCTGGCAGTGCGAAGGCAATCTGAGCGAGGCCGAAGACCTTGCGCAGAAAACCTGGGTCAAGCTGATGACCCGCTGCAGCGACTACCGCCCGGGGCAGGCCGCCTTCACCAGCTTCCTGTTCCAGATCGCGCGCAATGCCTGGCTTGACACGCGGCGCAGTGCCTACGTCGCCACCTCGGTGCCGCTGGAAGACCCCCATCTGCAGCTGCCCGACGATGACCTGTCCACCGAGCAGCTGGCCATGCTGGGGCAGCAGCAACAGCGCGTGCGCGCAGCGGTCATGGCCCTGCCCGATGCGCAACGCGAAGTGGTGGTATTGCGCTTCTTCGTCGGGCTGGCGGTGGAAGACATCGCGCAGGTGGTGGGCGACGGCTTCGAGACGGTCAAGAGCCGGCTGCGCTACGCCTTCGCCAAACTGCGCCTGAGCCTGGACGCGGTGCAATGAACGCGGCCTTCGAACGCTTCCTCGCTGGCGACGACGGCCTGGCTGCACTGTTGCAGGCCCAGCCGGGCTATCTTCCGCCTGCGCGCATGGATGCCTGGTTTGCACAGGCCGCGCAGCAGGCCGAGCGCGCACGCAACACCGCTGCGCAAGACGCCGCACAATGCGGACCACTCGCGTCGAGGGACACGCCAGTTGCCGCGTCGGCTGCGCAATCCGATCACACGCAAGCCACGCCGCCGGCGGAAGGCGTGCGCGGTGCGGCCATGCAAGAACCCACGCAATTCGAGCCGACCGCATCGATGGATGCGCCGGTTGCCGCGTCGACTGCGCAATCCAACCAGACGCAGGCCACGCCGCCGGCGGAAGGCGCACGCGATGCAGCCATGCAAGAAACCGCGCAGTTCGAGCCGCCCGCATCGATGGATGCCGCGTCTTTCGCATCGGCTGTGCAGGCTGGCAGACCCCACACCGCAACGCCGACTGACGGCTCGCGCAACACAACGGCGCAGCAGTTCGAACCGCCATCATCGATGGCTGCGGTGTTTGCTGCTGCAGCCGCGCAGGCCGACCTGTCCCAGGCCGCACGGCGCGCTGCCATCCAGGAGCGCCTCAGTGCCGGCGAGGATGCGGCGCAGGCACTGGGCGCACCCGTGCAGGACGCGACGCGTGCATGGCTGCAGCAGCTGCAGCAGCTGCCGCCGGCCACCGGCAGCAAGTCGACCGATGGCGATGCATGGTATCGGCACGACGGCGCTGAAGCGGCTGCGTCGGCCGATGACAGTCAGCCAGCTGCGCGGGCTGCGAACGTTGAGGTTCCCGGTCCTGCAGCGGGCGATCCCGCGCAGAGCGTGGCACAGGCCATTGCAGCGGCCGAAGTGACGACCAACGCAACAACGCCTGGTGGTGCTGCAGCCGATACGCTGCATGCGGCAACACCGGCGGTGCGGCGCGCGCGCCGGCAACGCTGGATGCCGGCGCTGGCGCTGGCCGCCTCGGTTACCCTGGCCGTGGGTGTTGGGCTGCACTGGCAGGCCACCGCGCCGCTACCCGCGCCCCCCATGGAGGCGGCACGCGTCGCCGTCCAGGAGCCCGCAGACCAGCCCAATGAATCGCAGGCTGCGCCGATGCCAGCAAGCCCGGGCGGGTCCGACTCCGCATCTGCATTCGAAGGCGACTTGGTCGCAGAACGCTCGCCGGTGCCACCACCATTGGCATCCATGCCACCACCCGTATCGGCAAAGCCCTCAGCCGCATTCGCCGCTCCCCCGAGTCCAGCGCCGTCTGCCTCGCCCGCTCCACCGGCACCGCCTGCGCCTGTTGCAGTCTTGCCGGAACCGATGGTCGCTGCACCGTCCCCATCGATGCCTGCAGCCCCGATGGCAGCGATTGCCGACACGGACGTCGACGCCACGCAGCCCCTCTCTGCCGAGCGCGAATCTGTCGCGATTGCCAACGGCAGCGCGCAACAGACCACGCAAGAGCGGCCGAACGCAGTGGCGCCCCCCTCGGCACACGTGCCCGGCATACCCGTGCCGGCCATCGACACCCAGCAGCGATCACTCGCCGAAGCCGGCAAGTCGACACCTTCCATCCAGGCTGGCAGTGCCACCCCAGCCACTCAGCCTTCCGGGCTGCTATCGCGCACTCCGCCGAAAACGGCTCCACTGAAAGCCCCCGCGGCGCAGCGACGGCAGGCAGACAACACTGCAGCAATGTCGGGCGAAGCAGCGGCGCCAAACCCGATATCGGCCAGCAGGCTTGCGACATCCGACACTGCGCGGCAGCGCGCTGCGTCTGCCGCGGCAATGCAGTTGCTGCCACTGTCGAGCACCCCGGGCGAATGGATCGATCGCCATCTGCGCGCGGGCCAGCGCGCGCCGATCAGGCTGCGTCTCGAAGCCGCCACACCGGATGCACCTGACGTCAGGCGTTGGGTGGACCAGCTGCGTACCGCCTGTCGCGATCGCGGCTGGTCCACGCAGATCGAGATCGCGCCCAATGCGCAGCTACCGGATGATCGCCTGCGCATCGAGGTACAGGTCGCCCTGAGCGCCGATTGAGCCCGGCGCCTACAGGTGGGTTTCGGCCGCCAGCCAGGCACAACCCTCTGCCTGGAACCGACATGGACCAATCGCGCAATGGCTGTGGACGCTGCCTGGTCTTGGAGGCCAACCGCAGCCGTTCGGCAGCAACTGCTTACCCGTGCCACCGCAAGAGCAAAACGTGGAGCGCAGTGCGCACCGATGTATGCGACCCGTGCCGTTCGCTGTTGCGCAGAGGATCGATGAAGACAGCCGAGATTGCAGCGACCTGCTGCAGGCATGCGGGCGGCTGACGGCTGGCGGCTGGCGGCTGGCGGCTGGCGGCTGGCGGCTGGCGGCGGCAATATCCAAGCCCAGCGCATCCGCGTACAAGCGCTCCACCTTCGGGCTCACAGCGCATCGGTGCGCGTGCGCCTGCGGCGTTGATGCCAGTGCCAACGCACTGCATCGAGTACAGCAGCTCAATGGCGCGCTTGGCAGCTGAATGCGCGGATCACCGCGCGCAGTCCGCCCAAGCTCCGGCCAAGGCAGGGTCACGCATGCGCCCCTACCCGCGCCGTCCCGGCATCAACGCGTGGTGCAACGCGACTCCAGGCGTCAATGCTCGCCAGCAGTGTGCAACGACCAGTAACAGCAGAGACGTCACAAACTGCCCGCCTTCGCTGGGCCGGTCAGCCTTCCGGCACCTCACCGTTCTCGCCAGCCTCGCCATCCTCGCGCAACAGGCTGGTCAGCACATGATCGCGCCAGACGCCGTTCAACTGCAGATAGCGCCGCGCGCGACCTTCGATCTGGAAGCCCAGCCGCGCCAGCACTTGCGCGCTGCGCACATTGTCCGGCACGTACTGCGCCATCACCCGGTGCAGCCCCAGCGGACCGAACACGAACGCAATGCCCTGCGTGGCAGCCCACTGCATCAGGCCACGCCCTTGTGCCGCGGCATCCAGCCCATAGCCGAGATGGCAGCCCTGAAACGCGCCGCGCTGAATCTGGGTAAAGCCCAGCGTGCCGATCACCTCCTGCCCGGCACACAGCACCAGCTGCAGCTCGCGCTCGCCGGGTAACGACGCGCGGTAGGCGATGCACAACCGCCGCCAGCCCTCGGCGGTATAGAACGCCGGCGGCCGCAGCGGCATCGCCTCGATCAGATGGGCGCGGTTGCGTGCGTGGTAGTCGGCGACGGCAGCGGGGTCGATGTTGGCCAGATCGGACAACACCACACCGTCCGCATGGCGCACGGGCTTGAAGGCGGGCAGGCTCATGGCATCCCTCTGCAACCGCGGTATTGCGCAGCGTATCGAACGATGACAGCCGTGCATCGCACCGTCAAAGCTGCGCTACCGGCAGCAAACCGAACCCCGGCCTGGCTCTTGCAGCCGCATGACCGCGAACGCATCGCCCGGCTTGCAGTCACTGCCAGCGCGGCGCCCGATACGCTGGCTGCATGTCCCGGTTGGATCCGACAATCGCACGGAGGCTGCACTGCGCGCGCACGCTCTGCCGATGGGGAGCGCCGCAAGTGCCGGTCCGGTGGCTGCGGTGTCGCTCTACCGGCTGCCCTAGGCGGCGGCAGCCGAGTCAAGCGCCTGCGCCACCTGCGACTCGATGGCATCCAGATTCGGCAGCAGCGCGCTTTGTTCGCCGAGCAGCACACGCATGTGCACGCCGTCCGGCAGCGCGTCTTCCGAGGCGTCGGCCAGCAAGCCGTCGCGCGGCACCGAAATCAGTTGCGGGAACGAGGCAGTCAGCAACGCGAAGTACGGCAACGCAGGATTGCCGCCCAGTGCCTTCAACACGATGACCTTGTTGTTGACGGCAGTGGGCTCCTCGCCCAGGCCGCTGAGGCGTGCGAACGACAGCAGTGGCACTTTCCAGCCATACCAGTCGATACGCCCCACGACCCAGCGCGGCATGTCCGGCAGCGCTTCGACTGCCACGCGCGACATCACCTCGGCCACCGTGGCGTTCGGCAGCAGCACGCGCTCGGTGCCGGCCTGAATCAGGACGCCGCGGATTTCGTCATTGTTGGCGTAGCTCATCGCACCATTCCGATCTGAGAGGGAGCGCCCGGCTTACGCCGGCCAACGCTGTGCCAACGCCTGCGCCAACTGCGCAGGATCGCCGGTCAAAATGCCTTGTCGGGCCAGGCGCGCCGCAGCGGCCGGGTCGTAGCAGCCGTCGGCGGACTGACCGGCCAACCAAGCACCCTGCTCGGCCAGTGCCAGCGATGCCTCCACCAGCGCCTCGTTGGCGCCGCTGAGCATCAGCACCGCACTGTCGGTGGCCGGCAGCGCGGCGATCAGCGCCGCAGGATCGCTGTGCGCCACGAACGCCAGCGCACCTGCGTGCTGCCGTACGCCAAGTTCGTCGGACAACACATAGGCCTTGCCCGGCACGACCACCTGCCCCGGCTCGCCCAGTTCGACCGGCAACGCGGACACGCGCCCCATCTGTCGCACCAGGTTGCCGTACTGGCCACCATCGAGGGTCATCCGCACCAGCACCGCACGCGGGAAATTCGGCGGTAGCGCAGCCAGCAGGCGGCGGATCGCATCCGGACCACCGATGCCGGCCATCACCAGCACTGCGCCGGTCACTTCGCCGCTGTGTTCCAGATCCACCAGCGACAGGCCGCCGGTCGACAGCGCAGCCACATCCACTTCGGTGCGCGGGCGCACCACCACGGCAACCTCGTCGACCAGGCCCCAGGTGCTGGAATCGCCCAGCGTCGGGCCCGGCCTGTCGGCACCAGGTGAGGTCTGCGCGTGATCGACGGCACGCGTGAACATCGCATCGCCCGGCATGCTTTCGAAGGCATGCGCGGCCGCTTCCAGATGTTGGTCCAGTTGCAGATCCGAATGCTGTCGCGGTGCGAGCGTCAGGCCCGGCTCGGGTTGCAGCGAGGGCTCGCTTTCGGTGCCCGGCGGCAACACATCGGCATGGCCGTGCAGCTTGGCGGCCAGATGGCGCACCCAACGCTGTGCTTCCCAACCCTCGCGACGTACCGTGAGTTCGGCCTCGTCGAAGATCACCGTCACGCCGGGCATGTTGAAGGCCGGCTCCAACGCTTCCAGCGCATCTTCGATCGCCGGCTCCAGCGCGACCAGCACCGCGACCGGCTCGGCGTCGCGCAGCATCTGCACGTCGACCGCCGACGGTTCGTCTTCCAGCACGACCTGCGCACCGGCCAGGCCGAGCGCTTCGCGCAGGCGCTCGCGCGCCTGGCCCGGCCGACCCAGCAGGGCGACCGGAGTTCCCATTGCGCCATTAGTCTCGGACACGGGCGATCCCCAGCAGGTCATACACGTTTCGCATCAGATCCAACTCTTGGTAAGGCTTGCCCAGGTAGCGCTGCACGCCGATCTCGAAGGCGCGCTGGCGATGCTTCTCGCCGCTGCGCGAGGTAATCATCACGATCGGCACCGACTTGAAGCGCGGGTCGGCGCGCATCGCAGTGGCCAGCTCGTAGCCGTCCATGCGCGGCATTTCGATATCCAGCAGCATCAGGTCCGGCACGCGCTCTTCGAGCAGCTCCAGTGCCTCCACGCCGTCGCGGGCGGTGGTGACATCCAGGTTGTGGCGTTCCAGCACGCGGCTGGTGACCTTGCGCATGGTCAGCGAGTCGTCGACCACCATCACCAACGGCACCTGACGCTGCGCTTCGGCCGGGGTTTCCAGGGTCGGACGCGCCGGCTGGCTGAGGTAACGCCGCACCAGCGGGGCCACGTCCAGGATCACCACCACGCGGCCATCGCCGGTGATGGTGGCGCCGTAGATGCCCGGCACCGAGGCGATCTGCAGGCCCACCGGCTTGACCACGATTTCGCGGTTGCCCAGCACCTGATCGATCGCCACTGCAGCGCGCAGATCGCCCGCACGCACCAGCAGCAACGGCACCTGCGCCTGACCATCGGCGCGCGCAACTGGCTGGCCGACCAGCGAGCCCAGGTCGTGCAGCACGTACTCTTCGCCGGCGTAGTGATAACCGCCCTCGCCCGATTCGTAGCGGGTGCGCGAGATGCGGCCGATACCGCTGACCGAACCCACCGGCACCGCGAAGGTGGTGTCGCCGATACGCACGAACACCGCCTGGGTGACCGCCAGCGTCTGCGGCAGGCGCAAGGTGAAGGTCACGCCCTGGCCACGCACCGAGTGGATGTCCACCGAGCCGCCGAGCTGACGCACTTCGTTGCGCACCACGTCCATGCCCACGCCACGGCCGGCCAGCTGGCTGACCTGCTCGGAGGTGCTGAAACCGGAGGCAAAGATCAGCCCATCCAGCTCGGCCTCGCTGAGCTCCTGGCCGGGCTCGATCAGGCCGCGCTGCTCGCCGCGGCGACGGATCGCCTCGCGGTCCAGCCCGGCGCCGTCGTCGGCCACTTCAAGCACGATTTCCGAGCCTTCGCGGCGCAGACGGATGGCGATGCTGCCCTCTTCCGGCTTGCCGGCGTCGCGGCGTTGCTCCGGCGTTTCCAGGCCATGTGCGACCGAGTTGCGCAGCATGTGTTCCAACGGCGCGACCATGCGGTCGAGCACGTTGCGATCCAGTTCGCCCTGGGTGCCTTCCAGCACCAAGTGCACCTGCTTGCCGGTATCGCTGGCTGCCTGGCGTACCACACGGCGCAGGCGCGGCACCAGACCGTCGAACGGCACCATGCGCGCGCGCATCAGGCCGTCCTGCAGTTCGGAGCTGACGCGCGACTGCTGTTGCAGCAAGCCGTCGTACTGCCGCGACAGATCTTCCAGCACGCCCTGCAAGCCGCCCAAGTCGGCCGCCGATTCGTTCAGCGCGCGGCTGAGCTGCTGCAGGGTGGAGAAGCGGTCCAGCTCCAGCGGATCGAAGGTGCGATCGCCCTGGTCCTGTTCGCGCTGATAACGCGCCACGATCTGCGCTTCGGTTTCCAGATCCAGACGACGGAGCTGGTCGCGCAGACGGGCGTTGGTGCGATCCAGTTCGCCCATGGCGCCGCGGAAGGCGCCCATCTGCTGTTCCAGACGCGAACGGTAGATCGCCACTTCGCCGGCGTGATTGACCAGGCGGTCGAGCAGGTCGGCACGCACGCGCACCTGTTCCTGCTGCGCGCGCGGCATCAGTTCTTCTTCGACCTGGCCGTCGACCGGCACCGGCGCCGACAGCGGCGCAGGCTCCACCGATGCCTTGGCGATCGCGCGCACATCGGCGTCGCTGGGCGGGGCGGCATTGCGGCCACGGGTGCGGGTTTCGAAGGCTTCCACCAGGTCGGTCGGCATCGACACGGCGCGGTGCATGCCGGTACGGGTCAACAACTGATGCAGGCGGTCGAAGCCGCGTTCGAACAGGCGCACGTCATCGCGATCGATGTCGGTCCGGTTGGCCGCCACTGCTTCGAGCAGCGATTCGATCGCATGACCGAGGTCGCCGATGGCGTTGATGCCGGCCATGCGCGCGCCGCCCTTGAGCGTGTGCAGATCGCGCTGCAGTCCGTTGAGGACCTCGCGGTCTTCCGGCACTTCGCGCATGCGGGCAAGCAGACCGTCGCAATGGTCGAGCAGGTCGCGGCCTTCTTCGACAAAGATGTCGACCAGTTCGCCATCGAGCTGATCGAAGTTGAGCGGGCCGATATCGAACGCGGCGCCCACCTCGTTGGTGGCCGCTTCGACCGGCGCGGCGTCTTCCACCGGTGCGCTGAGGGCCGCCGCTGCGCTGGCTTCGTGCTCGACATCCTCAGGCTCGGCCGTCGCGGATTCAGCGGCGTCGATGTGCTCTGCCCGATCGCGCGTTGCAATCGCGTCGTCGTGGGGCGCGTCGGCGTCGGTGGTCGCGCTGTGGTCTTGCAACTCCGGCACGGTCTCGGACTGCGGATCTCCCGATTCTTCGACCTGATCGGCCGCATGCGCCATTTCGAACGCCTGCACCGACGCGATGGTCTGCTCCGGCACGGCGTCATCGGCATGCACCGTCGCGGCGTGCTCGGTCTCGGCGTGCTCGTCCTCTGCGTGCGCTGCATCCACGTGCTCGACGTCCGCCTGCGCTACGTTGTCGTCAGCTTCGGCGGTCGGCGCATCGTCGTGCGCTTGCTCGTCCGGCTGCGCCGGTTCGATCGCGTCCGCCTGCTCGCTCGATTCGACCAACGGGTCCGAATGCGACGGTGCGTCGTACGCCGCCTGCGCTTCGGAATGCGCCGACTGCTCGGCGTCCGCCTGGTCTTGCGCCCCGGCGTGATCGTCCGCTTGCGCGGCGTGCTGCGCTTGTTCGCTCGTCGTTGCATCGGCGTCATACACCTGCACCGACTCGGCGTGCTCTGCGGCCTGGTCGGCCGCATGCTCGGCGTGGTGATCCTGCGCGCCGGCGGCATGTTCGGGCGACGCGGCGACGTGGTCGACATACCCCTGATCGAGGCCCTGACCATCGTGGTCGGTCGAAACGCTGTCCAGCGCCGCAGTTTCAGGCGTCCAGTCCTCGGCGATCGCCGCAGGCGCCTCGTCGGCGACCGCGGCATCGGTGTGCACCGCTTCCAATGCGTCGATGGTTTCGACAGTCGCTTGGTCTGCAAGCGTGTCGGTATCGGCCACCGGTGCAAGCGTTTGCGCTTGGCCCAACGTGGCCTCCGCCTCGGCCAGCTCGTCTACCGCAACGCTGTCGTCCAGGTGCGTGGCATGGTCTGCGGCGTGGTGCGCAGACGGCGATGCATCGGCAGCGGCGTACGTTTCGCTTGCCTCGTCTTCGACAGGGTCGGCAGGCTGCGATGCCGCTTCCGCTGCCTCGCCGTGCTGCAGCTCGGTGGCATCCCAGGCGTCGGCTTCGACCGCCGGCTCATCGACCGAGCTGTCGTGCGCATCGGCGCCCTGGGCTGCGGCTTCGTCATGCTGCGCGGCTTCGCCGTGCAGCGAGTCGGCCTGCTCGGGGTGCGCGAGCGAGGCGACGCCATCGCTGGACGCGGCATCGGCATCGGCAGATTCGGCGAACGCGCCGTCCTGCTCCAGCGCTGCGACGTGCTCGTCGCTGGCTGCAGGTACCTCGAGCGCGTGTAGCGAACTGTCTGCCTCGGCGCCGGCCAGCTCGTCCACCGCAATCGGAGCCTCGGCGTGTGCATCGGCGTCTTGCGGCTGGTCGGCCGGATGCGTCGGTGCAGCGGTATCGGCCGGCAGTGCGCTGGAGTCCAGGTACTGCGACAGATCCTCCACGCCGGTGAGTTCGACCGTTTCGTTGGCGTCGAGCTCGTCGCCGGCAGCGTCGAGCTCGTCGAGCTCGTCCAGGGCCACCTGCGGCGGCCACTGCGCTTCGGGCAGCGTGTCCACCAGGGCGCGCAAGCGCTCGGTCAACGGCGCAAACGACGGAATCAGCGGCGCGTCGGCGCGCAGTGCGGTGACCGTGGTCGCGATCGCCGCAGCGGTGGCGGCGATCGCATCGATGCCGTCCTGCGAGGGCGTTTGCGACGCCGCAAGCAGACGCTTGACATAGCTTTCGGCCGGCGTGGTCACCAAGGTGATTTCCGGCACATCGGTCATCGCGAACGCGCCACTCATGGTGTGCACGGCACGCAGCAACTCTTCGGTTGCCAGTTGCGGCTCGACCTGCGTGGCCTGCAGCCAGGCGTTGACGGTTTCCAGATGCGTGGCGACTTCGGCTTCCAGGATCTCGCGCAGCACGCTGTCCACCGACGCCGGCGTGCCACCGGCGACAAGCGCCCCGGCAATGGCAGGAATCGCAGCAGGTTCAACCGCCACCGGCGTTGCCGGTGCGGGCACGTAATAGACCTCTTCGCCCGCGGCCACCCGCTCGGCGACTGCCTGGATCTGCGGCAGATCGGCACCGATGCGGCCCTGGTCGCGCAGCGCTGCGTTCAATTGCGGCAGCACTTCGTAGGCCAGCTCGACCATCGCCACCACCGCCGGGCTGGCCGGGCGCGAGTTGTCGAGCACGCGGTTGAGCATGCTCTCGATCTTCCAGCTGAATTCGCCCAGCACGCTGGCACCGACCAGACGCCCACTGCCCTTCAGGGTGTGGAAGACGCGGCGGATCGGGCGCAGGTGGTCCGGACTATTGGGCGCAGCGCGCCAGACCGGCAGCAACTGTCCGAGGTTGACCAGTTCTTCGTCGAATTCTTCGAGGAAGACATCGCGGATGTCGTCATCGATATCGCTGTCGCCAAAGCCGCCGAAAATGCCGGCATCGGCGGTATCGGCCGCCGCCGCTTCGCTCGCTGCCTGCAGCGGCGCTGCATCGGACGCTGCGTCGCTGGGGGCCGGTGCATCCTGCGGACGCGCCACGTCGAATTGCGCGGCGGCCGCGTCGAGCTGCGCCAGGAAGGCGGCCGAAGCATCGTCCAGTTCGAACTCGCTGACCGTGGCCTGCTGAACGCGCGGAGTCGTTTGCTCGGCGCTGGCGTCGGCCGGCGCGTCCGGTGCAACGTCCGGCGCGGACTCGACAAACGGATCGTCCAGTTCCTGCGGCGGAGCCGGCGGCGGCGAGAACGCATCTTCGATGCTGGTCTGCGCGCGGCGCGCATGGTTCTCGGCAATGAAATCCAGCGGTGCGTCGACCTGGTCCATATCGCCAGGCAACTCGATCTGCTCGATCTGCAACGGCGTGGTGTCGGCCACCACAGGCGCAGCGGCCTGCTCCTGTTCCAGCGCGCTCAGATCCACGGTGTAGCTGACCTGCGCGGCCTCGCTCGCTGCGTGACCGTCCTGCTCGGCCGATACCGGGTCGAACGCCGACGTGGCGATCGGTGCAGCCTGTTCGGTGGTTTCCAGCTGCCAATCGCCGGGCGCATGCGTACCGTCGTCGGACAAGTCCAGCGGCGCAACCGTAAACGGCACGTGCGCCTGGCCGGAGAGGGTTTCTTCTGCAGCCACCGGGTCGAACGAGAACACCGTATCGGTCGCCGCGGCGCCGGTGTCGTGCACCACGCTGGCCGCGAACGGCGTTTCGACCACGGTTTCGTTGGCCCATTCCAGCGGCGCGACAGGCGCCGCATCGTTGGCCGCCGCGTCCGGCGTGCCGGCATGCTGGGCAAGCGACACGGCAACCGGCTGCACCTCGGCAACGCTGCCCGGCTGGTCGGCACCGACCGGCAATTCGGACGGCTGGCCCGAAGGCAGCGGCCAATAGCGCAGCGTTTCCAGGCTGTTGCGGGTGATGTCCAGAATCTCCTCGCGGCCGGGACGGCGCTCGCGCAGGGCTTCCAGGTAATACTCCAGGCTGGCCATCGCGTCGGCCAGCGTATCCAGCTGACGTCCGCTGGGCACGCGTTGCTTGCCGATCAGTTCCAGATCGACATAACGGCGCACGCCTTCCAGGTAATCGGCCGCCTGCGGCAGTTCGAGGATGCGCAAGGCACCGCCGACTTCGCCCAGCAGATGCGGCACGTCGGCCAGACGCGCGTGATCCCAATTGGTCTCGATGAAGGCGACGAAGTGTTCGCGCGCCGCACCGAAGTTGGCGATCGCCTCCTGCGCCAGCACATCGACGGTGCGACGCACTTCCGACGAGGTGGCGCTGTTGCTGGCCTCGTTGCCGTCTCCGCTGTCGGCGCCCAGACTAGCGACCTGATCGTCCAGCGACGCATCCACGTACAGCAGCGCGCCGGCGATATCCAGCAGCACGCCTTCGTCCATCTGCACCTGGCCATCGACCACGCGCGCCAGCGCATCGCGCTGCTGCACGACGACGTTGCGCGCCACGCCCAGGCCCATCATGCCCAGGGTGTCGGCCACACTGCCGAGGTCATTGACCTGGGTCTGCAGCTCGGCGATGTCGCCGCCGGTGCGCAGATGCAGATCCAGCGCGTCTTTGACGCGCAGCAATTCTTCCTTGACCGCACTGCCGACCGTGTCGAGCAGTTCGCGATTGCGGCCGGACAGGCTGCCGCGTGCGTGATCCAGCTCGGCTTCGGTGGCGACACCGGCCTGCGGATCGAACGCGAACAACACGCTTTCATTCAGACCCGGCTGGCCACGGGTGGCACGGATTTCGTTGAGCAACGGCAGCAGCACGATCGGAATGTCGCGATGGCCGTTCTGCAGGCGTTCCAGATAATCGGGCAGCAGCACGGTGCCGCGCATCAGCATGGCGCAGGCTTCGTCGCGGTCGCTGACCTCACCGGCCTGCACCGCGTTGGCCAGCAGCTCAAGTTCCTCGGCCACCATCGCCGGCGCGTACAGCTCGACCATGCGCAAGGTGCCCTGCACCTGATGCAGGTAACCGGCGCAGAAGCGCATCCGACTGGTGTCGGACGGTTCTTCGGCGAAGTATTCGATCTCGTTGCGCGCCTGGCGCAAGGTCTCGTCCAGCTCCGGCTTGACCCAGCCCAGCGCGGCGTGGCTCATCGCATCGCGAAGCGCACTCATTGCAGCCCCCTGACAACGGCCGGCTCACCGCTTGCGCGGTCACCGGTCACTTCCTGCATCGACGTAATGCGACTACGCGCCATCTGCTGATCCTTTCCCGTTCCGCGTCGTGCTCACGCCGGCAGCTTGAAGTCGGCGACCGAACGGCGCAGATCGGCAGCGAGCTGAGCCAGGTTGCCGATCGACTCGGCCGTCTGTTCCGCACCCTGCGATGTCTGGCTGGTGATCTGACGGATCACGCCCATGGTCTGTGTGATGTCCGTCGCCGCAGCCGACTGCTGGTGTGCGGCGATGGAGATGTTCTTGATGAGGTTGTTCAGTGCGTTGGACACGCGCTCGATTTCGGTCAGCGCGGTGCCGGCGTCTTCGGCCAGGCGCGCACCGGACACCACTTCGGAGGTGGTCTGCTCCATCGAGCTGACCGCCTCGTTGGTATCGGCCTGAATCGTCTGCACCAGGCCTTCGATCCGTCGCGTCGCACCGGAGGTGCGTTCGGCCAGGCGCTGCACTTCGTCGGCCACCACGGCGAAACCGCGACCGGCCTCGCCCGCCGAGGCCGCCTGCACCGCGGCATTGAGCGCCAGGATGTTGGTCTGCTCGGAAATGTCGTTGATCAGTTCCACGATCGAGCCGATTTCCTGGGTCGATTCGCCCAGGCGCTTGATGCGCTTGGAGGTTTCCTGGATCTGGTCGCGAATCTGGTCCATGCCCTGAATCGTCTCGCGCACCACACCGGCACCTTCGGCGGCGATGACCACCGAGCGCTGCGCCACTTCGGCCGACTCGGTGGAGTTGCGCGAGACCTGTTCGATGCTGGCAGCGATTTCGCTGATGCGCTCGGATGCGGTGGTGATCTGGTTGGCCTGCTGGCCGGCGGCGTCGGCGAGCTGCATCGCCGTGGCCTGGGTTTCCTGGGTCGACACGGCCACCTTGGCCGAGGTGTCGTTGATGGTGGTCACCAGGTGGCGCAGCTCGTCCACGGCGTAGTTGATGGCGTCCGCGATGGCGCCGGTCATGTCTTCGGTGACCGACGCCTTGACGGTCAGATCGCCTTCACCCAGCGAGCTGATTTCGTCCAGCAACCGCATGATCGCCTGCTGGTTGCGGCTGTTGAATTCCACCTGCGCCTGGTAACGCACGTCCTGCTCGCGGGTCCGTACGCGCACCGAGCTCCACACGAAACCGACAATGGCCAGCAATGCGATCAGGCCGGAAACCACACCCAGCCAGAAGTTCGGAAACAGGCGCGTATCGCGCACCGAACCGAACGCAGAGAACGCATCGAACAGCTTCTTGCTGTCGTCGAGCATCTTGTTGGAGCCGGCGGTCAACGCGGCGGCCGAGGACTGCGCGGCGAACAGGTTGCGCGAGCTGGCGAGGATGGCGTCAATGTCCTTCTTCATCGTCGTCCACTGCGCCTGCGACTGCTCCAGTGCCGACAAGGCGGCCGGGTTGCGCACCGCGGCGATGCCCAGTTCTTCGTTACCTGCGCGCAGGCCTTCCAGCATCTGCGTGAACACCACCGAGTCGCGCGCCAGCGCGTCGCCCGAGGCAGCGGCATTGGCGCCGCCGGCGCGCATTTCGGTCACCCGGCGCGCCATGGTGCCGGCGACCACCACCTGCTGCAGCGTGTTGTAGATCTGCGAGGCAGGTGCGCCGCTGACCGTCATCGCGCGCACCACCTCGTTCAACTGCGCCTGCAGCTGCGGCACGCTGCCGGTGAAGCGTTCGGCGTTGCCGGCCAGACCGAGCACCGCCGGTTCGCTGGCGATGATCTGGTCGGCGTTCTTGCTGAGCGGCACCCAGGTCGCCTTGAGCTGGGCCATCGAACTGGCGACCGAGCCTTCCTGGCCGTAGCGGCCATCCAGTTCGCTCACCGTGCTGTCGATGCGGCCCTTGGTCTCCTTGAACGCGGCGAACGCCTTGGGATCGCCGGAGACCGCTTCGCGGCCCTGGTTGGCCAGCTGCTGCGAGAGCACCTGCAAGTCGGCCGCGCCGGTGCCGGCACCGGCAAGACGACTGCCCTGCCAGGTCGCGACGCCGGTGTTGGCGCCAAACACGATCATCGACAACACCAGCAAGCCAAGCCAGAAGCTGGTGCTGACGCTGCCGAGCTTGTTGGTCTTGCGGGCGTCCGGGGCGGTACTCATGGTTCGACCTCGATCTGTATGACGTGGCGGGGTCGCGGCTTAGGCCGCGGCCTGCCGGAATTCAGGAGTGCGCGACAGCAACGCCAGGGAGAACACACCCCAGTCCTGCGTCTCGTTGCGGAAGGCACGATCGATGAAGTGGGCGTAGCGGCCTTGCGCCAGCTCGCCGGGTTCGACCGCCTGGGACTGTTCGAAGCTGCGCTGGCCATACAGCTCATCGATGGTCAGCGCGACGTCGCCGCCACTCTGACGCATGATCAGCACCCGCTGGCCTTCCTGCAGCACCGTGCGACGGCCCTCCAGGAACTGCTTCAGGTCGATCACCGGAAACAGGTTGCCGCGCAGGTTGCCCACGCCCAGCAACCAGGGCTGCCCGCCGGGCACCGGCGTCACCGGCGGCATCGGCACGATTTCCGCCACTTCGCGGAAATCCGACACCAGTCGCCGGGTCCCGACGCGATAGCCGACGCCACGCCAGATATCGGCCGAGAACTGGCGTTCCGGCAGCGGCGTGGCGTGCGCAAGACTACGACGCTCGTAGTCTTCGAGAATGTCGAATGGAGAGCGCATCAACGCACCAGTTGTTTGATGCGAGCGATCAGATCGTCTTCGCGCGGCGGCTTGACGATGTAGTCGCTGGCACCTTGTCGCAAACCCCATGCCTTGTCGGTTTCCATCCCCTTGGTGCTGACCAGCAGCACGGGGATGTCCTTGGTGGCCTGGTCGCGTGCGAGTGCACGCGTTGCCTGGAAGCCGCTCATACCTGGCAGCACCACGTCCATCAGCACCAGATCGGGCGCCTGGCTGCGAATCAGCTCAAGTCCCGCTTCGGCGTTGTCGGTGGCGACGACCGTATGGCCAGCTTTTTCCAGCCATTGACTGAAGACTGCCCGATCGGTGGGCGAGTCCTCGATCAATATAATTCGAGCCATGTTGCCTTTCCCCCTGGTCAGGCGTGGACGTACGTGCGGATCGCGCTCAGTAGTTCTTCACGGGTGAATGGCTTGGTCAGATATTGCTCGGAGCCGACGATACGGCCACGCGCCTTGTCGAACAGGCCATCCTTGGACGACAGCATGATCACCGGCGTCGACTTGAAGAGCTGGTTGCCCTTGATCAACGCGCACGTCTGGTACCCATCCAGGCGCGGCATCATGATGTCGACAAAAATGATCTGAGGTTGCTGGTCCGCAATCTTGGCCAGTGCCTCGAAACCATCGGTCGCTGTCACTACTTCACAACCTTCCCGCTTCAGCAGCGTTTCGGCGGTGCGGCGAATGGTCTTCGAATCGTCGATGACCATCACCTTCAGTCCTGCGAGTTCCCCACCCGCAGCAATGTTTTCACTCATGCAAATATCCCCGGACGCGCAACGCTTCATCCCTTCCGACGTCGCTACGAAACTGCATGTATATCCCAAGACCCGCATCGACTGTCAAGGGCGCATTGCCGGGGCCCCGCCAGGCGGACGTTCCGACCGCGGCCAGGTGCCTCCGGACCGGCAAGTCGCGCATCCGCGAGCTGCCGGGCACGCCATCGCCCACCGCTTGAAGTTACCATCGGCAGCTTGTTCGAAAGGTTTAGCCCCATGTCGCTCGACGTCGTTGTGGTGATGGATCCCATCGCCTCCATCAAGATCGCCAAAGACACCACCTTCGCCATGCTGCTGGAAGCCCAGCGTCGTGGCCACCGCTTGCACTATGTGCGCCCCGGCGGGCTCAGCCTGCGCGAGGGACGCGCCGTGGCGCAAGTCGCCCCCTTGAGCGTGCGCGAAGACAAGACAAGCTGGTTCACGCTGGGCGAGTTCGCCGAACTGGAATTCGGCCCCGGCCAGGTGGTGCTGATGCGCAAGGACCCACCGGTGGACGCCGAGTTCGTCTACGACACCCAGGTGCTGAGCGTGGCCCAGCGCGCCGGCGCGCAGATCGTCAACGACCCGCAGGGCCTGCGCGACTACAACGAGAAGCTGGCGGCGTTGCTGTTTCCGCAATGCTGCCCGCCGACGCTGGTGAGCCGCGATGCGGCGACGCTGAAGGCGTTCGTGCTGGAACACGGCCAAGCCGTGCTGAAGCCGCTGGACGGCATGGGCGGGCGCTCGATCTTCCGCAGCGGCACCGGCGACCCCAACCTCAACGTGATCCTGGAAACGCTCACCGACGGCAACCGCAAGCTGACCCTGGCGCAGCGCTTCATCCCAGACATCACCGCCGGCGACAAGCGCATCCTGCTGGTGGACGGCGAGCCGGTGGACTACTGCCTGGCGCGGATTCCGCAGGGCGACGAATTCCGCGGCAACCTGGCCGCCGGCGGGCGTGGCGAAGGCCGCCCCCTGTCCGAGCGCGACCGCTGGATCGCCGCGCAGGTCGGCCCGGAAATGCGCCGGCGCGGCATGCGCTTCGTCGGTCTGGACGTGATCGGCGATTACCTGACCGAGGTCAACGTCACCAGCCCCACCTGCGTGCGCGAGCTGGATGCGCAGTTCGGCCTGAACATCGCCGGGCTGCTGTTCGACGCGATCGAGGCCGGCACCGCGCAATGAGCAAGGCCGCGGCGCAGCCTGCAGCGATGGACGACCGCCAGCGCCTGAGCGCGATGCTGGTGATCTCGCTGTTGCTGCACGCCGCGCTGATCCTGGGGGTGGGTTTCACGGTCAGCGAGGATGCGCCGCTGGTGCCGACACTGGACGTGATCTTCAGCCAGACCAGCACGCCGTTGACGCCGAAACAGGCCGACTTCCTGGCCCAGGCCAACCAGCAGGGCGGCGGCGACCACGACACCCCCCAGCGCCCGCGCGACAGCCAGCCCGGCGTGGTACCCCAGGACCGCACCGGGCTCGCGCCACAGGCGCAGCGCGCCACCAGCGTGCAGGCACCGGAGCCGACCCAGACCCGCGTGGTCAGCAGCCGTCGCGGCGAGCAGACGATGCCCACGCCGCAACCCAATCCGCAGACCGACCCGCTCACCCCGGCCGATGCACAGCGCGTGCAGCGCGACGCGGAAATGGCCCGGCTCGCCGCCGAGGTGCATCTGCGCTCGGAGCAGTACGCCAAGCGCCCCAACCGCAAGTTCGTCTCGGCCAGCACCCGCGAATATGTGTACGCCAACTATCTGCGCGCGTGGGTGGATCGCGCCGAGCGCGTGGGCAATCTGAATTATCCGGACGAAGCGCGGCGGCGCCGGCTGGGCGGCAAGGTCGTCATCAGCGTGGGCGTGCGCCGCGACGGTAGCGTGGAAAGCAGCCGCGTGCTGATCTCCAGCGGCGTGCCGGCGCTGGACGATGCCGCGTTGCGCGTGGTGCAACTGGCCCAGCCGTTCCCGCCCCTGCCCAGGACCAAGGACGACGTGGACATTCTGGAAGTCACCCGCACCTGGCTGTTCCTGCCCGGCGGCGAGCTGCACGACGATCGCTGAGACCGCCCAGGCGCACTCTGCGCGATACACCACCCCACGACCAGGCGCGGTCCTGACCCGGTAGAAGGCGGCAACGCAGGATCAGCGGCGCGTAGTCCTCGCACCGTCGGTGAGGCAGCCTGCATGAGCGTGGATGCCGAGCGTGCGCCCCTGCTCACCGGCTGGAACGACGACGTGGCGTCCGACCTGCAGCAGGCCGGCAACGCCGGCGTGCGCTCGACTGCCGCACCTGGAAATGTGCTCGACGGCGTGGACACCTGCAGGTGGAGCGGCACGGTCCGCCGCGGCCCGGACCTCAGGCCATCGATGCGGCGGCATGCAGCCGATCGGCCAATGCCATGATCTCGGCCGCGTCCTGCACCCGCTCGCGCCAGGCGGCCGGAATGCCGTCGACGCCGTAGAACGCCCCCGCCAGCTGGCCGCAGATGGCGGCGGTGGTGTCGGCATCGTCGCCCAGATTGGCTGCACGCAGCACCGCATCGGCGAATGTCTCGGTGGTGGCGAAACACCACAGCGCGGCCGACAGCGAATCGACCACATAGCCGGTGCCGCGGATCTGCGCCGCGGGCACCGCCGCGTGGTTGCGTGCGGCCAATGCGCGCACTGTCGGCGTGACTAACTCGTTGCACTGCGTCTGCAGCACTGCCCCACGCTCGCCACCCAGCAACGCGGCATGCAGCTGCAGCGCGAACAGCCGGCAGGCGTCCAACGCTTCGGCGGCGGCATGCGTGGTACGCGAACTGTCCGCAGCACGCGCGCCCAACTCAGCCGGGCGATACGCGTAATACATCGCCACCGGCGCCAGCCGCATCAATGAGCCGTTACCGGCCGCGCGCGGGTCCTCGCTGCCGCTGAAGGCCGGACCGCCATCGAGATAGCGCTCCAGCGCCTGCCGCACGGTGCTGCCGATATCGAAACAGCTGCCGGTGCTGCTGAGGTAGCCGTGCTGGTACCAGTTGCAATAGCGATTCATCTGATCGGCGGCATCGAATCCGTTCCGATGCAGCAGGCTGTGCGCCAGGCACAAGGCCATCGAGGTGTCGTCGGTCCATTGCCCGGCACGCAGCGCGAACGGGCCGCCTCCGCGCATGTCGTCGATCGGGGTAAAGCTGCCCGGCGCGCAGAATTCCAGCGTGGTGCCAAGCGCATCGCCGACCGCCAGGCCAAGCAGACAGCCGCGAAACCGCGCGCGTTCGCGTTCGCCGTGCGTCATGGCGCGGCTGCGCCCGCCTTCGCTGCGCGTGCGGCCTGCTGCTCGACCAAGGTCAGTGCGACGTTATCGCGCAGATACGCCGGTTCCACACGCTCCGGCGCCACGCCTTCGCCACGCTGCAACGCCGGCAATGCCAGCGTGAGCAGGTCGGCGGCGTGCGGCAGGGCGCTGGCATCGATGCCACTCAGCTGCGCTGCAAAACGCCGCTGCAGCAGACCATCGGCGGCAGCGAAGCCGGTGCCCACTCCGGCGAAACGGTGCGCGGTGTCCGGCACGATCAAGGTGTCGGGCGTGCACACCACTTCCGGCATCAGTTCCAATACACCATCGTCGTGACGCACAAAGACGCCGGCATACACCTCGCCCATGCGCGCATCGATGCAGGCCAGCACATGCTTCGCCTCGGCAGGCGCGCGCAACGCCAGTACCTGCAGCGTGGAGACCGCCAGCACCGGCCGATCCAGGCCTAACGCAATGCCTTGCGCGATGCCGATGGCCAGGCGCACGCCGGTAAACGCACCGGGCCCGCGGCCGACCGCAATCGCATCGAGCTGGCGCCGCGTGATGCCCGCCTCGGCCAGCAGCTGCTCGGCCCACGGCAATGCCAGTTCCGCGTGACGACGTGGCGCCAGTTCGAAACGCTCGATGACGCGCCCGCCAACGTGCAGCGCGACCGAGCAGGCTTCGGTAGAGGTTTCGAATGCGAGAACGTTCATGGCAGGGCCGTGGCAGCAAGAAGGAGGAAGATCAACCGTCGCCGAACGGCAACGCCGGGACGCCATTGTCGCCCAGCGGCGCGGCGGCGCCAAAAAACGCCCGCACTTCGTCTATCTCGCGCGTACGCGCAAACGGCGGCAGCGATTTCATGAAGGTGCGGCCGTAGCTCTTGTTCACCAATCGCGGGTCGCACAGCACCAGCACGCCGCGGTCGGTCTCGCTGCGGATCAGCCGGCCCACGCCCTGCTTGAGCGCGATGACCGCTTGCGGCAATTGCTCGTCGCGGAACGGGTTGCCGCCCTCGCGGCGGATCGCGTCCAGGCGCGCTTCGAACACCGGGTCGTCGGGCGCGGCGAACGGCAACTTGTCGATCACCACCACGCTCAAGGCGTCGCCGACCACGTCCACGCCTTCGCGGAAACTGGCCGACCCCAGCAGCACGCCGTTGCCGGAATCGCGAAAGCGCTGCAGCAACGTCGCGCGTGGCGCTTCGCCCTGCACGAACAGCGGCCACGGCGCACCACGCAGCGCTTCGGCCGCCTCGCGCAGCGCACGGTGCGAAGCGAACAGCAGGAACGCACGGCCATTGGAAGCTTCCAGCACCGGGGTCAGTGCCGCGATCAAGGCCGTACCGAAACCGCGCGCGGCCGGATCGGGCAGGTTCGGCGGCAGGTAGCACAACGCCTGACGTCCCCAGTCGAAGGGACTGGGTTGCAGCAAGGTCACCGGGTCGTTCAAGCCCAACCGCAGCGCGATGTGGTCGAACTCGCCGCCCACCGCCAGCGTGGCCGAGGTGAACACCCAGGCCGCCTGCGATTTTTCGCGGTGCTCGCGCAGCGGCCCGGACACGTCCAGCGGCGTGCGCTGGCAACGGAATCCACGCGGGCTCAGCTCATACCAGAGCACATCGTTGTCGACGGTTTGTTCCGGCGGATCCTGCGCGAAATCCGCCACCGCCACGTCCTCGCCCAGCCAGCGCGACAACCTGTTCAACGCTTCCTGCGCGCGCGCCGTGCAGCCATCGAATCCCGGCGAGGCCTCGCGCAACGGCAGCAGCGATTCGGCCAATCGCGCCAATGCCGACAGCACCGCATCGAACCCTTCGCGCACCTGCGGTTTGGCCAGTGCACGCCATTGCGTGCCGCGCGGCGGCAGGCCTTCCATGCCGGCACGCAAGCCGCGCAAGGCTTCGTCCAGGGCCAGGATCGGCTCCTGCAGACTGGCCTGCGCGCCGGCGACCAGACGCGCTTCGACCATGCAATCGCGCGCCAGCTCCTGCCACGGGCGCATGCCGAAGCTTTCGCCGAAGAAATTGGCCGCCAGCTCCGGCAGCTGGTGCGCTTCGTCGATGACAAACGCCTGCGCGCCCGGAAGGATCTCGCCGAAGCCTTCCTGTTTGAGCGCCAGATCGGCCAGCAGCAGATGGTGATTGACCACGACCAGATCGGCGGCCTGCGCACGCTGGCGCGCCTGCACCACAAAGCATTCGCCGTAGAACGGGCACTCGGTGCCCAGGCAGTTGTCGACAGTGGAGGTCACCATCGGCAGCAGCGGCGAATCGTCCGGCAAGGCGTCCATCTCGGCCATGTCGCCGTACTGGGTACGCCCGCTCCAGGCCACGATGCGCTGGAATTGCGACACCTGCTCGGGCGTGGCCAGGCGCGGCTCGCCGCGCGCCTGCTGGGTGCGGTACTTGCACAGGTAATTGGCGCGGCCTTTCAACAGCGCGCTGCGCAGCCCGATGCCCAACGCGGCGCGCACGCGCGGCAGGTCGCGGTGGAACAGCTGATCCTGCAGCGCGCGCGTGCCGGTGGAGACGATGGTCTTGAGGCCCGACAGCAATGCCGGCACCAGATATGCGTACGTTTTTCCGGTACCGGTGCCGGCCTCGGCCAGCAGCACGTCGCGCTGCTCGAACGCCTCGGCGATGGCGCCGGTCAGGCGCAACTGCGCATCGCGCGGCGCAAACGCATCGAGCTGACGCGCAAGCGCCCCGCCCTCGCTGAGCGCCTCGATGCTGGCAGTGGCAAGTTGGGACATGAGACCAAGGAGAATGCGAAAGATGAAGCACGACAGCCTAGCGCGTGCGCGGGGATGCTGCCTGGATCGGGCCTGCAGCAGCCGGTAAACACTTCATCGCGGCAAGGCGGCTGCGGCGCACGTAGCCGGCGATGTGGCGACCTTGTGACTGCGCCGCGCCATCCGCGCCTGACGAGGATGGCCCTCGACATTCCACAGGCTTTCGATGCAGTAGTTGCGCAGTGGCCGTTGCGTCATCGGTGTGTCCTAGGCGCTGTTGCGTGGTCGTCGCTACACCGCCCACCCCATTCCACGCACAGGGTGTGCATCCCGGCCGGCATTGCACACTCCTCACCCGGCGGTTGGGCCGGCATGCATCGGCGACTTGCAGACGACGAGGAGGATGGCCCATGCCATGCGCGTGGCAATCAACGCATCACACTCGAAGACTTCAGGCCCGCTGCGACGCGGCGGTGGGCGCCCCGATCGAGTCGACCTGTCCGCGCACCGCAGGATGCAGCCACACATCCCACTCCCGCATGGCGCAGCCGGCCGGGCCGGTCACGCTGCCTGCAGCGCAACCGGTAGGGCACGCACTCAGTAGCGTTTTACGCCCGGCACGGTGCAACCGGCGATCTGCGCCTTGGCCGAGGCGGCATTTTCCTTTTCGCCACGCGCCAGCCGCGATTGCTCGATGGTGGCCCAATGACGACGGCACAGCGGGCCGGTCTTGGAACCCAGCTCCACTGCCTGGTTGGCAAAGCGTTCGGCCGCCGGCCAATCGGCCTGCAGCACGGCCACTTCGGCACGCTCCTGCAAGATTGCCGGGTCACCGGACACCAACTTCAGCGCCTGATCCAGCGCCGCCGCTGCATCGGGCAGGTCGCCGGCCTGGCGCTTGGCCTTGGCGCTCTCGCGCAGGTCGTCCACCTGCGGGTCGCGCAGCGGCTGCACCGACAGCTCGGTGTCGTCCACGCCGGCTTCGCGCTCGATCAGCAACAGCCGTTGTGTCGGCGTGGTCGGGTCCACCGGCGTCGGCGGCGGCGCGGGCGGCGCACTGACGCAGGCAGTGACTGCGGCGAGCACGCCGATCAGGGCAACAAGGCGATGCAATCGGATCATGGGGTCACTCCAGTCAATGTGCAGGGGGCGCCGACGCGGGCGCCGGTGCGGGTTCTTCCGGCTTCTTTTCCAATCCGAAGAAACGCCGCCAGCCGCCGCCGCTGGATTGCTCGGCAGGTGCGGACCCATCGTCGGGCACGCCTTCGATGGAGGGCGCATTGCCGGCGCACGACGCATAGGCCGGCGTGAAGCCGACCACGAACGGGAACTGCCGCGCGCCCGGGCAGCCGGCATCGGTAACGCCCGTGCCGGCCGCGTCCACCCACTGCCAGTCCAGGCCCTTGCCGTTCACCTTCAACGGCGCGCTGGGCAGGCGCGCGAAGATGCTCGACCACACCCGCATCGCGCCGGTGGCGCCGTACAGGCCGGTCTCGGCGTTCTGGTCGTTCCCCATCCAGATCACCGCCAGATGGTCGCCGGTATAGCCGGCATACCAGCTGTCGCGGCCATCGTTTGAGGTTCCGGTCTTGCCCGCAGGCGACAGGCGCCCCAGGCCATCGCCCAGCAGCTGCCGCGCGGTACCGCCGCTGACCACCTGCTGCAGGGCGACGCTGATCAGGTTGGCCGCCACCGAGTCGCCTTCCTGCGCCGGTGCCGGCGTCTTGTCGTAGCGCTTGAGCAACTTGCCCTGCGGATCGAGCACGCCACGCACCGCATGCAGCGGCTGGATCTCGCCACCGGCCGCCAGGAACTGGTACAGCTGCGCCATGCCGTACGGGCTCTGATCGGTCGCGCCCAGGATCAGCGAGGGGTTCGGGTCGGCCTTGATGCCGGCCAGCACCTGGATCAATTGCGCCACGCGATCGGCGCCGACCTGCATGCCCACCCGCACCGTGGCCTGGTTATACGAATGCGCCAGTGCATCGACCAGCCGCACCGTGCCGTGACTGCGGTTGTCGGAATTGCCCGGCGACCAGGTCTTGCCCCGGCTGAGCTGCACCGTCACCGGGGAATCGTCGACCCAACTGGACAAGGCCCAGCGGTCCGGCGAAGCCAGTGCCAGCAGATAGACGAACGGCTTGAGCAACGAGCCCACCTGCCGCTGCGCCTCCACCGCACGATTGAAGCCGGGCTTGGCCACATCGCGGCTGCCGACCACTGCCAGCACATCGCCGTTGTGCACATCGGTCACCACCAGGCCGGCCTGCAGCGGCGGACGTTTCTTGTTGTCCAGCCGCTTGATGGTGCCGGTCACCGCGCCTTCGGCATAGGCCTGGGCGGACGGCGACATGCCGGTGAGCACGCTCATGCCGGCGCCCTGCAGCACGCCTTCGGGATAGTCGTGAGCCAGCTGCCGGCGCACCAGGTCCACATAGGCCGGGAAGCGGTTGGCCGCGACCAGGCCCGGTTCGGTGGGCACGCCCAGCGGCGCAGCCAGCGCGCGCTTGTACTCGGCATCGTCGATCAGCTGGTTCTCGTGCAGCTTGCCCAGCACGAAGTTTCGCCGGTCCAGCGCGCGCTCCGGATTGCGCCGCGGGTCGTAATACGACGGCCCCTTGACCAGCCCGATCAGCAGCGCGATCTGCTCGGTGGTCATCGAGGTGAGCTCGCGGCCGAACCACAGCTCCGCACCCGACGACACGCCGTGGATGGCCTGCCCGCCGCGCTGGCCCAGATAGACCTGGTTGAGGTAGGCCTCCAGGATGGTGCGCTTGTCGTAGCGCGCCTCCATGATCACCGCGTACAGAATCTCGTTGAATTTACGCGTGACCGTCTGCTCCTTGCCGATGCCGAGCAGACCGCTGCGCGCCAGCTGCTGGGTCAGGGTGCTGGCGCCCTGACGGACCTGGCCGCCGGAGCGCAGCATGATCCAGGCCGCCCGCACCATGCCGCTCAGATCGATGCCGTGGTGGCTGTTGAAGTCGCGGTCTTCCACCGCCTGCAAGCCGGTCACCAGCAGTTCGGGCACTTCTTCCATGCGCACCAGGCGGCGCTCTTCCTGCTTTTGTCCATACAGCGTCGCGATGCGCGCCGGGTCCAGCCGCGCGCTCTTGAGCGCCTTGCGGTCGCCGGCGTCGCGCAGGCTGGCCACGCGCCCGCCGGAAAGGCTGACTTCCACCCGCCGCGCAGGCACGCGCCCATCCACATCGATATAACCGCGGCTGGCGATGGTGAAGCGGCTGCCTTCCTGCAGATAGGTGCCGGCCAGCTTGGCCTGGCCGTCGTCGCGGTAGGACGCCGCGTCGAGTTCGGTCTTGAGCGTGGCCGCATCCAGCGCATTGCCGGGCACCAGCACCAGCGGGCGCCCGTACACACGGGTCGGGATCTGCCAACGCAGCTCGCCGAAGCGTTGGCTGACCTGCTTGTTCAGATACACCGTGTAGGGGATCAGGAAACCGAGCGCCAGCGCGATCGCGGCAAAGCCCCAGACAATCAGCCTGCGTTGCCAGCGGGAGCCTTGCGCGTTGGAGTCGTCCTGAAAGTCGTCGGAATCGTCGTGGTCGTAGCGTCGGGGCACGGGGATGCGAAAATGTAGAGTCCGGCGAGTCTAGCGCAGCGCTGTCGTGGTTGCGCCGCGCTGGCCCCGCCGACTTAAGCGCGGCTAACAAACGCCAACGCCCGCCTCCGCGCCAGCGGAGCCTGTGCTCGGCGCGGCCTGTGCCCTCTCGTTACACTGGCAGAGGTTGTCGGCCGGCTGTGCCATCGCACCACCTGCCCGCTACGCTCACCCGTCTCTCCGCTGGAGTTTCAACGCAATGTCGATGTCACTGGCCGATGCGCGCTATCTGTTCAATCGCGTGCTCGGCCTGATCCACCGCAGCGTGGCCAGCATGCGCACACGCGGATGGCGTGCGACCTGGCAGCGCATTCGGGTGCACACGCAGCCCCCCCCGGTCGCGCTCGGCACACCGTTGTGGCTGCCCGACGCCACGCCGTTTGCCGCATTTGCCGTGCCGCACAGCGCCGCGCCGCGCGTGACGGTGGTGATCCCGGTCTATGACCACATCGCCCATACCCTGGCCTGCCTGCGTGCGCTGGCTGCGCATCCGCCGCAGCGGGAGGTGGAGATCGTCGTGGTGGACGACGGCAGCAGCGATGCCACCGCCGTGCAGCTGCCGCAGATCGCCGGCCTGCGGTACCACCTGCGCGCCAGCAACGGCGGTTTCATCGCTGCCTGCAACGACGGGATCGCGCTGGCACGCGGCGAGTACGTGGTGCTGCTCAACAACGACACCATTCCGCAGCCCGGCTGGCTGGATCGGCTGATCGACACGTTTGCCGCGTATCCGGACGCCGGCCTGGTCGGCGCGCAATTGGTGTACCCGGACGGACGCCTGCAAGAATCTGGCGGCGTGGTCTTCGGCGACGGCAGCGCCTGGAGCTACGGCCGCTTCGAGTCGGCCGACGACCCGCGCTATGCCTATGTCCGCGCGATGGACTACTGCTCCGGTGCGGCGATTGCGCTGCCGCGAGCGCTGTTGCTGACGACCCTGGGCGGCCTGGACCGCCGCTACATGCCCGCCTACTACGAAGACACCGACCTGGCCTTTGCGGTGCGCGCTGCCGGGCGTCAGGTCCTGGTGCAACCGGCCAGCGTGGTGGTGCATGACGAAGGCACCAGCAACGGCACCGACACGCGTACCGGAGTGAAGGCCTATCAGGTGCGCAATCAGGCGGTTTTTGCCGAGAAATGGCAGCAGGCGCTGGCGACGCAGTTGCCGGTCGGCACGGTGCCCGGCCCGGCGCACCTGCATCGCGCGCAACGCCAGGTGCTGATCCTGGACGAATGCGTGCCGCAGCCGGATCGCGATTCCGGATCGCTGCGGCAGTTCAATCTGATCCGGCTGCTGCGCGAAGAAGGCGCACATGTGGTGTTCGTGCCGACCCGGCGCGAACATGCCGGGCGCCATACCCAGGCGCTGCAGCAGCTGGGCGTGGAGGTCTGGTACGCGCCGTTCCTGGACGGCATCGGCAGCTGGTTGCGCACGCACGGCGCGCGCTTTGCAGTGGTGCTGCTGGTACGCCATCACGTTGCCCACGCCTGCCTGCCGCTGTTGAAACAGTACGCGCCGCAGGCACGCACACTGTTCGACACCGTCGACCTGCACTACCTGCGCGAGCGCCGCGGCGCCGAGCTCGCCGGCGACGCCAATCTGCTGCGCAGCGCCGAACGTACCCGGGTCCGCGAGCTGGAGATCATGGCGGCCACCGACGTCACCGTGCTGGTGTCTGCCGCCGAACAGGCGCAATTGCACGCGGATGCGCCGCAGATCCGCACCGCCCTGCTCTCCAACCTGCACGAGGTCGCCGGCAGCGGCCACAGCTTCGAACAACGCCGCGACCTGGTGTTCGTGGGCGGCTTCCGGCATCCGCCGAACGCAGATGCGGTGCAATGGTTCATCAGCGCGATCTTTCCGCAGGTACGCGCGCACCTGCCCACTGTGGAGTTTCACTGCATCGGCGCGGATCTTCCGGAAGCGCTGAAGCTGCTCGCGGAAGAATGCCCCGGCGTGCGCCTGCACGGCCATGTGCCGGATCTGGTGCCGTTCATGGACAGCGCCCGCATTGCGGTCGCCCCACTGCGCTTCGGTGCCGGGGTCAAGGGCAAGATCAACCTGAGCATGGCGCATGGTCAACCGGTGGTCGGCACCACCTGCGCGGTGGAAGGCATGCATCTGCGCGATGGCGAGGATGTCTGCGTGGCCGATGAGGCCGATGCTTTCGCCAATGCCATCGTGCGGCTGTACCAGGACGCGGCGCAATGGCAGAAGCTGGCCGATAACGGCCTGCGCAACGTGGCCGAACACTTCTCGCTGGATGCAGCGCGCGCAACGGTCCGCGAGCTGTTTATCGCGGGGTGAACGGCGCCGCGGGTGAGCGACTGGCCCGTTGCGGATCGGGCAGATGCATTGGTCGTGCTGCGCGGAGGATTGCGGGCTGCCCTGATGCGGGCGCGCGCAGCGCTTGATGGGTGACGGGATTGGCCCATCGCAACGACGAAGGCAGATATGGATCGCGATGCTTCGCGCGCACCCTCATCCGCCCTTCGGGCACCTTCTCCCGACGCCAGAAGGGATCGACAGCCGGGATGTCTTGCGGCCTGGTCGCCACCTACCGCCGGCGTCCACAGGCCGAACGCCAACGACGACAACCCACGCCTCAGCGCTGCTCCGCCACCGCCCTGACCCGGCGCGTGAATTCGGCCAACTCCGGCAAACCGGGATCCAGCTGATGCGCTTGTTCCTGCGCACGGCGTGCGAACGCCGCATCCTCCTGGCCCAGGCGCTCGCTGCCGACCGCAACCCAGCGCTGCGCAAGACGTCGACGCGCGCCGGCCAGCGCATCGCCATTCGGGGTCAATGCCTGCCAGGCATCCAGGCAGCCGCGCGCGGCGCGCAGCCGGTTGTTGCGTAGTTCGTCTTCGAAACAGCGCTGGCTGGCCGGCGCCACCCGCGCGGCGGCCTGCAGTACGCGTGGGTCGCGCGGTGCCAGTGCCTGCGCCGCGCGCACCGCGTCGTAGGCGCTGACACCGGGTGGCGTCATCCATTGCTGGCGCGCTTCGGCATCGGCAACACGTTGCAGCAGCCCCCGCAAACGGCGCTCGCGAACGCCGCGTGACAGACCCGTTTCCGGGCCGCGCTGGGCATCGCGGGCGCGCGCGATGGCCTGCTCGGCCTGGGCGATGGATGCGGCACCCGGCACCAGCGACTGCGCCTGTTGCAGCGACTGCATCGCCGCGTCGAACTGAAAATCCGCGGCCTGCCGGCCTGCCTGCGCGGCGTATTCGCTGGCCACCCGTTCCAGCCCGCGATGCGCACCGACATCCTCCGGCTCGGCCGCCAGCACCGCGTTGAAATCGCGTGCCGCAGGTGCCAGGCGACCACGGCGCAACAATGCCTCGGCGCGCTGCCGGCGCTGATCCAGCACACGGTGATAGTGCCCCTCGGTCGACGGCACGTCGGCGTGCCCGGCGTCGTAGCGCTTGGCGGCGGCCAGCAAGGCCGCCGCCTCGCCGAGGGCGTCGCGCGCCAGCGCATGACGCGCCTGCGCCAACAGATCGGTCAGGGCATCTTCGCGCCCTTCCAGCGCGTCGGTGCGGTCGGGCGCCAGGGTCAGGATGCGCTGATACAGCGGCAGCGCGCTGTCGGGCGTGCCTTCCAGGCGACCTTGCTGCTGGGCCGCAGCGGCCTGCGCCAGCAGGGCATCCAGTCCGGCGCTGCGTGCCTGCAACTGACGCAGCCGCAGCGCGACCGGCGCGATCTGCGCCTGCGGCACCTCCAGTGCGGTTGCCAGCGCCAGCGTGCGCTGCGCGGCGACCGCATCGCCGGCCGCGATCGCGGCACGCGCCTGCACCACGGCCGCCATGCCGGTCCGCGCCAAACCGATGCGCGCCTCGCTGCGATCGTTATCCAACGCAAGCGCAGCGGTGAACAGTTCCTGGGCACCGCTGCCGTCGGCGGCACTGAGCTTGCCGCGCGACAGCGCCGCATCGCCACGTTGCAGCAATTGCTGGATGCGGGTGTCCGGCCACAGCAAATCGCCCAACGGCTTGCGCGCCGCGATGACGCTCAACAGCAGGCAGGCGGCCAGTACCAGCACCACGCGCCACAGCGCAAGGCTGCGCAACGGCGCCCAAAGGCGCGGCGACCTGACCCAGCGCGGCAGGGAAAACATGCGGTGGCGTCCATCCTTGGCGCGACCTGACGGGGACGCGTTCACGTGCCTATGGTAGCTGGCTGTGCCGCGAAGACGGTGTGGGTGGGCAGGAGGGGCGGATTCGGGAGTTGGGATTGGTCAAGGCAAACGCGACGGGAGCCGGCGCGCTGCCCGGACTGGCCCGGTGCATCGATGCATCCTCCAGGCATCTGCAGGCGGCCCGGGGAGCCTGACAGGCACGCGTTTCCGCCCCACGGCGGCCACGCACGCCACGTTCGAAAGCGCAACGCGCGCAGAGGCAGTCGATGATGCGCCCCGACCAGCGGCGACGCCGCCTACCCGCGCTCAGCCCAGTCGCCGCACCTCATTCACGCCAGGCAAGGCATCCAGCTTGCCGAGCAAGGCGGACAGCTGGTCGTAGTCGCTGACCTTGAGCCGCAGGCGCAGCTGCGCCCTGCCGGTGTCGCGCACGTTGTCGCTGTTGATTTCCAGCACGTGCGCATCTTCCTGCGCGATCAGGTTGGTGATGTCCTTGAGCAGCCAGCGGCGGTCCACCGCACGCACCTGCACATCCACCTCGTAACCGCTGCCGGCCTTGCCCCACTCCACCGGCAATACGCGCTGCGGGTGGGCGGCAGCCAGCCGTGCCAACGCCGCGCAGTCGGTGCGGTGCACGGTGATGCCGCGGCCGCGGGTGAGGTAACCGGCAATCGGCTCGCCGGCCACCGGCTGGCAACACCGCGCCAGTTGCACCAGCAAATTGCCCACGCCCTCTACGGTGAATTTGGATTTGCCCAAGCCCTCGCGGCGCGCGGTGGGTCGCGGCGGCGGCGGCACTGCAGGTTGCGAGGCGGCGCGCTCGGCTTCCAGCAGCGCACGGCTGACCTGGTTCGGCCCGGTATCGCCCAGCGCCACCTGGATATACAGATCGTCAAGGTTTTCCGCATGGAACTTGCGCGTCGCCACGCTCAGATCGGCGTGTTGCAGGCCCAGACGCTTGAGTTCGCGATCGAGCAGGTCCTTGCCCGCCTGCACATTGCGCGCACGGTCGAGCTTGTGGAACCACGCGCGCACCTTGTCGCGCGAGCGCCCGCTGGCCAGAAAGCCGTTGGATGCCAGCAGCCAGTCGCGACGCGGGTCGGCTTCCTTGGCGGTCATGATCTCCACCCGGTCGCCGCTGCGCAGCCGGTAGGTCAGCGGCACGATGCGATCGTTGACCCGGGCGCCGCGGCAGCGATGCCCGACCATGGTGTGCACGTGATAGGCGAAATCCAGCGGCGTGGCGCCCTGCGGCAAATCGATGACCTCGCCCTTGGGGGTCAGCGCATACACGCGGTCTTCGATCAGCTCGGCATCCAGCGCGCCGGCCAGCTCGCCGTGCTCGCCTTCCTGCACCTGCTCCAGCAACTGGCGCATCCACAGGATCTTGCGGTCGAAGGCTTTTTCGCCGCCCTTGCCGCCTTCCTTGTATTTCCAGTGCGCGGCCACGCCGAGCTCGGCCTGCGCATGCATCTCGTGGGTGCGGATCTGGATTTCGATGGTGCGCCCTTCCGGGCCGACCACGGCGGTATGCAGCGAGCGGTAGTCGTTGGCTTTGGGCCGGGCGATGTAATCGTCGAACTCGCTGGGCACCGGTGCCCACAACGAATGCACCGCCCCCAGGGCGGCGTAGCAGGCCGCCACGTCCTCGACCATCACGCGCACCGCGCGGATGTCGTACAACTGATCGAAAGACAGTCGCTTCTTCTGCATCTTCCGCCAGATGCTGTAGATGTGCTTTGGTCGCCCGCTCACCTCTGCGCGCAGGCCCTGCTGGGCGAGCGCCGCCGACAAGGTGCGCTTGACCGCTTCCAGATAGCGCTCGCGCGCCACCCGGGTTTCGTCCACTTCGCGCGCGATGCGGCGGTAGGTGTCCGGTTCCAGGTGCCGGAAGGCCAGGTCTTCCAGCTCCCACTTCACTTGCCAGATGCCCAGCCGGTTGGCCAGCGGCGCATGAATGTCGCGGGTGAGCTGGGCCAGCGCGCGGCGCTGTTCTTCACTGAGACGGTCGGCCACACGCATGCGCGCCAACTGCCGCGCCAGCAGGATCGGCACCACGCGCAGATCGTGGATGATGGACAGCAGCAGCCGCCGCAAGCCCTCGCTGTTGCGCCCGGCCTCGCGCCCGGCGTGCAACGCCCACACCTGGTCGGCCGCATCCAGACCGTCGAGCAGCCCTTCTACCGCCACCCGCCGCTCCACCGGTTGCCAGGGCAGGCCAGCCACCGCCCCACGTAACGCAGGCAGGTCGAACAGCAGTGCCGCAATCAACGTCGCCTCGTCGGCTGCCAGCGATGCCAGCACGTCCAGCGTGTCGGCCAGCAATGCCCACGGCACGCCGTCGGCCTGCGCGGGCGGCGCATCCTGCCAGGCCTGCGCCAATGCATCGCGTAATGCCGGCGCAATCGACGCAAGGGCCGGGCGCTGCAGCAAGGCATGCAGGCGTTCGAATGAGGAACTGGTCACAACGGTGGACACGGCGGCCGGCAATCACTGGGGTCTGATCGCTACGGTAACGTGCGCGTCACCTTCTCCACAACGCGCAATTTCCGCGCAAACGGCTGCCGGCAGCCTGCCTGCGCTTATGCCCGGTTCACCCGCCAAGGCCTTGATTCGCAACCGCTCTGCGATGGATTGGCGTCAGCGCGCCAAGCCAATTGCGACGCGATCGCGGCTTTTTACAAGCTCTTTACAATTGGAGTAAACCGGCTGCCTATGCTCGGTCCACGTCATCGCTGCATTACGCCGCGACGGCGTTTTTCCATCCACTGCGAGGTAGCCGATGAAGACCTGGAAGAAGCCTGTCGTTCGTGAAGTCAACTGTGGCGCCGAAATCAACTGCTACGTCTCTGGCGAGTTTTGATCCGGCACGTCTCGATCGCACCAGCCGCCTTTCCTCTTGATGCATGACCGGCACCTGCCGGCAGATTAGGTAACAGTTTCCATGCGCATCATCGTTCTGGGATCGGCGGCCGGCGGTGGGCACCCGCAGTGGAATTGCCACACCCCCGCGAGTCAGCGGGCATGGCAACAAGCAGACGGTGCCCAACGTCGTACCCAAGCCAGCATCGCGGTCAGTGCCGATGACAAGCGCTGGGTGCTGATCAATGCTTCACCCGATTTCCGCCAGCAGATTCTCGCCACACCCGCGTTGTGGCCGCAGCACGGTCTGCGTCACTCCCCGATCGAGGCGGTGCTGTTGACCAGTGGCGAGATCGACCATATCGCCGGGCTGTTGTCGATGCGCGAAAGCCAGCCGTTCTCGCTGCATGCCAGCAGCCGGGTGCTGGACCTGCTGTCGCAAAACCCTATTTTCGATGCGGTCAACCCGCACCACGTGACGCGCCAGCCGTTTGCGCTGGACACACCGGTATCGCTGCCGGGCCTGCAACTCACGCCCTTCTCGGTGCCGGGCAAGGTACCGCTGTTCATGGAGTCGCGCAGCGGCGGCGACCTGGCCGGCTCCAATGAAGAAACCCTCGGGCTGACCATCGACGATGGCCAGCACCGCGTGCATTACATCCCCGGCTGCGCGGCGATGACCGACGCACTACGCGCGCGCCTGCACGGCGCCGAGCTGGTGTTTTTCGACGGCACGCTGTGGCGCGACGATGAGATGGTGCAACTGGGCGTGAGCCAGAAAACCGGCCAGCGCATGGGCCACATGAGCATCGACGGCCCCGATGGCAGCATCGCCGCGTTCGCGTCGTTGAATGTGGCACGCAAGATTTTCATCCATATCAACACCACCAATCCCGTGCTCGACATCCACTCGCCGCAATACGCCAGTGCGCGTGCCAGCGGCTGGGATGTTGCCCACGACGGCCTGGAGATCACGCTGTGACCGCCCTGCTCACCCCCGACCAACTGGAAGCGGATCTGCGTGCGATCGGCGCTCGTCTGTATCACGACCAGCACCCGTTTCACGCCCTGCTGCACGACGGCAAGCTCGATCGCGGCCAGGTGCAGGCCTGGGCGCTGAATCGCTTCGAATACCAGCGCTGCATTCCATTGAAGGACGCCGCGATCCTGGCGCGCATGGAAGACCCGGCGCTGCGGCGGATCTGGCGCCAGCGCATCCTCGACCACGATGGCAATAGCGCCACCGATGGCGGCATCGCGCGCTGGCTGCATCTGACCGACGCGCTGGGCCTGGATCGCGGCCTGGTCGAATCCGGACGCGCCTTGCTGCCCGGCACGCGCTTTGCGGCGCAGGCGTATCTGCACTTTGTCCGCGAAAAAAGCCTGCTCGAGGCGATCGCCTCCTCGCTCACCGAATTGTTCGCTCCCAACATCATCGGTCAGCGCGTGGCCGGCATGCTCAAGCATTACGACTTCGTCTCGCCCGAAGCGCTGGCGTACTTCGAGCACCGGCTGACCGAGGCGCCACGCGATTCGGATTTCGCGCTCGACTACGTCAAGCAGCATGCCGATACGGTCGAAAAGCAGCAGCTGGTGAAAGCCGCCCTGCATTTCAAATGCTCGGTGTTGTGGGCGCAGCTGGATGCCTTGCACGTGGCCTATGTCGCGCCAGGCATCGTGTGGCCGGACGCATTTGTGCCCGATCGCGACGCCCGCCGGGCCGCTGCGTGAGCGGCATTACCCGCGAGAGTCAGCCGGCCCTGCGCGCGGGCGTGCGCCTGCAGCATGACCGTGCACGCGACCAGTGGGTGCTGCTTGCACCCGAGCGTGTGGTCGAGCTCGACGAGATCGCGCTGGTGGTGGCGCAGCGCTTCGATGGCGCACGTTCGCTGGCGCAGATCGCGCAGGAACTCGCCGCAGAATTCGATGCCGACGCCACCGAGATCGAAGTGGACGTGATCGAACTCACCACCACCCTGCATCAGAAACGTCTGCTACGGCTATGACGACCGCACCGCCACCGCTATCGGTATTGCTCGAACTGACCCATCGCTGCCCGCTGGCGTGCCCGTATTGCTCCAACCCGATTGCGTTGGCCGCGCTGCGTGAGGAAATGGACACCGCCGGTTGGCGCTCGCTGCTGCAGCAGGCGGCCGACATGGGCGTGCTGCAGGCGCACTTTTCCGGCGGCGAGCCGATGTTGCGCAAGGATCTGCCCGAACTGGTGGCGCATGCACGCGCGCTCGGGCTGTACAGCAACCTGATCACCTCCGGCGTGGCCGGCGGCGAGCCGATGCTGGACCAGCTGCGGGCGGCCGGGCTGGAGCATGTGCAGCTGAGCGTGCAGGACGTCGACCCGGCCGGTGCCGACCGCATCGCCGGTTATCGCAATAGCCTGGCGAAGAAACGCGAGTTCGCCGCGGCCGTGCGCGCGCGCGGGCTGCCGCTGACGCTCAACGCGGTACTGCACCGGCATAACGCCGAGCGCGTGCCCGGCATGATTGCGCTGGCGCTGGAATGGCAGGCCGAGCGCATCGAAGTGGCGCACACCCAGTACTACGGCTGGGGTCTGCGCAATCGCGCCGCGCTGATGCCCAGCCGCGAGCAGCTGATGGCCACCATTGGCGCGGTGGAAACCGCGCGCCGCGAGCTCGGCGACCGCCTGGCGATCGACTTCGTCACCCCCGACTATTACGCGCGCCAACCCAAACCCTGCATGGGTGGCTGGGGGCAGCGCTTCGTCAATATTTCCCCGCGCGGCGACGTACTGCCCTGCCACGCGGCCGAAACCATCGACGGCATGCGTTTCGACAACCTGCGCGACCGCTCGCTGGCCGATATCTGGAACAACGGCGAGGCGTTCGTGCGGTTTCGCGGCACCGCATGGATGCCCGAGGTCTGCCAGGGCTGTCCCAAGCGCGAGATCGACTGGGGCGGCTGCCGCTGCCAGGCGTTGGCGCTCAGTGGCGATGCCGGCACGCTGGATCCGGTATGCGAACGTTCGCCCGACCATGCCCAGGTGCGCGCTCTTGCCGACACCGAGGCGGCCGCGTCGCCGCCGGAATTCATCTATCGCCGTCCCGCCCGCCCCGCACATGCGACAGCGGCCACTGCAGACAGCCTGGACTGAGCGGCGTCGGCCGGCACGAAACAGCGTCTACACTAGCCACCTCTTTCCTGTCGGATGGCTTCCATGTCGCTCGTGCGCCGCATTCCCCTGCTGGTCTGCCTGTCTCTTGCATTGACCGCCACCCCGGCCCTGGCGCAGCGCGCAGTGCACGGCGATCTGCAGTCGCAGATGAGCGCCGAACAGTTCAAGGCCGCCGGCCTGGACAAGCTCGATGCCGGCGAACTGGCCGCACTCAACGACTGGCTCCAGGGCAAGGTAGCCAAGGAAGCCGCCGTCGTGGTCGAACAGGCCAAGGAGGCCGGCCGCCAGGAAATCATCGTCAAGAACCGTGGCTTCTTCGACTTCGGCAGCAAGGAGCCGATCGAAAGCAGCATCGTCGGCGAGTTCAAGGGCTTTTCCAAAGGCCGCATCTATACCCTGGCCAATGGTCAGGAGTGGGAACAGACCGACGCAGCCAGCCTCGCCGGCGCGCGCAAGGACGCTCCCAAGGTCAAGATCAAGCCCGGCCTGGTCGGTGTGTGGTATCTGCAGATCGAGGGCTACAACACCCCTGCCAAAGTGCGGCGGATCAAGTAACAGCCGCCAACAAAACGACGGCGCTCGCGGTCAGGCGCGCGCGGCCGGTACTCGTGATGGCGTGGGCCAGTCGCACGCTGCGATGTTGAGCGCGCAGTCACTGCCCACCCGACGACTGCTCGCTGCGAGTTTTAGCCCCTGCAGGTTTTAGCCCGCACAAACAGTGCGGACGGCGGAACGTGCTACCGAAGCATAGAAACCCGGCGCCCGCATCCAGGCGCGCGGAGGTGCGATGAGGGCTTGCCGACAGACCCCATCGCAGGCGAGCGCGCCTTTGCGAGACGCTAGTGAGTCAACGAAACGACCTCCATTCGCCGACAACGTCGACATCGTTTTGGCCAGCACACGGCGTAGGCACTGCAACGAATCCATGCGCCGTACGTGCCAGACTTGCCACTGACGACCGGCTCGATGCTTGCGTCCGGTGCAGCAGACCGGGCACTTGATCGCGCCGCCCCCAGCGCCGCTCACGGAGAACGCCGATGCGCCTGATGACACATTACGGGATTGCACTGCTGGCCTTGGTCGCAGGGCCGGCGCTGGCGTCCACCGCTGCCGAGCGCTGCGCCACGGCGCCGGAGGTCGGGTTCGATCAGGCCCTGGTCTGCTATCGCGATGCAGTGGAACAGCAGCCGCTGGTCTACACGAAAGGCGCCATCAGCCGGATCGCCGGGGTCGAGCGGCGCGAGTACCTGCTGACCTCGCAAACATGGTCGCCTGAAGGACTGGTCACCCCGGCCACCTGGCAGCATGACGTGGCGATGTATGTGCCCGCCGATGCACTGCAGACACGTGCGTTGCTGATCTCCACCAACGGCACGCGTCACCCGCCCGCAGGGAGTGCGGCGCAGCCAGCCAACGAGCTGTCGCCCGAAGCGCTGGCGGCGCTGGCGCAACGCAGCCGCACCGTGGTCATCGCGCTGAGCGATATTCCCAATCAGGCGTTGCAGTATCAGGGCGATGCCACCGCGCGTCGCGAGGACGATAGCGTGGCCTACAGCTGGTCGCTGTTTCTGCAATCGCCGCAGCAACGCAAGACCATGCCACTGCATGTGCCGATGACGGCGGCGATCGCGCGCACCATGAGCCTGGCCGAGCGCGAGCTGGCACCGCTACAGATCCATCGCTTCATTCTTGCCGGTGCGTCCAAACGGGGCTGGGCCAGCTGGCACGCCACCATCGCCGACCCACGCGTCGATGCAGTGGCGCCGTTCGTGATCGATACCCTCAACATGCCGGCCGTGCTGGACCATATGTACCGGGCATACGGCGGCAACTGGCCGATTGCATTCAACGCCTATGCCAAACAGGGAATTACTGCGCAACTGCAGACCCCGGCGTTTGCGCAACTGGTGCAAGTGCAAGATCCGCTGAGTTATCTGCGCACGCCGCAGCGCAAGCGCCTGATGGTGCCCAAGTACATCGTCAACGCCAGCGGCGATGATTTTTTCCTGCCGGACAACACGCAGTTGTTCTATGACGCGTTGCCCGGCAGCAAAGCCTTGCGCATGGTGCCCAACAGCGCGCACAACGGCATCCGCGCGTCGGTCGTCGACAGCCTCGTACCTTTCGTTGCACGGCTGCAGCAGCAGCGCGCGCTGCCAAAAGTCAGCGACACCTTGCGCACAGGCGACGCCGCCACGATACGTTTCCGTTCGTCGGAACGACCAACGCAAGTGCGGCTATGGTCGGCCACCAATCCGCAGGCGCGCGACTTCCGCTACGCCTGCGGCATCCGCTATCGCGCCACCCCGGTCGTGCTTGCACGCGGCAACACCGTCTCGGTGCCGGTGCAGACTCCAGAGGTCGGTTGGAGCGCCTATTTCGTTGAAGCCACCTATGCGGATGGATTCGTCGCCACCAGCCAGACCTACGTGCTCGGCAAGCAGCAATATCCTTCCAGCGCGCCGCCCACCGACAACGCCGCCTGCAGCACGTTACCCGGCATGGCCACTCGCGCCGCTGCGCGTTGAAGGTGATTGCGGTTGCGGTCAGAGCGAGCAACGGATCCGCCTGGCCGCCGTCAGCCATTTTCCGGAAGCGGGCTTGATCCGCGACCTGCCGTGACGCTGCGTGACGTCAGGTACGCCAACGACCTGATAGGACGGTTGTCCGCGATGCCTTGCGGCACTCCCGAATCAGGGCGGGTCACCGGTGAGCGTGCACCTCACGATCGCTGCGGGTAGTCACACCAGGTGAGCACGCCGCTACATCCTCAATATGCAGGCTGCAGACCCGACGACTGCACCGTCTTGTCCGCGTTGCGCAATGAAGTCCGCACAGAAGCGGCACCAGTCGCGGTTTTTGCACTTGAGCCCGCCACCAAGATCGATCCAACCCGACTGAACCATTGACATCGTTGTCACCAACTCCTAAACAGGCCGCTACGCGCTGATGGCATCGGCCGATCAGACGGACCAAAGGACTGCATGTGGCTGCGACTTCGCGTTCTGCTCACGTTTCTGCCATGCCCGTTGTTCCTGTCGCCGCCGGCTTCATCGCTGCCGATGTCGGCGGTACGCATGTGCGTCTTGGTCATGTAGTGCAGACAGAGGACGCCATCGCGCTGGCGCATTACCGCACCTATCGCTGCGCCGAGTACGTCAGCCTTGAAGCCATCCTGGCCGACTTCCTGCCGCAGGCCGGCCGTGTCGAGACGGTCGTCATTGCCAGCGCCGGCGTTGCGCTGGACGACGGCAGCTTCATCAGCAACAACCTGCCCTGGAGCATCTCACCCACCCGCCTGCGCGCCACGCTGAAGCTGCGCAACGTGCATCTGGTCAACGACTTCGAAGCGGTTGCCTACGCAGCGCCGCAGATGGAGCCGCGCGCGCTGCTGCAACTGAGCGGGCCTACGCCGCGGCATGCGCGTAGCGCCGGGCCGATTCTGGTGGTCGGCCCAGGCACCGGATTGGGAGCTGCGGTGTGGATCGATGCCAAGCCCCGCCCCATCGTACTGGCGACCGAAGCCGGCCAGGTGGCACTGGCCAGCACTCACGCGCACGAACATCAGCTGCTGCGCATTCTGCTGCGCGACCGGCACTACCTGCCGCTGGAGCACGTGTTGTCCGGGCCTGGGTTATTGCGGCTGTATGCCGCGGTGTGCGCGCTGCACGGCTTGCCGCAACGCCACCAGCAGCCTGCGGCAATCACGCACGCGGCATTGCATGAAGACGACCCACTGGCGCGCAAAACGCTGCATGTGTTCTGCGCCCTGCTCGGCCACGCAGTCGGCGACATGGCGCTGGCCTACGGCGCCGCTGGCGGCATCTATCTGGCCGGCGGCATCCTGCCGACGATCGGAAACTTTCTGGCGTCCAGCGCATTCGGTGCGCGCTTTCTGGACAAGGGCAATATGCGCGGGGTGCTCGAACGCATCCCGGTCAAGCTGGTCGAGCACGGGCAGCTGGGCGTGCTCGGTGCGGCCAACTGGTATCTGCACCACCACGCTGACATGTCGTAAGCGTTCCACCGCACGTTTTCCCGGACGTGCGGTTGCTAGCCCCCGCATCCGGCGAGCCACGGCCCGCCATCCATCCCTGTGCGTGATGAGGAGAGACATCATGAAAGACAGCACCAAACTGCTGTGCAGTGCGATTGCGTTGTCGTTGGCGGTGACCGCGCAAGCCCAGGACAGCGCTGGCCAGCAAGCCACCGAACTGGATGCCGTACAGGTGGTCGGCATCCGTGCCAGCCTGGAAAAATCCCTGGATACCAAACGCAACAACGCAGGCATTTCCGAAGCGATCACCGCCGAAGACATCGGCAAGTTTCCCAGCACCAACGTGGCCGAAGCGCTGTCGCAGATTCCCGGCGTCACCCTGGATCGCCGCTTCGGCCAGGGCGAGCGCGTCAGCATCGACGGCACCGACCCCAGCTTGAACCTGTCGTTCCTGGATGGCCACCCGGTGGCGCAGGCGATCTGGTTATACGGCGAGCAACCCAGCCGCGGATTCGATTACACCTTGCTGGCGCCGCAGATCCTGGGCCGCGCGGAGATCCTCAAATCCTCCGAAGCGCGGCTGACCGAAGGCAGCCTGGGTGGAACGGTGCTGATGCACACGCGCCAACCACTGGATCTGGAAGCCAACGAGATCGCCGGCTCCATCGGCTACAGCTATAGCGACCAGGCCAGCAAGGGCAAGCCCAATGCGGCGCTGCTATACAGCTGGAAAAACCCGGCAGAAACCTTGGGCATCGCCGTGTCCGCGCAGCATTACGAAGAACGCGTGGACCGCCGCGGCATGGAGGTGTTCGGCTACGCGCCCGCCAGCACGTTTGCCAACGCCGCAGGCACGGTTCCTGCCGATGCAGATGTGCCCAACTCGATCAACGCTGCCTGGTTCCAGCAGGACCGCGAGCGCGACAGCGCGGTGGTCAACCTGCAACTCAAGCCCAGCGACGCACTGGAATTCAACCTCAGCGGCTTGTACATCAACGAGAATTTCGACAACTACAACCAGTCGATGTACAGCTTTCTGACCTGGAATGCCGGCACGGTGGCTGCAGTGGACCAGCTCGGCGATGTGCGCAACGGCGTGGTGACCAGCGGCCACTCCGGCGCCAATGCCGACCCGCTTGGCGGCACGGTGATCTACGACAACAACGTGCGCGAATCGAAAGTCACCACCAAAGGCCTGGACCTGCGCGGCGCATTCGCCGGCGATGGCTGGGGATTGAAGGGACAGGTGGGCCAGAGCAAATCCGAAAACAAGGATCTGTCGCAATACTTCATCGAGCCGTTCTACAACGGCGGATTCCGTTGGGACACGCGCCGCGGCATCCAGTTCGACGACCCTGCAGCTGCGCGCAACCCGGCCAACTGGGGCTCGGCCGGCGGCTGGTTCGGCAACAACGGGATCTTCTCCACGCAAAGCAAGGACACATACGGGCAACTGGACCTGGACCTGCAGTTCGATGGCGTGTTCAACCAACTGCTGCTCGGCGTGCGCCATGGCAAGCATGAGGAACGTTTCGAACTCAACGTCTACGGCGGGGTAACCCCTGGCACATTGGCCGACGTCGGCACGATCGGCCTGACCGACCTGCAGGATTTCTATCCCGACCACGGCCGGCACGTGCAGGCCGGGCGCAACAATGTGCTGAACTGGATCCGCAACAGCCCGGTCGATTACAACGCACCGGATCCGGCCAGCTATCTCAACAACAGCTGGGCACTGCAGCAGACCAACAACGCCGCCTACGCACAGCTGAATTTCTCCGGCGGCGGCCTGCGCGGCAATCTGGGCGTGCGCTATGTGGACTCCAAGACCGAAGGTAGCGGCTTCGTCTACAGCGGCACACCGTCGTTGGCCAATGTCGATAGCCTGTGGCAGACGCGTACCCGCAAGGAGGACTTCCTGCTGCCGTCGCTGACCTTGTCCTATGACACCAGCCAGGACTGGGTGTTCCGCTTTGCCGCGGCCAAGGTGATCGCCTGGGCGCCTTACAACCAGATGGTCAACAATACGTTCCTCAACGACACCACACTGACCGGCAGCGGCGGCAACGCGGAGCTGTCGCCGTACGAATCGTGGAATTTCAATCTATCGGCCGAGTACTACTTCGCGCAGCAGTCCGTGGTGGCATGGTCGGTGTTCTACAAGAGGATCGACAACTACATCGACACGAGTGCCAGCGTGGAGCGTCAGTACAACGCGCTACGCGACACCGCACCGCAGAGCTGGGCGCAATTGCTCGGCAGCAATGGCTGCACCGCCGACGGCTACTGCGATTACAGCGTGCAACGCCCGCGCAACGCCGGCGACGGCAAGGTCAAGGGCTTCAACATCGCATTCCAGCAGCCCTTTGGCGACAGCGGCTTTGGCCTTACCGCCAACTACACCTACGCCAACGGTGAAAACAACACCGGCGATGCGCTGCCGTACCAGTCGCGCAACAGCGTGGCGTTCAGCCCGTACTTTGAGAAAGGCCCGCTCAATGCACGGCTGACCTACAACTGGCGCGACAGCTATCTTGCCGGCGGCTATGTGGCCGGTGCGGCGCCGGCCAGCGTGGACGACTACGCCGAACTTGGCGCCAGCATCGGCTATGCATTCAGCCCGAACTGGTCGCTGCAGCTCGATGGGCAGAACCTGCTGGATGAAGAGTATCTGCAATACCTCGGCGACAAGGACCATCTGGCTGGCCGCTACAGGAGCGGGCGGCGCTATATGGCGAGCCTGCACGTGAAGTTCTGACGTCGGCGCCGTCGTGGGTGCGGCCATTACCGTGTGGCCGTACCCGCCAGGTACTGGATACCTAGACGCCTGCGCTGCTTGGCGATGCGTATGTACCGCGCTTCTACGCAGCTTGATCTGCACGCCGCGCATGGCGCTGCAGGAAACCGACATGGTGACTGCGGCGGTCAGGCACCCGGCCCATCACTCGCTACGCACATGCGAACCGATCCCATTGCAGCGGGCTGCGAGCAGCCCGCACGCAATCGGGCAGCGCGACTCAGCCGCGCAACGCCGCCACGCGCTGCGACAATTTCTTTGCCGACACGCCGGACCTGGCGCCGAGCTCCTGCGCGAACACCGACACCCGCAACTCTTCCAGATCCCAGCGCAGCGCCTGCCAGTCGGCACCTTGCTGCAATCCACGCGCGGCAGCATCGTCCAGCGCATCCACAAACGGCTTGAGCTCGAGCATGCGTGACTGATCGCGCGCCGGATCGCGTTTGGCACGCTCGGTCCGCAGGATCATCGCCTTGAGATAGCGCGGGTAGTTGGCCAGCGCTTCGGCCGGGGTGTCGCGCAGGAAGCCGGCATGCACCAATGCACGCAACTGCTGCTCCATATCGTCCAGATTGCCGCGCGCCCAGCCCATCAATGGCGCTTCCAGCAGCGGCTTGAGCTCGGCAACCGCCCCCAGGATGCTTTCGGCAAGTTTCAGCCGCTCCATCGCTTCGCCGAACAGGCGCTTGGTCGCATCCTCGCGACGGTGTGCAAACGCAGCCGGGTCGCGGATCGCGCCCAGCCCGTCGGCGAGCACAGCATTGAGCGCAGCATCGACCAGATCGCCACGCAGGCGCTCCTGCGACTCGATCGCCGCATACAACAGGCCGGTTTTGGGCGAGACCGGCAACTGTTTGCGCGCGTGTTTGATCTTGTCGGCCAACGCGATTTCCAACAGGCGACGCACACCGCGTGGATGCGCCTGCGCAGCGTCGTTGCGGTCGGCAAAGATGCGCAAGGCAGCATCCTCGCCCTGATCCACCAAGGCCGGGTACGCCGGCACACCGGCCTCGCCCGCAACTTGTTCGGGAATCGGGGTGCTCGGAAAATCGCGCAACCCTTCTGCAGCCAGGGCACGCCCGGCACGCGCGGCAAATGCCTGTCCGGCGCGTTCGCCAAAGCGTGCACGCAGGCCGTCCAGGTCGCGCGATTCGGCCAGCACCTTGGCGTCGTCGTCGCGCAGACGCAGGTTCATCAGCAGATGCGTATCCAGCGATTGTTCGTCGAAATCCAGCGCCGATACGTGCACGCCGGTGGCCTTGGATAGAAAACGCGCCAGCTCGCCGCGGATATCGTCGGCCGACGGCAGACTGTAGGCCTCGTAGAACGCACGCCCGAAATCTGGTGCCGGCACGAAATTGCGCCGCTGCGCCTTGGGCAGGCTGCGGATCAGGGCCGATGCCTTGTCGGCGACAAAGCCAGGCGCCAGCCATGACAGGCGCGCTGGGTCCAGCGCATTGAGCAGATGCAGCGGCACGTCCAGGGTGACGCCGTCATCGATCGCACCCGGCTCGAAACGGTACTGCAGCGGCAGCCGCGCATCGCCCAGCGGGAAATACTTCGGGAAGCGATCGGCCTCGCTGCCCTCGCCGGGCAGCAGATCGTTCAGGGTCCAGTGCAGGCTGCGGCGTTTGTCCGGCGGCAGGCCCTTCCACCACGCATCCAGCCCGCTGGCCGAATGCAGCTCGGCCGGAATGCGGTCCAGGTACCAGCGCGCCTGCCAGTCTTCGTCGGCGACGATGCCGGCGCGACGCAGCTTGGCCTCTTCCTCGCGCGCCTGTTCCAGCACCTTGAGGTTATCGACCACGAATGCGGCGCGCGTGTTGATTTCGCCGGTCACCAGGCCTTGCCGCACGAACAGATCGTGCGAGGCAGCCGGGTCGATCTTGCCGAAATGCACCGGTTTCTTCGGCGCCAGCACCAGCCCAAACAGGCTGATCTGCTCCGATGCCACCACCTGCCCCTGCGCACGCGACCAGTGCGGATCGAAATGCTTGCGTGCCAGCAGATGCCCCAGCTCGGCGATGGCCCAGTCCGGCTCGATTGCCGCGTTGGTCATGCCCCAGACCTTCTGCGTGTCCAGCAGCGTGGCGGCCAGAATCCACGGCGGCGGCTTGCGTGCCAATGCCGAGCCGGGGAACGGCACGAACCGGCGTTGCCGCGCGGCGAGAAAGTCGCCTTTTTCGGCGCGATGGCCGATCTGCGTGGGCAAGCCGGCCAGCAGCGCGCGATGCAGCGATTGATATGCCGCAGCGCGTTCGCGCTCGCTCGCTCGCGCCGACACTTCCGCGGCCTCGGCCTGTCTGTTGGACACCGCAGCGGTGGATTGCACTGGTGGCGCAGCCGGATCGGGCTTGCCTTCGCGCGCAAGACGCGCGGCACGGTGCAGCTGCCCGCGCGTCGGCCGGTTGGCATTGTGACCATCCTCGCGCGCAGGCGCGCTGGCGCCCGCCAGCAGCGGCGCCAGCATCACGTTGGCCGGCTCCTCGCTCCAGCCGAGCTCTTCGCACAACAGCCGCAATTGCCGATGCAGTTCGCGCCACTCGCGCATGCGCAAAAAGCCCAGAAAATGCCGGTTGCACCAATCGCGCAACTTGGACTGGGTGAGGTCTTCGTGCACCTGCCGGTAGGCGTCCCACAGGCGCAGGATGCCGACGAATTCCGAGCGCGCATCGGCAAACAGCGCATGCGCATTGTCGGCCGCCTCGCGCGCTTCGGGCGGGCGTTCGCGCGGGTCCTGGATGCCGAGGAACGAGGCGATGATGATCATCTCGCGCAGGCAGCCATGCTGCTGTGCGGCCACCAGCATGCGCGCCAGCTTGACGTCCACCGGCAGGCGCGCCATCTGGCGACCGATGGTGGTGAGGCGCCGATCGGCATCGATCGCGCCCAGCTCCAGCAGCTGCTGCCAGCCGTCGGCGACTGCGCGTTCGTCCGGCGCTTCCAGGAACGGGAAGTCCTCGATCCGCCCCAGCCCCAGTTGCAGCATGCGCAGGATCACACCCGACAACGACGAGCGCCGGATTTCCGGGTCGGTAAACGCCGGGCGCGCGGCAAAGTCCGCCTCGGCATACAGCCGGTAACAAATTCCTTCGGCGATCCGCCCGCAACGGCCCATGCGCTGGTTTGCACTGGCCTGCGAGATCGGCTCGATATGCAGGCGGTCCAGCTTCTGCCGCGGGCTGTAACGCTTGACGCGCGCAAAGCCCGGGTCCACCACATAGCGGATGCGCGGCACCGTCAACGAGGTTTCGGCCACATTGGTCGCGAGCACCAGACGCCGGCGCGGGCCGGGGTTGAACACGCGGTCCTGATCGGCCGCCGACAGCCGCGCATACAGCGGCACCACTTCGGTCTCGCGGTATTTGCGTCGTTCCAGCGCATGATGCGCATCGCGGATCTCGCGTTCGCCCGGCAGGAACATCAGCACGTCGCCGCGCGGATCGATGCGGGTGATCTCGTCGATCGCCGCCACGATCGCATCGTTGACGCTGCGCTCGCCATCGCGGCTGGTGTCCTGCGCTTCGTCGCCGCCGCTTTCTCCTTCGAGCGGCCGATAGCGCACTTCGACCGGAAAGGTCCGCCCCTCCACATTGATCACCGGCGCATTGTCGAAATGCTGCGCGAAGCGTTCGGTATCGATGGTCGCCGAGGTCACGATCAACTTGAGATCCGAACGCTTCTTCAGCAACTGCTTGAGATAGCCGAGCAGGAAATCGATGTTGAGGCTGCGCTCGTGCGCCTCGTCCACGATGATGGTGTCGTAGGCCGACAACCAGCGGTCGCTGGCGATCTCGGCCAGCAGGATGCCGTCGGTCATGAACTTGATGCGCGACTGCTCGCTCACCCGGTCCGTGAAGCGCACCTGGAAGCCCACCAGCGTGCCCAACGGCGTCTTCAGCTCGTCGGCCACCCGCGCGGCCACCGCGCGCGCGGCGATCCGGCGCGGCTGGGTGCAGCCGATCATGCCGGCCGCACCGCGCCCGGCCGCCAGACACAGCTTGGGCAGCTGGGTGGTCTTGCCGGAGCCGGTTTCGCCGGCGATGACGACGACCTGATGGTCGCGGATCAGCCCGATGATGCGCTCGGCTTCGCGGGCGATCGGCAGCTGCGTGTCCAGCGTGATCGCCGGCTGCTGCGCGGCACGCGCCTGCCGCTGCGCCAGCGACACCGTCAACGCTTGCTCGAACGCATCGCGCAGTTGCGGGTTGCCGGGCTTGCCCTGCCAGCGCGACCATAGGCCAAGCAAGCGGCCCCGGTCGCGGCTCAGTGCGCCATCCACGGCGTGGCGGCGCTCACGCAGCAGCGCGGCAAGGTCGGTGTCGATAGCGCTCATTGATGGAGAAATGTGAAAGATTGAATGACGTTTGATCCTTTAGCCTGTCTATTGTGACGCCATATCTGTTCCCTCAGACACCCACTTCCTCAGAAGGGCCATTCCATGTCCAAGAAAAAGAACGCCAACAAGCCCGTCGTCATCAACGATGCCCTGCCGGTCGCTGCTGCGTCGGCGCCGCATATCGATATCGGGATCAAGGACGCCGATCGCAAGCAGATCTCCGACGGTCTGGCCCGCTACATGGCTGACGCCTTCACCTTGTACCTGAAGACCCACAACTTCCATTGGAACGTCACCGGGTCGATGTTCAACTCGCTGCACACCATGTTCGAAACCCAGTACACCGAGCAGTGGGCTGCACTGGACGAGGTGGCCGAGCGCATCCGCGCCCTGGGCTATAACGCACCGGGCTCGTACCGCGAGTTCGTCGCGCTGACCTCGATTCCGGAAGAGCCGGGCCTGAGCGACAGCGCCGACTGGCGTGAAATGGTGCGTCAGTTGGTCAGCGGCAACGAGGCCGTGTGCCGCACTGCCCGCAAGGTGCTCGGCACCGCCGACGACGCCGGCGACGACCCGACCGTGGACCTGCTGACCCAGCGCCTGCAGACCCACGAGAAGTACGCCTGGATGCTGCGCTCGCTGCTGCAGTAAACCCGCAGGGCTTCGCCCCCTGCAGGCTTGCCCAAGGTTTCGCTGCGCCGAAACCTTGGGCCCCTTGCCATTCCGCCGCCTTCGGCGCGCCCCCTGACTCAGGGGTCGCGGCCATCTCCGCTTCGCGGACATGTCCCCCAACGTTTGCTTTGCAAACGTCGGGCCCCGCTACGCACCCCCATACCCCCCGCCTTCGGCGCGCCCCCTGACTCAGGGGGCTGGGATGTGCTATCGGTTGTTGCGCCCTGTCCCGGCGGGAGAGGGGTTGGTGAGGGTGCGGAGCGCAGCTCAGTGCCCCAACGCGCAGCCACCGGCCCGGCCCTGCACTGCACTGCGCCGCAGGCTCCAGTCACACCCCATGTGCGCATTCGCCCGCCACGTCCACCACATCGCGGCAATCCCCGACCCGCTATCGGGCAACACTGCCGACATGACACCGACCAGGGCTTGACCCGCACGGTATCCTATGGCGATGTCTTCCCCCGCACACGAACTGCTCAGCCGCGTCTTCGGTTACGACGACTTCCGCGGCCCGCAACAGGCCATCGTCGAACACGTTGCTGCCGGCAACGACGCCCTGGTCCTGATGCCCACCGGCGGCGGCAAATCGCTGTGCTACCAGGTGCCAGCGCTGTTGCGCGATGGCATCGGCATCGTGGTTTCGCCGTTGATCGCATTGATGCAGGACCAGGTCGAGGCGCTGCGCCAGCTCGGCGTGCGTGCCGAATTCCTCAATTCCACCCTGGATGCCGAGAACGCGCAGCGCGTCGAACGCGCGCTGCTGTCGGGCGATCTGGATCTGCTCTACGTCGCGCCGGAACGGCTGCTGACCCAGCGCTTCCTGTCGTTGCTGGAACGCAGCCGCATCGCGCTGTTCGCGATCGACGAAGCGCATTGCGTGTCGCAATGGGGCCACGACTTCCGCCCCGAATATCGCCAGCTCACCGTGCTGCACGAGCGTTGGCCGCACATCCCGCGCATGGCCTTGACCGCCACCGCCGACCCGCCCACCCAGCGCGAGATCGCCGAGCGCCTGGATCTGGTGGATGCACGCCACTTCGTCAGCTCCTTCGACCGCCCCAACATCCGCTACACCGTGGTGCAGAAGGACAACGCGCGCAAGCAGCTGCAGGAATTCCTCACCCGTTATCGCGGCTGTGCCGGCATCGTCTATGCGATGTCGCGGCGCAAGGTCGAAGAAACCGCCCAGCAGTTGTGCGCGCAAGGCTTCAACGCCCTTCCCTACCACGCCGGACTGCCGGCCGAGGTACGCGCGGAAAACCAGCGTCGCTTCCTGCGCGAGGACGGCATCATCATGGCCGCCACCATTGCGTTCGGCATGGGCATCGACAAGCCGGACGTGCGTTTTGTCGCGCATGTGGACCTGCCCAAATCGCTGGAAGGCTACTACCAGGAAACCGGCCGCGCCGGCCGCGATGGCGACCCGGCCGAAGCCTGGCTCTGCTACGGCCTGGGCGATGTGGTGCTGCTCAAGCAGATGATCGAACAGGGCGAAGCAGCCGAAGAGCGCAAGCGCCTGGAACGCGCCAAGCTCGATCACCTGCTCGGCTACTGCGAATCCATGCAATGCCGCCGCCAGGTGCTGCTGGCCGGCTTCGGCGAGACCTACCCCAAACCTTGCGGCAACTGCGACAACTGCCTGACGCCTGCTGCCGCCTGGGACGCCACCGTGGCCTCGCAGAAGGCGCTCAGTTGCGTGTACCGCAGCGGGCAGCGCTTCGGTGTCGGCCACCTGATCGACATCCTGCGCGGCAGCGAGAACGAGCGCATCAAGCAGCTCGGCCACGACCAGCTGAGCACCTATGGCATCGGCCGCGACCTGGACGAGCGCACCTGGCGCAGCGTGTTCCGGCAACTGGTTGCGGCCAGCCTGCTGGAGGTCGACAGCGAAGGCCATGGTGGCCTGCGTCTGACCGACGCCAGCCGCCAGGTGCTCAAGGGCGAGCGCCAGGTGATGATGCGGCGCGAGAACCCGGCTGCCGGGCGCGAGCGTAGCGCGCAACGCACCGGCCTGCCGGTGCAGCCGCAGGACCTGGTGCTGTTCAACGCCCTGCGCGGCCTGCGCGCGGAGCTGGCCAAGGAGCAGAACGTGCCGGCCTTTGTGATCTTCCACGACAGCACGCTGCGCAATATCGCCGAGCAACGGCCGACCAGCATCGACGCGTTATCGCGCGTTGGCGGCATCGGTGGCGGCAAACTGGCCCGCTATGGTGCGCAGCTGATCGACATCGTGCGCGAGCAGGGCTGATGCAACAGCGTGTGTCAGCGCCATGCCAGCGTCGACACAACATCGGTTGGAATCGACAGCGCGCATTCAATCAGCCGTTGCTAGTTTCACAGGGCGAGCTGGCACGCGCTGCCAGTCCCTCTTAGAGTCGAACCGATGAAACGCAGCCTGCTTCTCCTGGCCACTCTATTTACCGTCGGTGGCGCGCTCGCCCAGACCGGCGATGTTAGCGCTGAGCCGGCCAGCGCGCGCTCGCTGGACCTGAGCGTCCCGCAAGCGCCACTCCAGTACCGCTCCGATCCGGAATACAGCACCGACCCGCCGGGCACGTTTTACGGCGACAAGAGCGGCCCCCGCCCGGCCCTCGCACGGCCAAGCGCTGCCTTGATCGCGGCAGAACGTGCCGAGCAATGTCAGGGCAAGCTGCATGGCGCGGTCGAGACCGGCATGGGCTATTCCAACCGTGGCGGCAACAGCAACTGGCAGGCGGTCAATTTGAACTCCTGCAAGACCTATTACGACGACGACGGAAAAGCGCATCAGATCGGCGTCAGCATCAGCGTCGGCCGCGGCGAAGGCCCGGTCTTCGGCCCACGCTACGCACCCGGCGGCTATGGCCCGGGCCCGTTCGGCTGGTAACCATACGGCTGCGTCTGCGTTGACGGTGGGTTCACTGCCGCATCGCTGAGAATGTGGTCTGCCTTACGAGACGCGCTCATGTCACAGAACAAGGAACGGCCAGTTGTATTCGTCGTCGAAGACGGCGACGGCACCCGACAACTCAGCTGCCTTGTCCTGGAAAGTTACGGCTTTACCTGCCGCAGCGCAGGGTCTGTCGAAGAAGCGCTCGCCCTGATCGAAAGCGACCCGCGTGTCGATGTGCTGTTTTCCGATATCCATTTCCCCGGCGGCCTGACCGGCGTGGATCTTGCGTTGAAGACCGCGCATGCACCGTACAACCTGCCGGTGCTGCTCACCTCCGGCCTGGCGGTGGAGTACGTGGAAGAGATCCTGCCCGACGGGGTGGCTTTCCTGGAAAAGCCCTACACCCCGGAGCAACTGCTCACCGCCATCCGCAGCGTGATGGCAAAGCGCCGCGTGCTCGCCACACCCGGCGTATGACGCACACGGCCGCAACTGGAGGGCGGCCAACACTCCCGATATGAAATGGCGGCCGGCGCGCGATGCGGTGGCAACGGGGATTGATCGCGGCACCGCTCTCCCGAGGCTGCGGCGCACTGTCCACTTGGTGGCCGCAAGGCGCTATCGTGGCGACAAGCGGCGGCCCGCATCACGAGGCGGTGACAACGCCCCTGGCGGCCGATGTACCGCTGCTGCACCTGTCAGCGTTGCGACTTCGCCGGCCGCCGCTGCGGCCTCGCCGACGCATGCAAGCATGGAGATGTCCAGCGAACCGTCCAGGGCACGCGCCCAAAGCGTTAGCAGCGGCCTGAACTGCAGCCAGTTGCAGCCAGCTGGCCCCATCCGTTGCGCGGCGACCTGCCAGAGAGGCAGCGCGGTACGAATCGACTGTGCCCGCTTCCATTGCACTTCCAGCCCTCGCTGCCCCCGTGGCTGCGCGCAGCTCAAGCCGGCACGGCTGTCGGGAACGTCCTGACAGCGTGTCGGCGTGCCCCCGATTTACGTGACGCAAGTCTCACTTAAACTGCAGCCACCGGACGCGAGGCCAGTTGGGCCGCTCAACTCGCGGGGCGCTGAGCACGCCCCTGCCGGAACACTGGTGGTACCGAACTGCGTAGCGCACTGCATTGGGCGCCAGGCGATAGGCGCGTAGACCGCTGCAAAGCGATCGCCGCCCCGGTTGGGTTGCTTGATCGCATGCACGTGTTCCTGCGTGCAAGCGCAGTTGCGCTTGTCGATCGAGACCCGCACGTCGATCGGATGCGGCGAGATACGCCTGGCAATGCGAGCGACATCACTGTGGCAGGCGACGCACGTGGCGGCCGTCACTGGTCGGCTCGCCGATCCAATCGATCTCGCCTACCGGAGGCTCTCATCGATCCGCGCGGTGGCCCAATGCATGACCTGCTCGCGCTTACGTCGCGCTCTTGACTGTCACCGCTCGCAACACCGCAGCAGTTTCCACACATCGCTGCGCAGTCTTGTGACCTCACACAGCGCTGACTGCATCCGTCGCATCGGTTGTATTCGCATCAAATGGCCCGGCGCGCGCAGCTCCCACTGCATCGATGCGTCAAAACCGAGCGACAGCGCTGCTGGCCTTCCATCAAGGCAAAAGCGCATCTGCGCGCAATGCAGCGCATTTCACGCGATCAAGCAGGCCGCTCGCTAGGCTAACGTCAGTGCAGCGCTTCGCTGCAGATGACTTTCGGGAGATTTTCATGGGCGACAACTCGTTTCTAACACCGGCATTCGCCATCTTGGTCATCGGGATCATCGCCGTGGTGTTCTGGCTGGTGACCCGCGCCAAGAAAAAGCGCAACAAGAAGTAAGCGAGCCGGGCGGCAGCCGCAAGCAAGGACACGCTGCACGCGATTGCGTGCGATGCGGCTCGTCAGGCATCGGTCGACCTGCGTCGGCCGCTACTTGAAAAGCTTCAGGATTCCACCTTGCGGCATCGCCAAGCATCGGCACAAGCATGCTGGCGCTGACAGAAGAACATGCACTCCACGCGCACGACCTGACCGACATGGACGATGCACTCGCGTCCGCTGCCTGCACAAGCTGCACCCACACCTAGCAAGATGCGCCTCAGAAACGCTCACCCACAGGCAGATAGCGCCACTGGCCGATCGCCAGCTTGCCCAGCGACACGCGGCCCACGCGTAGCCGACGGATGCTGACCACGTCCAGTCCCACCTCACCGCACATGGAGCGCAGCTGGCCTGGCTGCACGTGCTTGATCGCAAAGCGCAGCCGTTCTTCGTTCTGCCAGCTCACCTTGCACGGCGGCAGGCTGCGCTGCTGATACACCAGACCGTGCGCCAGCCGCGCCATGCCATAGGGGCGCAGCTCGCCGCGCACTTCCACCAGAAATTCCTGCTCGATCGAGCCTGCATCGGCCGTCAGCCTACGCAGTACCCGCCCGTCCTGGCTCAACACCAGCAGGCCGCTGGCATCGTCTTCCAGCGGCAGCGGCGCATTGAGGCGCAGAAAATGCCGTTTGAGCACGCGCACCTCGGCGTTGTCCAGTTCGCTCCGGCTTGCCGGGTTGGCCAGTGCCATCGCAGCGTCGGCCGTCATTCCTGCCGGCTTGTGCAACAGCAAGGTGGCGGGCTCGGCGGGTTCCAGCACCGCATCCGGCGCAAGCGCCACCTGCGCGGCGGTTGCCAGGGCCTGCGGCTCTTCAACCACCACCCCATCCACGCTGACCCAGCCGCACTCGATGTACTGCTGCGCCTCGCCACGCGAGCAGCCGAACTGCGCGGCAACGCATTTATCGAGACGGATGGGATCGGACATCAGGCAAGCTCAGCATCAGGGCACGGCAGTGTACGTGCTGGCCCACCGAATGCGAGAGGCAGCGGCCTCTTCGGGCACGTACTGCACCGCCGGGCCACACCACCAGAGCGCAGTACGCTACGGCCAGGCCTTGCACACCGCAACGGCCCCGGCGACCGCTGCTTCTGCCCTGCACCACAACGTGGGAAACTCGGCGCTCACACAGGAGCTCGCAGATGTTCATCAAGTTCGGCACCACCCGAGTCCGCCTCACCCACATCTCGGTCATCAGCGATCCATTCAACGCAGGCGAAAGCTTCGGCTCGTACTGCCACTCCGTACGGGTCGGCCTGATTTCCGGCGAAGAAGTCTTTGCGCGTTTCAACAGCGAGTCCGACGCACAACAGCTGCATGCCAAGGTGCTGGCTGCGCTGGAGGGCTGATACCCGTCCGCAACGCAGCGCGCTCGCCTGGCTGCCGAGGTTTGCCTTGTCACCAGATGCAGTGCGCGCTGCCGACACTGCTCCCAGCTCGCGCACATCGCGCGGCACCGCGGGGCACTGTCGCCCTGCTTGCACGTCGACCTCGGCGTTTGCTTAGGATCCAGCATCTGCGCAAGGCGAATTTCAGGTGGTGGGCGAACGCAAGCCGAAGCGCGCACCGGCGCTTCACGTGCCGCATGACAAGCGCTCTGCAAATGACACGCATCGATCCAGCCAGAGCTTACAAGCGCGGCTAACAAATGGCGCATGTGATCGGTCGTCGATGCGGAATCCTGCACACACGATGCGATGACATACGCATTGCGCCGGTTGTTTCCAGCATCGGCAACATCTGTTTAACGTGCACGCAAAAGCGGCGTTAGCTGCGCTCCCTGGCTCTCGGCAGATCACGATGTCAGGCGCCGATGGACAGCTGTCGGGGAATCTCTTCCGCGCAATGAATCGGCTGTAACTAGTACAGAACGGAAGGCTTTAGCACGTCGGTATCCAGCCGCTAGCGGGGCAAGACGCTTGAGTGGACGCACCCCGCATCCACCGGGCCCTTCAGCTGCACTAACTGGATGCGGTTATGAACGATTACTTGCAACGCCTCAATGTCGGCCGCCGCCTGGGCATGGCCTTCGGCATCTTGATCCTTTTGTCGGGCCTGCTTGTTGCAACCGGCCTGGTCACCATGTCCAACGCCCGTTTCGAGCTGGATACCATCGTCAACAGCAACATGGAGAGGATCCAGCTGTCCTCGGAAATGCTCGACGCCAATACCAATGTGGCGATCGGTCTGCGCGATATCGTCATGGTCGCTGGCGAAGCAGCCAACCGTCGTGCAATGGACATGATCGACAAGAACCGCACACGCTACAAGCAGGCACACGACGCCTTGGCCGCACTACCCAGCAGCGTGCCTGAAAAACAGGCGCTCGACCTGGTGCAGGAAAAGCGCGACATCTCGGTCAAGCTCAATAACCAGATTCTCCAATACGGCCTCCGCGATCAGAACCAGGAAGCACAGGCGCTGTTGCAAGGCGACGCCGCAAGGGCCATGGATGCCCAGCAGACGGCGATCCGCGAGAACGCTGCACTGGAACGCCGCCTCAGCAAGGATGCCTATGCGGCCGCGGTTGCATCGATGCATAACGGGAAAATCACCCTGGCCACCGGCGGCATTGCCGCACTGGTCATCAGCGGCCTGCTCGCGTGGCTGATCACACGCAGCCTGACCCAGCCGCTCAGCCAGGCCACCCGCACTGCAGAAGCCATCGCAGCCGGCAACCTGCATAACGATGTGCACACCAACGCCAACGATGAAACCGGCCGTCTGCTCAAGGCCATGGACAAGATGCAGCTGCAGCTGCGCAACCTGATCGCCGCGCAAACCGACATGGCCAGGCATCACGACAACGGCCAGATCAGCTTCCGCATCGATGCGGCAGCATTCCCGGGCGACTATGGGCGCATGGCCAACGACACCAACCTGCTGGTTGCCTCGCACGTGGCGGTGCAGACCGATCTGGCACGCATCATGGGCCGGTATGCGGTTGGCGAACTCTCCGAAGACATGCAGCCGCTGCCCGGCGAAAAGGCCGTTTTCAGCGACACCATGTCGCAGGTCAAGCTCAACCTGTCGGCCATGAACCACGAGATCAAGCATCTCGCCCAGGCCGCCGCCAATGGCGACTTCAGCGCGCGCGGCGATGCCGAGCGCTTCCAGTTCGACTTCCGCATCATGGTCGAAAGCCTCAACCACCTGATGTCCACGGCCGACGGCAATCTGCAGTCGCTGTCGTCGTTGCTGCAGTCCATCGCCGCCGGCGACTTGACCGCACGCATGAGCGGCGACTTCCGTGGCGTGTTTGCTCAGATGCGCGATGACGCCAACACCACGGCCAGCCAGCTGGCGCAGATCGTCGGCAACATCCAGGAGTCGGCCGTGTCGATCAACTCCGCGGCCAGCGAAATCGCCGCCGGCAACCAGGACCTGTCGCAGCGCACCGAACAGCAGGCAGCCAACCTCGAAGAAACCGCAGCATCGATGGAAGAGCTGACCTCCACCGTCAAGCAGAATGCCGAAAGCGCACGCGAGGCAAACCAGCTGGCGATCGGCGCCGCACGCGTTGCCTCGCAAGGTGGCGACGTGGTCGGCAAGGTGGTGGACACCATGACCGGTATCGAAGCCTCGTCCAGGAAGATTGCCGACATCATCAGCGTCATCGACGGCATCGCCTTCCAGACCAATATCCTGGCCTTGAACGCAGCGGTGGAAGCCGCGCGCGCCGGCGAGCAAGGCCGCGGCTTTGCCGTGGTGGCCTCGGAGGTGCGCACGCTCGCGCAGCGGTCCTCCGGCGCCGCCAAGGAGATCAAGGACCTCATCGACGACTCGGTGCAACGCGTGGCCGAGGGTTCGGCACTGGTGCACAGCGCAGGCAAGACCATGGGTGACGTGGTGGCCAGCGTGCAACGCGTCACCGACATCATGGGCGAGATTTCTGCAGCCTCGCAGGAGCAGTCGGCCGGCATCGAGCAGGTCAACCAGACCATCACGCATATGGACGAAACCACCCAGCAGAACGCCGCGCTGGTGGAAGAAGCCACTGCCGCCGCGCGCGCGATGGAAGAGCAGGCGGTGCAGCTCACCGATGCGGTGGCGATCTTCAAGATCGACGCACGCCAGACACGGCAGTCCGCTTCGCGCGTAGCGGCACCGGTCGCACAGCTGCTGAGCAAGGTCCGCAACGCCTGAGCCAGCAGCCGGCACTGCGCCGTCGACCGGGTCGTCGGTGCAGGCACGCTGATGCAACACCGCGGATGTGCCCGCAGCCATTGATGCCATCGCACACACAGAAAGCGCCCGCCAGGGCGCTTTCTGCGTTTATCCCGCACGCTCACCGGCATTCGGCGCAGACAGCTCAGGCACCCGCAACGCGCGCGCAGTGCCCACAAAATAACCTCGAAAACAAGCACGCAAGCCACTCAAAAGCGCTTGTTTCCGGCGCCATGCCTGGTTACGCTGCGCCGGTCGAAAGAGAGCAGGCCGGATGGTAGCCCGGCCACCGTCTGCAGCGCAGGCGGCATCTTAGCCATCGGTACCCACGACATCCGCAGCCGGCGCCGCCGGCACTGCAGGTGTGTCCGTGGGTGCTTTCGTCACCGCGCGGCACGCCTTCTCAATCAGGAAGGATCAGCCGTGAACACCAGCAACGACCGTCGAGCTCCGCAGCGCCTACTCAACGGCGCGCATGTCCAGGTGCAGGCTTGCGCTCTCGCAACGGACGCAGGCGGTGGCCAGCACGGCGATGCCTTCTCGCACTGGCGACAAGGCCATCTCGACGCACGCGTGATCTGGCGGCGGCAGCTCAGGCTACAGGACGGCACGTCGGTGCTGTTGGCGGCTTGGCAGATACCGCATTCGCCGCGCTGGGAGTGGGAAGCCATCGACCCGCTGCAGGATCGCCACCTGTCCGGCGGCAGCTGCGAATCGTCGCTGGCGGCAATGCGCGCTGCCGATGCCTGGCCGGCACTGTGCCGTGTCGAGATTGCAGTGCTCGCCTGACAGCGCGCAGCGCGAACCACACGTCTCCCGACGCGGCGCCATGACGGTGCGCACCGCGCAGTCGGCCCACCGCAGCCAGCGCGTGCAGGGACCGGGACGATAGCATTCCATCAGCGACTGCGGAGACAGCGGCGGCGTGAAGCCCTGGCGCGCATGAAGACCATGCGCATCGCTGGTGGCCAGGCTTAAACGGCGCAGCCCCTGCAGATGGGGATGCACCGTGACCGCATCAATCACTACCTTGCCATCGCCCTTGCCCTGGTGCTCTGGCAACACGAACACATCGCCCAGATAGGCAAAGGTTGCTTAGTCGCAAAACCACTCCCGCAAACGCGACCTGCTCACCCTTCAGAAACCTGCCCAGGCACAGCGCGTTGGCGATGGCGCGCTGTACCAGAGCAAGCGGGATGTCCCTGGCCCAGTCGCTGTGCTGCACCAGGGAGCGATGGATCAGCGCGACATCAAGTTCGGACTGATCGGTGGACATGCGCAGCGGCGACATGGCAACAACTCCGGCAACAATGGCCTCAGGTGAGCGACTGCGAAGGCAGCAACAACAGTGCGCACAGCACCAGCATGAATCCTGCGATCGCAGCATCCAGCAGACGCCACGCGCGCGGATCGCGAAAGGCCGGCTGCAGCAAACGCGCGCCATAGCCCAGACCGGAAAACCAGGCGATGCTGGCCAGGCACGCCCCCGAAGCGAATGCCCAGCGCAACTGGCCCGGGTAACGCGCGGCCAGACTGCCCAGCAGCAGCATCGTGTCCAGATAGACATGCGGGTTGAGAAAGGTAAATGCCAGGCACGTCAGCATGGCGCGTTGCCAACGCTGGGCGCCGCCCTGCGACGGTGCCAACCCGCTGGTGCCACGCCAGGCCCTGCGTGCAGCCAACGCGCCATATGCCGCGAGAAATGCAGCTCCCGCATAGCGAAGTAGCTGCAGCAAGTCCGGCCACTGCGTCACCAGTACGCCAATCCCGGCCACGCCCAGCACGATCAGCGCGATGTCGCCGAACGCGCAGATCGCCACCACCAGACCGACATGCTGGCGCTGCAGTCCCTGCCGCAGCACGAATGCGTTCTGCGCCCCGATTGCGATGATGAGACCTGCGCTGGCGATGAAACCAGCGATGACGGCTTGAAGGAACACGAATACCTCCCGGATCAGTGGCGCCAATGCTGGGCGCTCCGCCGTAATTAAGAAAACTAAATATTCTGTATGCTGCTTAGAACTTCTAATCCTGCCGAGCGCCATGGATCTTCTGCATCCGCAACTGGCTGCATTCGCTGCCGTTCTTGAGGAAGGCAGCTTCGATACCGCTGCGCAACGGCTGTCGGTGACGCCGTCGGCGATTTCGCAACGGGTCAAGGCGCTGGAAGACCGGCTCGGTCAGGTGCTGGTGATCCGGAAAGCCCCTTGCCGCCCCACTCCCGCCGGCGAACGCCTGCTACGCAGGGTGAAGCCGATGCAGGTGCTGGAATCCGAAGCGATCGCCGACTTCCTTCCCGGCGACAGCAGCGTTGGGCACCCACGTACCCTTTCCATCGCGGTCAACGACGATTCGCTGCAGACCTGGTTGCTGGCGGCGCTGTCTGCCTTGCATCAGGCACACGGGTTTCTCTTCGATGTGCAGATGGACGACCAGGACCATACTCTTGAGTTATTGCGTGCGGGCAGCGTGCTGGGCGCAGTCACCTCAGAGCGCAAGCCGTTGCAGGGCTGCAATGTGCATGCGCTGGGCGTGATGCGTTATCACGCCGTCGCGTCGGCTGCCTTTGTCCAGACGCACTTCAAGGACGGCTTCACTGCCGCTTCGCTGGGCCACGCGCCCATGCTGGTATTCAATCGCAAGGACGCGCTGCAGGCGCGTTTCGTCAAACGCATTACCCGCACGCAACTGGCTCCACCGACACATTACCTGCCCACCTCGACCGGTTTCGTCGAAGCTGCTGCGCGCGGACTCGGATGGTGTCTGGCGCCGGAGTCGATGGTGACGCCAGCCGCTCGCAGCAAGCAGATCGTCATCGTCGACCCAACCCGCTGGCTCGATGTTCCGTTGTACTGGCAATACGCCGCAGTGGGCTCGAGCGCTCTGCAGCAACTCAGTCAGGCGCTACGCGAGGCAGCCGCGACGAGTTTGCGTGGAGGCAGAAGCTTCGCAGCGGCATGAGCATGCGCCGTGCACGAGGTATCGAAGTCGGCCGACACGCTTCAGTGGCCTCCGGTCCGAAATCCGGCCAGCCTGTACTCACTCGTTGCAGCAACGCAATGCGTTTCGACGACCCCACGAATGAAGAGATTTGTGCAAACCCCGCCCCTGCCGGCGCTTCTGTGCAGGTCAGCACTGCGCCGCCCTCACGAAGATATGGGCGTGTTGCGCGCATCAAGAGCTCCTGCAACCGGAAACGACACTGTCCCGCCAGGATTGGACGTCCATTGGGGCCAGATCTGAAACACCCGCGTGTCTAAACGCCCAGCGTGGCTTGTGGCAACGCCTTTTCAATACGCGGCTTTGCTGTGTCGTCCTGATATTCGGCCATTGCGGTTATGGTCCTGACCCGCATCGCACCTTCACCGATTGCCGTGAATCGCGCGATCACGGCGACATCCGGATGCGAGCAACCCAGGCTGGCGTCCCTTCCGCGTTGTATCGCGCCTGATGGTTCAGGCAGACATCTCCATGGCTACGAAGCGGCATCGACCAAGGCATTACATCGACGCCGCTGCGCTAGACAGTGAACGCGCCTGGATCTGGCGCGACCGACCTCGCCTGCGCCAGTAATCGATGCCTTCGAACGGCCTGGCCGGCTCGCGTTTGAACTGCGGAAAGCCGCGGCTTTCGATGCCGCCGTCCTCCCCGCGCTGAATGCTGGAACAACCGATTCGATTCGCAACCACACGGTCACCTCGGCGTCTTATCCGCACCGTAGCTTGCCGCCGAAAGTTGCCGACACTCCCTACAGTCCACCACTCGAATCGGACCAGACCATGTCTTCCTCATCGCGCAAGATCCCTCTGCTGGCTTTCGGAATCATCGTTTCCTCCACCTTGATCACCACTGCCTCCGCAAAGTCGCTGCATGTCGTCTCCCGTACCGAGCAGATGACATCGTTCACCCACACCGGACCGAGCAGGACCGAGGTGTTCAATCAGCAATGGGCCGACGGTGCGGCGCAATGCCGCGACGCGTTTCCGCAAACCACCTCGGTGCAGCTCGGCCAGGTCAATACCCGCGCGATCAACGCAAAGACCTTCAAGGTCACCGGCAAGTGGATCTGCAGGGGCTGATCATTGCTGCGGGCAGGGCTGCCCTCACACGGGCATAGGCAGCCCATCGCCAAGGGGCGATGGGCTCCGGCTACGGCAGCGACCTTGTCAATCTCGGTGCCGCCACAGGCGCGCTCTGTCGAAAGGCGCACCGCCAGCGCATCGACAGCAGCCGTCGAGTTGCGCAAGCGCGCGCATCGTTGGACAGGCACCCGACTGCATCGGCATCGCGTCCTGCCGGCACTCCAGATCGTCCAGCACCACGCGCCCATCGAGCGCATTAGTCGAGTCAACAACGGCGAAGGCCCCGGCAATTTCCGAGCGCACAAAAAAGGCGCCATCGGCGCCATCTCCATCTGACCTGCTGAATTAAGTGGTGGGCCGTGATGGATTCGAACCATCGACCAAAAGATTAAAAGTCTTCTGCTCTACCGACTGAGCTAACGGCCCACTGACCCGACTGCGCGTCGGGGTGCGCATTCTACCCTACACAGGCGTCAAGACGAAATCGTGTAATGCGTGGGGTCCTGAACGCCGGCATCGGCGAAGCCGGCGGCGCGCAGCCGGCAGGCGTCGCAGTGGCCGCAGGCGCGGCCGGCGGCGTCGGCGCGGTAGCAGGACACGGTCAGGCCGAAGTCCACGCCCAGGCGCACGCCTTCGCGCACGATGTCGGCCTTGCTGAGGAACTGCAGCGGCGCGTGCACGCGCAGCCCGGCGCCCTCCACACCGGCCTTGGTGGCGAGGTTGGCCAGCACTTCGAAGGCGCGTACGAACTCGGGACGGCAGTCGGGATAGCCGGAGTAATCCACCGCATTGACGCCGCAGAACAGGTCGTTGGCGCCGACCACTTCGGCCCAGCCCAGCGCCAGCGACAGCATGATGGTGTTGCGGGCCGGTACATAGGTGACCGGAATGCCATCGCCGCCTGCGTCCGGCACCTCGATGTCGTCGGTGAGCGCCGAGCCGCCGATGCTGCGCAGATCCACGTCGACCACCTTGTGCGCGACCACGCCCTGCGCTGCGGCAACGCGTGCGGCGGCATCCAGCTCGGAGGTATGACGTTGACCGTAGCGCACGCTCAGCGCGTACACGGCAAAGCCCTGCTCCTGCGCGAGCGCAATGACGGCGGCGGAGTCCATGCCTCCGGACAACAGAACGACAGCTTTTTTCATCTCAGGAAGGCATCGACAACATCAAGACGCAAAGGCTAGCAGGGTCGGCGCCAGGCCGCGACGGCGCCGTCCATTCGGCATGCACATCGGCACGCGAGGTGCCGGTTATTTGCCGCCCTTAGCGGCCCGGCTCGTCGTCCCAGAGGATCTTGTGCAGCTGCATCTGAAAGCGCACCGGCAGGCGATCGGCGACGATCCAGTCGGCCAGCTCCCGAGGCGTGACCTCGCCCTTGCTGGGCGAAAACCACACCGTGCAACGACGCTCGAGCGCATGCGTCGCGACGATGGCGCGCGACCACTCGTAATCTGCGCGGCTGCAGATCACGAACTTGATCTGGTCGCGTGCGGTCAGCAATGCCAGGTTGTCCCAGCGATTGCGCTGTGCTTCGCCGGAGGCGGGGGTCTTGATGTCGACCACGCGCGAGACGCGCGCATCGACCTCGGAGACATCCAGTGCGCCGGAGGTTTCCAGCGAGACATCGAAGCCGGCATCGCAGAGCTTCTGCAGCAGTACCAAGCAGCGCTTTTGCGCCAGCGGCTCACCGCCGGTCACGCAGACGTGCCGCACGCCATGGCTGGTGACTTCGGCCACGATCGTGTCGATGTCATGCCACTGGCCGCCATGGAAGGCGTAGGCGGTGTCGCAGTAGGTGCACCGCAACGGGCAGCCGGTCAGGCGCACGAACACGGTTGGCCAGCCAGCCGCCTCGGCTTCGCCTTGCAGGGACAGGAAAATTTCGGTGATCTTCAATCGCGGCAATGGCGACTGGACGATCTCGCTGGGGACGGCGGCGGCGTTCATGGGCAAAGTATGCGCCGCGCCAACGGGCGGCGGCGCGCGGGCTCAGCGCAGTTGCTGGCCTAGGCGGATGGACTGCAAGCGTTCCTGGGCCACACGTGCTGCATCGGAGCCGGGATACTGCGAGACGACCTGCTGCAAGGTTTGCTGAGCTTCGTTGTTCTTGCCTTCGCCGTACTGCGACAGGCCGAGCTTCAACAGACCGCCAGCGGCCTTGTCATGCGTGGGATAGCGGCTGACGAGGTCGCGGAACTGCGCCTCGGCAAGCTGGAAATTGCGTGTGGCGTAATAGCTCTCACCGAGCCAATACAGCGCATTGGGGGTGTAGACACCATTGGGATAGAGCTCGAGAAAGCTCAGGAACAGCTGCGACGCGTCGTCGTACTTGCCGTTCTTCAATGCATCGAACGCGACGTTGTAGGCAGTGCGCTCATCGTTGCTGATGGCCAGCGTACCTGCATCGCCATGCACGGACGGCGGCTTCTCGGAAGTGGCCGCCGCTGCAGGCCGCACGGCCGGAGCCGGGGCTGGGGTGACGCTGCCGGTAGCAGAAGGCAGTGGAGGCGTTGCGCCACCTGCACCTTCCAACCGGTTCAGACGTCCGTCCAGGTCCAGATACTGGTCCTTGGACTGTTGCTTGAGTTGCTCGTTGTCGTGCTGCAGCTGTTCGACGGTCGCACGCAATGCCTGCAGGTCCGAACGCGCCTGCTGCAGCTGATTGAGGAGATCGTTGTTGGCCTGACTGTTGGCCTGCTGCTGCTCGAGCACCGCCACACGATCAGCGAGGCTGGCTCGCTGGGCGTATGCCGGCGCGGCGACCACAAGGGCCGCCGCGACGAACAGAGATGTCACTCGAAAGCGCATCGTTTCTTACTGAGCCGTGTACACGATTTCGACGCGACGGTTCTGCGACCAGCAGCTTTCGCTGGTTTCGGTGCAGACCGGACGCTCTTCACCGTAGCTGACGACGGTCAGCTGGCTGGCCGAACCACCGGCAGCCTGCAGCGACGACGACACAGCGTTGCCGCGGCGCTCGCCCAGGCCCATGTTGTACTCGCGCGAACCGCGCTCGTCAGCATTGCCCTGCAGGGTGATGCGCGAGGAAGGACGGTCGCGCAGGTACTTGGCGTGGCACGCCATGATGGCCTGGAATTCCGGCTTCAGGGAGTCCTGATCCAGATCGAAGTAGACCACGCGCTGGCGCAGGCAGGCATCGGTATCCAGGTCGCCCGGGCCGTACAGGCCGGAGGTGGACGGGCCGGTGGGAACGGAGGAACCGGCGGTGGTATCGGTTGCGGGAGGCGGAGTTTCCTTCACCTTCTTCGAGCAACCAGCCAGCACGGCAACGGACAGCAGGGAGACAAGCAAGACGCGGGTGGACTTGTTCATGGGATACCTATGGAGGCTCTGGGCCAATGAGTGGTTTAACGCAGCGAAATATTAACATTAATGCGCGGTTCGGTAAGGCCCCCAAGCGGGTTCTCTCACATCACCATCGGCCAGAACCAGACGCTGGCGGACCCGAGCGTCGGCGGATACGGCGTAAAGCACACCCCGGCCACCCTCACGCGCGGCGTACAACACCATGCTGGCGTTGGGCGCGAAGCTCGGCGATTCGTCCAGCGAACCCGGCGACAGCGTGCTCCAGCTAGGCGAACCCAGGCTGCGATCCATCATCGCAATGCGGTAGCTGTTGCCGCTGCCCTGCGCAACAGCAATCTTCTTGCCGTCGAACGAGACACTGGCGGTCGCGTTGTAATTGCCCTGAAAGGTCACGCGGTTGGCGCTGCCGCCGCTGGCAGCCACCTGGTAGATCTGGGGACGGCCGCCACGATCGGAGGTGAAATAGATGCTGCCGCCATCCGGCGCCCAGGTCGGCTCGGTGTCGATGCCGAAGTGGTTGGTCAGCTGGGTCAGCTGCTTGCTGCCCAGGTCCATCACGTAGATCTCGGGGTTGCCGCTGCGCGACAGCGCCAGGGCAAGCCGGCGACCGTCCGGCGAGAACGACGGTGCACCGTTGATGCCGCGGAAGCTGGACACCAGCTCACGTGCGCCGGTGGCGATGTCCTGCAGGTAGATCGATGAATTGCCGCGCTCGAAACTCACATAGGCCAGCTTCTTGCCGTCCGGGCTCCAGTTCGGCGACAGCAAGGGCTCGGCCGAGCGCACGATGGTCTGCGGGTTGTAGCCATCGGAGTCGGCCACCATCAGCGCATAACGCATCGCGCCGCCCTTGCCGCTGGCGGTCACGTAGGCGATCCGGGTCCAGAACGCGCCACGCACGCCGGTGATTTTTTCATAGATCGCATCGGCCATCTGGTGCGAGACGTCGCGCATCGCATTGGCGCGCGCGGTCATCGCCAGACCGAGCATGCGCTCGCCCTTGGCCACGTCGAACAGTTCGTACTCGACGCGGTACGCGCCCTCGCCCGCATCCATCACGCGGCCGACGACGATGTAGTTCTGCTTGAGGGTGCGCCAGGTCTGGAACTGCACCTCGGTGCCGCGGGTCGGCTTTTCGACGATCTGCGCAACTGGCAACGTGCGGAATTGCCCGGAGCGATCCAGGTCGGCACCGACGACGGCCGACACATCCGTCTGCGGCGCGGTGCCCGAGCCCTGGTAGGGCATGGGGACCACGGTGATCGGCGTCGCCGAGGCGCTACCGCCCACGATGTCGATGGTGAGCCCTTGCTGTTGCGCGAGTGCGCTCAGCGGCAACAACAGGGCGGTCAGGGCAGCTAGCCAACGCAGCGGTTTTTTCATGGACGGCTCGGATCGGGCAGGAAAAGTGTGCAAGGGATACCAATCAGCGAGTGAACATACTCGCAATCATGAACGAGACAACGTGAAAATGGGGCGAGCGGTCGAGCGGCCGGACAGCTCGGCCAGGCCCGGAGCCGGTCGGGCGCTGCCCTGCCGCGATCGAAGCCGGCATGGGGAGAGGACGCATCGCCCGATTGTCATCGGACGCCTCGCCCGCCCAGCTGCAGCGCTCGCACGCTGCCGCAGCGCAATCCATCACCGCATTACTGATCCTGAGCAGTGAACACGAAGGTCAGATTGCGCTGGAACACCGACTCGAAGCCGCGATACGGCAATGGTTGTGCGCTCAACACCGCAGCCTCGATCGAACGCTGGCCGGCCTCGTCGTACGGGCAACCCGGCGCGACCTTGGCCTCCATCACGCTGCCACCGGGCAGCTGACGAATGTTGATGGTGCACTTCTGCCCCGGCGGCACCGATGGCGGGCGCACCCACTGCGCCAGCACCTTTTGCTGGATCGCGGCGGCGTACTTGGCCGACAGGTCGGTACTGGTGCCGCCCTGCCCTGCCGTGGGCTGCGCGCTGGTCGCCGCAGCGGCAGAGGCCTGCTGGGCGCGCGCAGCGGCCACCTGGCGCAACTTTTGCTCGGCCAGCGCGGCTTCCTTGGTGGCCTGTTCGCGCTGCCGGCGGATGTCGGCGATCTTCTTCTGGCGCTCGGCGTCTGCAGCCTGCTCGGCAGCGGCCTGCTTCTTCTTGGCGTCGGCTTCTTCCTGCTGCTTGGCCAGGCGCAGCTTCTGCTCGGCCTCTTCCTGACGCTTGCGCTCGGTCAGGTCGATCTGCTCCTGGCGACGCTTGGCTTCCTGTTCCGCCTTGGCCTTTTCAGCGGAAATGGCCAATGCATCGACCTTGTCCTGGTCGACCTTGTCCGGCTGGGCCACGCGCTCCTGCGCCTGCGCCTGCTGCGGGGTGGGCGCATCCTGCGGGTGCGGCTCGGGAATCGGCTGCGGTGGCGGCACGCTGTCTTCCGGGGCGGGCTCGGGCAACGGTGCCGGCGGCGGCGGCGCTTCCACCGGGGTGGCCTTCAGCGCCTGACGGGCGACACGCGCCTCGGCGGCGGAGACGTCCAGCGAGGCTTCCATGCTCGGGTCGCCCGCGGCCGGTTCGACCGAGCGTTCGGGCGACCACAGCCAGCCGGCAATGAACACCAGCGCGACCAGAATATGCACGACCAAGGCCAGCATGACCGGTCGCAGCCAGCCATCCTCGCGCGCGCCCTGGGTGGGGAGTGCGTCAGCGTGCATCGCTGCCTGCGGTGCCGCCGGAGTCGGAGATCAGGCCGACCTTCTCGACCTTGGCCTGCTTGAGCACGTCAATGGCATCCATGATCTTTTGATACGGCGCGGCGCGATCGCCGGCCACGACCACGCGCGCATCCTTGTCCTGCGCCACGATGGCAGCCAGCTGCGCCTGCAACGCATTGACGTCCATGGCCTGCGGCTTGCCCTTTGGCAGCTGCAAGGCCAGTTGGCCATCGGCCGCGACCACCACCACGATCGGGTCCTGCTTGCTCTCCAGCGCCTTGGCGCGCGAGCTCGGCAGGCTGACGTCGGTGCTCAGGGTCAACAGCGGCGCGGTCACCATGAAGATGATCAGCAGCACCAGCATCACGTCGATGTACGGCACGACGTTGATGTCGGATTTGAGCTTGCGCTTCTTGCGGCGGGAAATACCGGAGATCATCGCGAAACGTTCCTAATTAATCCTCGGCGCCGGGCGGCAGCGGAGTCGCGCGGCGCCCGGGTGAGGGACAGCCGCGCATGACGCTGTGCATCGACGCGACTGGCTCGCCCGGCCACGTCCCGCATCAAATCGTGCGGGTGCATGCCGGGAGCGCGCATCACTCGTCCGCGCCAGCCTGGCGCTGCAGGATGGAGCTGAACTCGTCGGCGAAGGTTTCGTAACGCACCGACAGCCGTTCCACGCGGGTGGTGAAGCGGTTGTAGGCCCACACCGCCGGAATCGCCACGAACAGGCCGATGGCGGTGGCGAACAGCGCTTCGGAAATACCGGGTGCGACCGCAGCGATACCGGCCTGCTCGCCGCTGCTGACCATGTCGTGCATGGTCACCATGATGCCGAACACGGTGCCGACCAGGCCGACGTATGGCGCGGTGGAACCGATGTTGGCCAGCAATTCGAGATTGCGCTCCAGCTGATCGACCTCACGGGTGAAGGCGGTGCGCATGGCGCGCTGTGCACCTTCGAGCTGCACCCGCGCATCCAGGCGACGGCGATCGCGCAGCCGCGAAAACTCGCGGAACCCGCTTTCGAACATCGATTCCAACCCACCGACGGTGCGGTTGCGGTCGGTCGCCGAGGCGTACAGCTTGGCCAGATCGGCGCCGGACCAGAAGCGGTTTTCGAACTCGTCGGCCTCGCGGTTGGCCTGCTTGAACGCACGCGCCTTGCGGAAAATGATCACCCAGCTGATGAACGAGCCGATCAGCAGCAACAGCACGATGATCTTGACCGGGATGCTGGCCCGCAGGATCAGGTCCACATAGTTGATGCTGCTGTTGTGCGCCGCCGTGGCGGTTTGCGCCGCGGCCGCGGTGACTTCCTGCGGTAGTGCTTCCACTACCGTGTCCTGCAGGGCCAGGAGCAATGCAATCGACATCCGTTCGTTCCTCAGTAATCGGAATCTGGGGTTTCTAGAGCTTTCAACACGTCGTACAGCGCATCGTCCATGCCGCGCGGGCGAAAGTCGCTGGTGCCGAGTGCGGCGATGCGCACCTCGGCAGTCAACAGCACTTCGCCCTCGCGACGGACAGACTGCGCAAACAGCAGGCTGGCCCGCCTGCATTTCAGCAGGACCGCCGACACTGACAGCGCGTCGTCGAGCCGGGCCGGCTTGAGGAAATCCAGTTGCATCGAGCGGACCGCAAACACCAGACCGTGGTCCTGGCGCATCAGATCCTGCCCGTAGCCGGCCGCGCGCATCCACTCTGTGCGCGCACGTTCCATGAAGGCGACGTAGCGCGCGTGGTAGACCACCCCGCCGGCGTCGGTATCTTCCCAGTACACGCGTGTCGGCCAACTGAATACAGGCGGGGATTGGGGATTCGGGAATCGTGATTCGGTGGTCATGGGCACGGAATCTTGATCGGGGCGGCCCGGGCGAGCGACGAACGGAGCGCCATCAGAACAGGTCTCCCGGCTCGCCGATGCCCGGGGCACGATCGCGTGGCGGCTTCAGGCCCAGGTGCAGGTAGGCCTTGGGGGTGACCATGCGGCCGCGCGCGGTGCGGATCAGAAAACCCTGCTGGATCAGATAGGGCTCGATCACGTCTTCCAGCGTGCCGCGCTCTTCCGACAGCGAAGCGGCCAGGGATTCCACGCCCACCGGGCCGCCGTCGAAATGTTCGACGATGGTGCGCAGCATGCGGCGGTCGAGCTCGTCAAAGCCCTCCGGATCCACTTTCAGCATCTGCATGGCGGCCTGCGCCACCGGCAGATCGATGTGCCCCGCCGCCTTGACCTGCGCAAAGTCGCGCACGCGGCGCAGCAGCCGGTTGGCGATACGCGGGGTGCCACGCGCGCGACGCGCGATCTCGGCCGCACCTTCGGGCGTGCAGTCGATCCCCAGGATCGCGGCCGAGCGGATCACGATGCGGGTGAGCTCTGCAGGCGAATAGAACTCCAGCCGCTGCACGATGCCGAAGCGGTCGCGCAGCGGCGCGGTCAGCAGGCCGGCACGGGTGGTGGCGCCGATCAGCGTGAACGGCGGCAAATCGATCTTGATCGAGCGTGCGGCCGGGCCGTCGCCGATCATGATGTCGATCTGGAAGTCTTCCATCGCCGGATACAGCACTTCTTCCACCACCGGCGAGAGGCGATGGATCTCGTCGATGAACAGCACATCGTGCGGTTGCAGGTTGGTCAGCAGCGCGGCCAGATCGCCGGCCTTTTCGATCACCGGTCCGGAGGTGGAGCGCAGATTGACGCCCAACTCGTTGGCGATGACGTGGCTGAGCGTGGTCTTGCCCAGGCCGGGCGGGCCGAAGATCAGCACGTGATCCATCGCTTCGCCGCGCGCCTTGGCGGCCTGGATGTAGATCTCCATCTGCTCGCGCACCGGCTGCTGGCCGAGATAATCGGCCAGGCGCTTGGGGCGGATGCTCGCATCGGCGGCATCGTCTTCGCGGGTGGCGCTGCTGGCGATGATGCGCTGTTCGGTCATCCCACCATCTTCGCATGCCGCGCGCGGATGGCCCAGGGTCTAGAAATCAAGCTCGGCCTGCCGCAGCACGCTGAAGAACGCATCGAAGCTCGGCGCGCGCCAGGTGGGCAGCAGTTGCTCCCAAAGCTCGAAATAGACCACCTCCGGCTCGCATTGCGGGCCGTGTGCGCGGTAGTCCAGGCACAACAGGCTATCCACGTTGTGGCACGACAGCACCAGGACCTGATCCAGACCGGCATGCAGGCACGCCGCAGCGCGGAAGTCGTCCGGGTCTTCGAACGCAGCAGCCAGATCCAGCACGCTGCCGATGCTCGCCAACGGCGTCAGGTAGCGATCCACCAGCACGCATTCCCAATCCACGTAATGCTCGGACGGAAAACGGGTACGCGGCACCCAGCACCAGCCGGTATCTCCGCCGTCCTGGACACTGTAGAGACGCTTGAACAATGCCGGCAGGCGCACGCCCAGGCGTGCTTCGGCGGCAGCCAAGGCATCGGCGTCCGCCGCGGCTCTGCCGTCGTTCCGGTTCCCGGCGCCGCTCCAGAACGTGGTAAACGCGGGCGGCTGCGGCTGCCACTGCACCACCTCTGCGTCGTGCCTGGCCTGCAATGCGGGCGACCAATAGTGGACATCGACCAACTGCGCCAGCAGCTCGTCCACGTTGGCGTACACCGCCAGCCGGCGATTGTCGCCTGCATCGACGTAGACCATGGTGGGCTCGGCATCCGATGCCGAATAGTCCAGGCACAGCGCCCGGCTTGGCGAACGGTCATCGGCGGCGATGACGATCAGATGGCGATCATTGCCACCGGCAGCAAGACCGGCAAACGCGTCGTCGCGGTACTCCTCGCGAGCACGGACCTCGGCGAAAGAAAACAGCTCCGCGCTGCCAAGCAGGCGTGCACGCGGGATCAGCCATTCGGCCTTGAGCCAGTTGTCCGGCTCTTCGAGCGACTGACCACGCGCCATCTGCACCGCGCCGCCGTCGTAGCGTGCGTACAACTCGCACAGCCAGGCCGGCAGGCGGACACCGAGCCGCGCTTGCGCCGCAGCGATCGCTGCATCGGTGGCCGGCACGCGCCCGAGGTTGAGCGCTTCATCCCAGAAGGTATCCAGGCTCGGCGAGCGCCCGTAGACCATCCACTTGAGCGCGGCCACGCTCAGATCTCCACTTGCGCGCCCAGCTCGACCAGGCGGTTACCGGGGATGCGGAAGAAGCCGGTCGCCGGAGCGGCATTGCGATGCATCAGCGCGAACAGCTTGTCGCGCCAGATCGGCATGCCGCGGTTGGCGCTGGCCACGATGGTCTCGCGGCTGGCGAAGAAGGTGGTGTCCATCGGGTCGAAATGGATGCCGCCCTGGTCGCAGGAACGCATCAGCGCCAGCGGCACGTCGGGCGTTTCCATGAAGCCGAAGCGCACGTAGACGCGGTAGAACTCGTCGCCGATCGACTCGATCTGCAGGCGCTTGTCCACCGGCGCGTACGGGATCGGCAAGGTATCGACGTTGAGGAAGATGTTGCGTTCGTGCAGCACCTTGTTGTGCTTGAGGTTGTGCATCAACGCATGCGGCACCACCATCGGGTCGGCGGTCAGGAACACCGCCATGCCCGGCACGCGCGCCGGCGGTGCCAGCATCAGGCCCGGCAGGAAGCTGTCGATGCGGATGCCGTCCTTGCGGATTTCCTCGCGCAGCAGCGCGCGGCCGCGGCGCCAGGTACGCATCAGGGTGAACACCACGATGCCCAGCGCCAGCGGGAACCACGCGCCCTGCAGCAACTTGGCGCCGTTGGCGATCACGAACGCCAGCTCGATGATGAAGAACACAACGCACAACGGCAGCACCCAGTTGCGCCAGCGCGGCCACAGCGAGCGCGCCACCAGGGCCAGCAGCAAGGTGTCGATCAGCATGGTCATCGACACCGAGATGCCGTAGGCCACGGCCAGATTGGTGGAGCTGCGGAAGATCAGCACCAGCGCGATCACCATCACCATCAACAGCCAGTTGATGCCGGGCACGTAGATCTGGCCGATGGTGGTGCGCGAGGTGTGCTTGATCAGCATGCGCGGGATGTAGCCCAGCTGCATGGCCTGACGCGCCACCGAGTACGCACCGGTGATCACCGCCTGCGAGGCGATCACCGCCGCCAGCGTGGCCAGGATGATCATCGGATACAGCGCCCAGCCCGGCACCGCTTCGAAGAACGGGTTCTTCAGCGCGGAGGGGTGGTTGAGCACCAGTGCGCCCTGCCCCAGGTAGTTGAGCAGCAGCATCGGCAGCACGAAGAAATACCAGCCATGGCGGATCGGCTTGGCGCCGAAATGGCCCATGTCCGCGTACAGCGCCTCACCGCCGGTCACCGCCAGCACTACCGCGCCGAGGATGAACACCCCGTGCCAGCCGTGCTCGATGAAGAAGCGGATCGCCCACCATGGATTGAAGGCCTTCATCACCTCCGGCGCATCGACGATGTTCCAGGCACCGATCGCTCCCAGCGACAGGAACCACAGACAGGTGATCGGGCCGAACACCTTGCCGACCTTTTCGGTGCCGAAGCGCTGCACCATGAACACGATCAGCAATACCACCACGGTGATCGGCACGATGAAGGGGTGCAGGCTGGGCGCGGCGATTTCCAGGCCTTCCACCGCGCCCATCACCGAGATGGCCGGCGTGATCACGCCGTCACCGAAGAACAGCGAAGCGCCGAAGATGCCGAGGATGCCCACCACATACGCCGAGCGCGAGCCCTGCTTGAGGGTACGCTGGGTCAGCGCCATCAGCGCCATGATGCCGCCTTCGCCCTCGTTGTCGGCCCGCATGATGATGGTGACGTACTTGAGCGTGACGGTGATCATCAGCGCCCAGAACGCCAGCGACAGCACGCCCAGCACGGTGTCGTGATCGCTGGTCAACCCGTAGTGCGGCGAGAACGCCTCCTTGAGGGTATACAGCGGACTGGTGCCGATATCGCCGAAGACGACGCCGATGGCGCCGACGACCAAGGCCATATGGCTGTTGGCAGGCGCGTGGCCGTGGCCAGCTGCGGGAGTGGAGGTCTGTGACATGAGTGGGCAGGGTATCGCCGAAGGACGTGAAGAATGAGAAAGGCCGAGCCCGCTTAACGCAGCGCGGCCTGGAGTGCCTTGCGAATGACCGTAGCGACTTCGTCGCCTTCTGCCCCGGCCTCGCGTGCCATGCGCGCGGCCTCGGCCGGCTTGTAACCCAGTTGCTGCAAGGCGACAGTGGCTTCGGATACCGCATCCGGACCCAACTGGCCGGTGATCGGCGCGCCACTGCTGAAGTCGGCCGCCCGGTCGCGCAGCTCCACCACCATGCGCTCGGCGGTCTTCTTGCCGATACCCGGAATGCGCGTGAGCGCGGTGATGTCGCCGCTGGTGATCAGGCGGGCGAATTCATCCACACTGACCCCGGACAGCACCGCCAGCGCGATCTTGGCGCCGATGCCGGTGACCTTTTGCACGTCGCGGAACAGCCGCCGCTCGCCCTCGCGCAGGAAGCCGTACAGCGCAACGCTGTCTTCCTTCTGCGCGTAATGGGTGAACAGGATGACGTCGCGGCCGACATCGGGCAGGTCGTAGAAGGTGCTCATCGGCGCTTCCAGCTCGTACCCCACCCCGCCCACGTCGATCACCAGCCACGGCGGCTGCTTGTAGGCCAGGATCCCGCGCAGACGGCCGATCATTGGGCACCGCCGGGGCGGTGCCGGGAATGGGGAATCGGGAATGGGGAATCGCAAGAGCGCTCGCTGCCCTGGACTCTGCTATTCCCGATTCCCGATTCCCGATTCCCGATACTCATTTCTTGCGGCTCCAGGCCTGTTGGGTATTGACGCCCAGGCGCTGCGCGGTGGCGCGCACGTGGGCGTGGGTGATGGCGACCGCCAGTGCATCGGCGGCGTCGGCCTGCAGCTTGCCTTTCAGGTTGAGCATGATGCCGACCATGTGCTGCACCTGCACCTTGTCCGCCCCACCCTTGCCGACCAGCGCGAGCTTGATTTCGGTGGCAGCGTACTCGTGCACTGGCAGATCGCGCATGACGACCGCGCAAATCGCCGCGCCGCGCGCGTGGCCGAGCTTGAGCGCCGAATCGGCGCTCTTGCCCATGAAGACCTTTTCGATCGCCACTTCGTCCGGCCGGTAGGTCTCGATCAACTCGCCCAGCCCGTGCAGCAGGCGCTTGAGTCGCTGGGCAAAATCGCCCTCACCCAGCAGCAGCAGCGGTGCGTGATGCACATGCCGGCTGCGACCGCCCTCGTCGACGTCGATGATGCCGACCCCGGTGCGCTGGGAGCCGGGATCGATGCCCAGGATGCGGGTCATTGAAAGGCCGGGAATGGAGAGTCGGGAATCGGGAATGGGTAGAGCGGCCTACTGGCGTGCCCGGCGCTGCCGAGCAATGCAGGGTGCAGCTTTTTCGATTCCCGATTCTCCATTCCCGATTCCCGGCGCTTCAAGCGCCGAGACTCGACTGATCGACGTTCGAATACACGTCCTGGACATCGTCCAGGTCTTCGAGCATGTCGAGCAGCTTGCGGACCTGCACGGCGGTGTCGCCGTCGACGGCGATGTCGTTTTCGGCACGGAAGGTGATTTCGGCGTGGGCCGGTTCCAGGCCGGCGGCGGTCAGGGCGTCCTTGACGTGGGCGAAGGCATCCGGGGCGGTCAGCACGTCGATGGCGCCGTCTTCCGGGTACACCACCACGTCGTCGGCGCCGGCTTCGATGGCCGCGTCGGTGAGGGTGTCTTCATCGCTACCGGCGGCAAAGCTGAGCACGCCCAGGCGCTTGAACATGAAAGCCACCGAGCCCTCGGTGCCCATGTTGCCGCCGCATTTGCTGAAGGCATGGCGCACGTCGGCCACGGTACGCACGCGGTTGTCGGTCAGGCAGTCCACGATCACCGCCACGCCGCCGGGCGCGTAGCCCTCGTAGCGGATTTCTTCGTATTCCACGCCTTCCAGCTCGCCGGTGGACTTCTTGATGGCGCGTTCGATCACGTCCTTGGACATGTTCGCCGACAGGCCCTTGTCCATGGCCGTGCGCAGGCGCGGATTGTTGGACGGATCGCCACCGCCGGCGCGCGCGGCAACGCTGATCTCGCGGATGATCTTGGTGAACATCTTGCCGCGTTTGGCGTCGGAGGCGTTCTTGCGGCCTTCGATCGAGGGGCCTCTACCCATGAGTGGTTCCGGACTGGCTTGGATGACTGGGCGCGGATTTTACCTGATTGCTTGCACTCACCGGGGCCGCACCATCCGCCAGCGGATGTTCAAACCGCAAATCGGCCGCTGCGCAGGAACACCAGCGCCTGCCGGGCGGCCTCGGGCGAGCGCAACAGCCCGCTGTGGCTGGCTTGCACCACGCAGTGGTCGCGCAGCCCGGGCAGGCGGGTTTCGGCCAGCGCCACCGTGCCGTCCGAGTCGCCGTCCAGCGGCGCCAGCCAGCGACCGACGCCGCGCGGCACGCACCCGGCCACCTGGCCGATCTCCGCCTGCCCGTCCCAGCGCGCAAACCCTTGCTGCAGCAGGGTGGCACTGCGGCCCATCGCCCAGACGCCGCCGCGCCGCGCCAGCCCGCGCGCGGCGGCACTGCCGCACAGGGGCGAGCCCAGGCAGACCACGCGGCGCACCGGCAGGTCGGGGGCCTCGCACAAGGCCTGCAAGGCCATCAGCCCACCCAGGCTGTGGCAGACCAGCAGTTGCGCGCGGCTGGCGCGCAGGCGTTCGATCAGGCGCGGCACCGCCTGCACCGGCCCGCCGAGCACGCTGGCATAGCCGAACAACGCGGGCGCCAGCCCGGCGGCGCGCATCCGGCGCGCGAGCGGCAACAGCCAGTGCGCGGTATTCCAGATGCCATGCACCAGCAGCACGTCGGCGGTGGCGGCGGCCGCGCGCTTGCGCAGACGGCGCCGGGGCATGACCGGGATGGCGGACGATGGGCTGGACAAAGGCGTGGTTACCAGGAGGAGAGGCGGAGGTCAGGCGCGTGTCTGACGCGCGCACGGCATGCCGGAAAGTGGCTGGTGCCGATAGCGCGCATGCGCTGTGCCGATCTTGCGGCAAGCGCCGCGCACCACGGGCACACCGCCGCATCACGTCGTGCGGGCGCCGGGCTTAGTCGGCCGCAGCAATCGGCTTGCGGCGCAGGATGAACTCCCGGTCGACGATCTTGCCGACCGGGAAGTCGTATTCGCCGACCTTTTCGAAGCCGTAGCGGGCGTAGAAGCGCTGCGCGCCGAAATTCTCCGACCACACACCGATCCACAGCGTGCGTGGGCCGTTGCGTTCGAGCCATTCCAGTGTGGTTTCGAACAGCCGGCTGCCCCAGCCGCTGCTCTGGTAGTCCTTCAACAGGTACAGGCGCTTGAGTTCCCCGTCGCCGGGGCGGACCTCAGCGTGCGGCAGGCCGCACGGGCCGGCAGCGGCGTGGCCGACCAGCAGGTTGTCCAGCTCCAGCAACCAGATCGCGTACTCCGGATGCGCCAGCACGATGCGCGCGCGCTCCACCGCATAGGTCTCTTCCAGAAAGCCACGCAGGTCTTCTTCCGGATACAGATGCCCGAAGGTTTCGGTAAAGGTCTGCGCGGCCAGAAGCGACAGCGCTTCGGCATCGTCCGGCGTGGCGCGGCGGATGCGGGTCATGCGGGACTCTCGTGCCGGGTGGACGTGGCAGCTTCTCGCATGCGGCGGCGGTTCTGCAAGATCGGGATTGGGGAGTCGGGAATCGGGAAAGCATCCGCGCTGCGTGGATTCTCCCCGGGAAATCGTATTCGCCGATGTGGGCAGGAGTCGGCATGGGCGCTGACGGGTTCGACCACGCACGCACGACCGGTTCCGCATGGCACCGCGCAGGAAAGATGAACACTGCGAGGTCTGGCTAGCTGCTGGCGGAGCTGGGCGCGCTTGGGACGGACCTGCAGGACGCACCGCCGCCGGTGATCGGCGGCGGTTGGACGGCGGTAACCCGTGCCCTGGCACTGACGGTTCCACCAAAACACGCAGCGCTGGCCGTCTTGTACAGATGACCACGCACACCGCATGGCCATCTGCCGGCGCAGGTCAGACCTGCTTGGGGCGCACCTGTACGTGTACTTCGGCCAGTTGATCGGCGGCGATCGGCGACGGGGCGTCGGTCATCAGGTCCTGCGCGCCGGTGGTCTTGGGGAACGGGATCACGTCGCGGATCGAGTCGGTGCCGGCCATCAGCGCGGCGATCCGGTCGATGCCGAAGGCGATGCCGCCATGCGGCGGTGCGCCGTAGTTCAACGCATCCAGCAGGAAGCCGAACTTGGCGCGCGCTTCTTCTGCGCCGATGCCCAGCAACTCGAACACCGCGCTCTGCATGTCCGGGCGGTGGATACGGATCGAACCGCCGCCGATTTCATTGCCGTTGAGCACCATGTCGTAACCGCGCGAGACCGCGGTGCGGGCGTTGGCGCGCAGGTCGGCGATGTCGTCCACCGCCGGCGCGGTAAAGGGATGATGCAGGGCCACGTAGCGCTGCGCCTCCTCGTCCCATTCGAACATCGGGAAGTCGGTGACCCACAGCGGCGCCCAGCCATCGGCGATCAGCTTGAAGTCCTTGCCGGCCTTCAGGCGCAGCGCGCCCATGAAATCGGACACCTTGTTGTAGCCGCCGGCGCCGAAGAACACGATGTCGCCGTTGCCTGCACCCACGTGCTTGAGCAGCGCGGCAAAGGCTTCTTCGCTGAAGAACTTGGCGATCGGCGAGCTGACTTCGCCGGTCTCCGACAACTTGATGTAGGCCAGGCCCTTGGCGCCGTACTTGGCGGCGTGCGCGGCGTACTCGTCGATCTGCTTGCGGCTCAGCGTTGCGCCACCGGGGATGCGCAGCGCGGCCACGCGGCCGTCGGCATCGTTGGCGGCGGCGGTGAACACCGGGAATTCGCTGGTCTTGACCAGTTCGGCCACGTCGACCAGTTCCAGCGCGATACGCAGGTCCGGCTTGTCCGACCCATAGCGACGCATCGCCTCGGCCCAGGTCATGCGCGGGAACTGCGCGGCCAGCTGGACATCGACCACTTCCTTGAAGATGGCGCGGATCATGTCTTCGACAAAATCCTGCACGTCGCGCTCGCGCACGAAGGCAAATTCCATGTCGAGCTGGGTGAATTCCAGCTGGCGATCGGCGCGCAGCGCTTCGTCGCGGAAGCAGCGCGCGATCTGGTAGTAGCGGTCGAAGCCGGCCACCATCAGGATCTGCTTGAACAGCTGCGGGCTCTGCGGCAAGGCGTAGAACTCGCCCGGATGCATGCGCGCCGGCACCAGGAAGTCGCGCGCGCCTTCCGGGGTGGCCTTGGTCAGGATCGGGGTTTCGATGTCCTGGAAATCGCGTGCGTCCAGATGCCGGCGCAGCGCCTGCACCAGCTTGATGCGGGTGCGCTGCATGCGCTGCATTTCCGGACGGCGCAAATCGAGATAGCGATACTTCAGGCGGGTTTCTTCGCCCGGGTTCTCGTGCGCATGGAAGGGCAGCGGCGCGGCCTTGTTGAGGATGCTGATGCGGGTGGCGATCACTTCGACCTTGCCGCTGCGCAGCTTGTCGTTGACCGCATGCCGCGCACGCACCACGCCTTCGACCTGCAGCACGTCTTCGTAGCCCAGGCTGGCGGCCACCGGGAACACCTCGGCGTTCTCCGGCTCCACCGTCACCTGCACGATGCCCTCGTGGTCGCGCAGGTCGATGAAGCACACGCCGCCCAGGTTGCGGGCCACGTCGGTCCAGCCGGCGAGAGTGACGGTTTGGCCGATCAAGGTCTCGTCGACCAGGCCGCAGAAGTGGGTACGCATCGAAAGCTCCGCTGAAAACCCGACGCAGGCAGCGCCGGAAAGCCGGATATTCTGGGGCCGGCGGCCGGCAGGAGCAAATGCGGCGACGGTCACCGGCGCTTAAGTCAGCGCCCGGCTGAATAGGCGCCATGCCCCTCCCGTCACCAAGGACGTCACGATGCTGCGCACCGCCCTGCTGATCTCCGGCTTCAGTCTTGCCGCCCTCGCGGGCGCCCTGGCCAGCCACCCCGCCGCCGCGCAGGACCGCGGTTTCAACGGCCCCAGCATCACCTGCTCCAGCAACGACAACCGCCGCCGCGAGTGCGACACCCCGTTCCGTGGGCGCGCGGCCCTGGTGGAAAACATCTCCGGCACGCGTTGCATCGAAGGCCGCAACTGGGGCAGCGACCGCGGCCGGGTCTGGGTGGACAACGGCTGCCGTGGCCGCTTTGTCGAGGCGCGCGGCGGCTGGGGCGGTGGTGGCTGGAATGGCGGCGACGACCGCCCCGGCAATGCAGCCGCCGGCACCGTGCGTTGCGAAAGCCGCGACCAGCGCCAGGCCATCTGCAACACCGGCTGGCGGCGCGCGACGATCGTGCGCCAGCTCTCCGGCACGCCCTGCGTGGAGGGCCGCAATTGGCACCAGGAAAATGGCCGGATCTGGGTGGATGACGGCTGCCGCGCCGACTTTGCGCAGGCCCGTGGTGGTGGCTGGGATCGCGATGACGGCTACGGCGGCCGCGACGATCGCCCGCGTGGCGACTATTCGGTGACCTGCAGCAGCGACGACCGCCGCATGCGCACCTGCGATTGGGACGTACGCGCAGGCCGCCCGGTATTGACCCGCCAGTTGTCGGACACCCGTTGCGAGGAAGGCCGCACCTGGGGATTCGACCCGCGCCGCTCCGCAGTCTGGGTCAACGACGGCTGCCGCGCACGGTTCGACGCGCGCTGAGCCGGTTCGACGCCTGGCCGCGCTGTCGCCGGGCTCCAGGCGCGCTGCCATGCACAGACACTCAGCGCCGCATTGCCGCACTACGGACATCTGCCCGGTCACGCGGCCGGACAGATGCACAAGGCCGCGACGAAACCGGCGCGCAGCTGCGCCGACGATCGCCAGCTACCGGTCATCTGGCGCAACCTGGACTGCTGTCGATTCGCGGCGCCCGACGCTGGAAAGGCATCGTCTGAGTCTCCGCCAGATAGGTTGGGGCACATGCCGTGCTCACTCTCTGCCCAGCCCCAGCCATGGGGCCACGGGCCGGACCGGCGACTGCCGCAGCCAGTCTTTCTCACACTGCGTGGCGCCGCATCCAGCGAACGGGCCGCTGGTGTCACGGGGTGGAAACCCGATCATCGCAGCGGGCGCCCGGCGCGCAGTGCTCAGCCGCCCCACGGCGCGGGCGGCATTGCGACCGGCCGGGTGAGATCGAATGCCACCCGAAACAGCCGCCCATCCGGACGACTGAGCTCGTACGCCACGCGCCGGCCTGGCTCGACCTCGATGGTCAAGGCGTTCTTCGACGAGGCCACGCCACCCGATCGCTTGCACACTGCAATCGAGTCGGCATCCACCGGAAATTCCTGACGGCTGGCGCTGCTTGCACCCGTGCTGTCGCCACCGTAGCTGGACAGTGCATCCGCGTTGCCGTCGGCATGCCGATGGTCGTGCCTGAGCCGCGCAAGCCGGCGGACGGGGCAGCCGCCATGTGCGCGCCTGGTTGTCGCCCACATGGAAGGGCGCCCGCAATGCGCGCACCGGCCCCTCGTTACCGCGCATGCATCATCAATGTCTTGCCAGCAAACAGACCAGGCATTGCCGATGCGGGCGCATCGAACAGCACGCAACCGGCGAAGACCTGCCCGCAGGAGGCGGCGAGCGCGGCCGGAAAGCGATCGGCGGCGCGCCCGCGTGGCGCGCAGGAACTCCGTCGCGGTGGCGCAGCCGCTAAACGCAGCGATCTTTAGCTACGGCCAGCGACGCAATTCCAGGCTGGCGACACGGCCAGGCCTGGCGGTGCTCACGCCTTGTCGGATGCCGGCTTGGCCGCGGCTGGTGCGGCCGGCTTGCCGTCACTGGCGGCCGCGGGCTTGGCGTCGCCGCTGCTGCTGGTTTCGGTGAGGTTCTTTTTCTTTTCTCCGGCCGACTTGAAATCGGTCTCGTACCAACCGTTGCCCGACAACCGGAACGACGGTGCGGTGACCTGGCGCTTGATGGCGTTGGCGCTGCAGGCGGGGCAGCTCTCCGGCACCGGGTCGGACATTTTCAGCAGCCGATCGAACTGGTGATCGCAGGCGGTGCACTGGAAGGCATAGATAGGCATGGCACATCAAAAGGAAGGAACGCGAGGGCGCAGATTCTAGAGCCAGTTCCACGCCGGCGCGCAGCATTGCGCGCCATCGGGTGAAACAGGCCACTGCAATCAAGCTGGTACAATTGCAAACGTGACCGACGCGCCTTTCTCCCCACGAGGGCCGCATACGTGTTGCGGTTGACTGCGCTGTTGCTCGGCGTGGCCTTGCTGCTGACCGGCAGCGGGCTGCTGGGCACCCTGCTCGCCGTACGCGGTGGCCAAGCCGGCTTCGATGCACGCGCATTGGGGTTGATCATGTCCGGCTACTTCGCCGGCTTCTTTCTGGGCACATTCTTCGCACCGCCGCTGATCCGCCGGATCGGGCACATCCGCGCGTTCGCGTTTTACGCCGCACTGGCCGCGATCGCGGTGCTGCTGCATCCGATCTGGCTCAACCCGTGGGGCTGGGGCCTGCTGCGGCTCGTCACCGGCGCTGCGCTGGTCGGCCTGTACACGGTGATCGAAAGCTGGCTCAACGCCGAGCCGGACGCGCGCCGCCGCAGCCGGGTGTTTTCGGTCTACATGGCGATCAACCTGTCGGCATTGGCCCTGGGCCAGGTGTTGCTCAGCGCCGGCGATGCCACGGCGCCAGCGATGTTCACGCTCACCGCGATCCTGATCTGCGCGGCGGTGATGCCGGTGGTGACCACGCGGCTGATTCCGCCGGAGGTACCGCACGTGTCGCGGCTGCGGCTGGTGACGCTGTATGCGCTGGCGCCGGTGGCGACGATTGGCGCCGGCCTTTCCGGCCTTGCGATGGGCGCGTTCTGGGGCCTGCTGCCGGTGTACGCCAACCGCATCGGGCTGGATGCCGACGGCGTGGCGATGTTCATGCTCACTGCCATCGTGGGCGGTGCGGTACTGCAGTGGCCGATCGGGCGCATCAGCGATGGCCACGACCGTCGCATCGGCCTGGTCGCGGTCAGTGTGCTGGCCGCCGGCATCGCCATCGCCGCCGCGCTGCCGATGGTGCAGGCGCAGACGCAGGTGCTGTTCCTGCTGTTCTTCGTGTATGGCGGACTGGCGTTTTCGCTGTATCCGTTCGCAGTGGCGCACATGCTCGATTACCTGCCGCGCGAGGAGTTGCTGTCCGGCTGTAGCAGCCTGCTGCTGGTACACGGCGTGGGCGCGGCGATCGGCCCGGCGCTGGCGGGCGGAGCCATGCAGAAGTTCGGCCCGGCTGCGTTGCCGGTCTATTTCGCGGTGATGTTGCTGGCGCTGGCCGGCTTCACGCTGGCGCGCCTGCTGCGCTTCGAGCGCCTGCGCACCCACCCCATTGCATTCCGTCCGATGCTGCGCACCACCCCCTCGGCGCTGGAACTGATGCCGGAAACCGATTCACCCTCCCCTCCCCAAAAGGAAGCACATTGATCGATCAAACACGACTCTCGAACACCTCATCCCTGACCCACCCCCGCCCGGATCCGGCCGTGATCCTGGCCACCGACCTGGACGGCACCTTCCTGGCCGGCTCCGCCGAACACCGTCACCAGTTGTATCGCCTGGTCGACCAGCATCCCGAGATCCGCCTGATCTTCATCACCGGGCGCGGACTCGAAGCGGTGATGCCCCTGCTCACCGACCCCACCATTCCCCGACCCGACTATGTGGTGTGCGACGTCGGCGCCACCGTGGTGGACGGGCACACGCTGCAACCGCTGCAGCCCCTGCAATCGATGATCGACGCGCATTGGCCCGGCGAGCAGGTGGTGGCGCAGGCGATGCGCGCATTCCCGCAGCTGCAGCGCCAGGACGTGCCGCAGGAACGCCGCTGTTCGTATTTCTGCGACCCGGCCACGCTGGCGCCGCTGCGCGCGCAGATCGAGCAGGCCGCACGCGCGCTGGGCTGCGATGTGCTGTATTCGGCTGACCGCTATCTGGACATCCTGCCGCCGGACACCGACAAGGGCCGCACCCTGGGCGCACTGGCGCGCCAGCTGGACCTGCCGCGCCAGCGCATCCTGGTGGCCGGCGACACCCTCAACGACCTGTCCATGTATCTGGCCGGTTTTCGCGGCGTCTGCGTGGGAGACTCGGAAGCGGCGTTGACGCAGGCAACCGCCCACCTGGACGCCACCTATCACGCCACTGCGCCCGGCTGTGGCGGCATCCTGGAGGCGATTGCGCACTTCGGCCTGCTTGCCGACGACGACCCGCATGTGCCGGCAGCGCAGGTCCCGCGCAAGGGCGGCGCGGACCTGGTGATGGTCTACCACCGGCTGCCGTATGACGAAGTGGTCGAACACGGCGAGCTGGTACGCCGCGCGCCGCGCTCGCCCAACGGCATCATTCCCTCGCTGCTGAGCTTCTTCCAAGGCGGCCAACGCGGATCGTGGGTGGCCTGGAGCGTGGACGACCCCAAGCGCAGGCCCTTCCAGACCCATACCGAAGTGGATGCGCAGCGCTACCCCACCCTCACCGCCGCGCGCGTGCCGCTGAGCAAGAACGAGGTGGATATCTTCTACAAGCGCTTTTCCAAGGAAGCGTTCTGGCCGATGCTGCATGCGTTCTGGGAACGCGCGCGCTTCCGCGAGGACGACTGGCAGGTGTTTCTCGGCGTCAACCGCAAGTTTGCGCAAGCCACTTCGGCCGAGGCCGCGCAGGGCGCCACGGTGTGGATCCACGACTACAACCTGTGGATGGTGCCGGCGTACCTGCGGGAGTTGCGCCCGGATCTGAAGATCGCCTTCTTCCATCACACCTACTTCCCGTCGGCCGACGTGTTCAACGTGGTCCCGTGGCGACGCGAGATCATCGGCAGCCTGATGTGCTGCGACTACATCGGCTTCCATATTCCACGGCAGGTGGAGAACTTCGTCGACGTGGTGCGTGGGGTGATGCCGGTGGAGCGCCTGGCGCAGGAAAGCTGCGCGCCGCGCTTTCTGACCTACGGCTGTGCGGTGGGCCTGGACACCATGACGACCTGCCTGCGCGTGGCAGATCGCGATGTCGCGCTGGGCGCGCATCCGGTGGGCACCGACCTGCGCCGCATCCGCGCGGCGCTGGGCAAACCGGACGTGCGCAACGATGTCTTCAAGCTGCGCCGCGAGATCGGTGCGCGCAAGCTGGTGTTGTCGGTGGAGCGGCTGGATTACACCAAGGGCACGCTGGCAAAGCTGGAAGCGTTCGAGCGCCTGCTCGACAGCCAGCCACAGCTGCTTGGCAAGGTTACCTTGCTGATGGTGTGCGTGCCGGCCGCACGCGAGATGACGGTTTATCGCACCTTGCAGACGCAGATCGAGCAGGCGGTGGGCCGCATCAACGGACGGTTCTCGCGGCTGGACTGGACCCCGGTGCGCTTCTTCGCCCAGGCGCTGCCATTCGAGCAGGTAGTGGCGCATTACGCCGCGGCGCAGCTGATGTGGATCACTCCGCTACGCGATGGGCTGAACCTGGTGGCCAAGGAATTCGTCGCGGTGCAAGGCATCGAAGGCGGCAGCGGCGTGCTGGTGCTGAGCGAATTTGCCGGTGCTGCGGCAGAACTCAAAGGCGCGGTGCTGACCAACCCGCACGACCCAGCCGATCTGGCGGCCGGCCTGTTGCAGGGGCTCTCGATGCCCGACGACGAGGCGGCCGGGCGCCTGCGCCAGCTGTACGACAGCGTGGAGTACTACACCATCGATCACTGGGGACGCGACTTCCTGGCGGCGGTGGCACGCAGCCGTGGCGCGCATGCGCGCCTGCCCGTGGCAGCAGCCAGCGCAGTGGCCGAGCCGGTCGACTAGCCACGCGCCGTTACGCGTTCGGCAATACGCGTAGTCACACGCAAACGCCTGGGCTCTCCGGGCGTTTGTGTACTTTAGGACAAGCGTGACGCTGGCCCATCGACGGCGCGGTCATGATCACGCAACGCAAGCGCGGCAGGCTGGGCGCTCTTCATCCTGCCCATGGATCGCAATGAATTCGTTGTCCTGCTCGCGCGCGCGGCGCCCGGCCACGCTGGTCCTGCTGCTGATTCCGATCGCCCTGCCCGCCTACGCGCAGCAGAGACCAGACGGCGCAGCGCCCTCGGCGCCGGTTGCCGACGGCAATGGCCAAGATGCACAGGTCTCCACGCTGGGTCAGGTGCAGGTGGTCGGCCAGGCGATGACGTACTCCAAGACGACCGTGAGCAAGGAAATGCTCGACCGCCAGTTCGTGCTAGGCAGCGTCAACGACGCGCTCAACGAACTCCCGGGCGTCGTCGTGACCGAAGCCGATGCGTTCGGCTCGTCGGATTGGGGCACGCAGATCAGCATGCGTGGATTTGTCAGCAACCGCGATACCCAGCAGATCGGCACCACCGTCGATGGCGTGCCCAACGGTGGCTCGGCCTATGGCGGCGGCTCCAAGGCCAATCGTTTCATCGACATGCCGGATCTGGAAACGGTGGAAGTGAGCCAGGGCACCGCCGATATCGCCTCGCGCTCGAACGAAGCGTTGGGCGGCACCCTGAACTACCTCACCGGCGAGCCGCTGGAAGAGCAGCGCGTGCGCGTGATCGGCGGCATCGGCGACAACCAGGCGCGCAAGTACTACGCGCGCTACGACACCGGCCTGCTCGGCGGCAACACGCGCGCCTGGGTCAGCGGCTCGTCGGCGCGCAACGATGACTGGATCGACGGTAGCGGCCACACCAGCCGCGATCATCTGGCCGGCAAGTTCGTCAGTGCGTTGAACAAGTGGACGCTCAGCGGCTATGCGTCCTACGACGATGCCGACGAATCCGAATACACCAGCGTGACGCCGGAGCAGTTCGCGCGCGATCCGGAACACGATCTGCTGACCGGCACGCTCACCGGCATTCCGTATCTGGACCAGAACTATCGCTCAGGCTCGCGCGCGCTGCGCAAGAACACTTTCGGCTATCTGCGCGGCGCCTTCGATGGCGGCAATGGGTTCAAGACCACGCTGACCGGCTATGCGCACCGCATGCAGGGCCGTGGCGACTGGATCCCGCCGTATCTGGTGGATGTCAGCAACGATGGCGCCGGCGCAGCGGAATCCGAAGCGCGTGGCGGCAACACCGTGTATGCCGGCAGCGACTTGGGCAAGCTGTATTACCTCACGCCCGGCGGCGCGGCCGCGACCATGCTGGCCGGCTGCACCGGCAGCGATGCGGTGCCGGCCGAATCCAATCCGGCCTGCTATCCGGCAGGCTCGGTACCGGTGCAGTCGTATCGCCATAGCCACTACGACAACCACCGCGCCGGCGCGATGGCAGATGTGGAATGGCGCGCCGATCTCGGCGCCATCGACAATACCGTGCGCGCCGGCGCATGGCTGGAGCGCTATGACCGCAGCGTCACCCGCGATTGGCATCGCCTGCTCAACGTCGGCACCAACATCGGCTTCGATCATCAGCCGTACTGGCTGCAGTTCAAGGACGACTACCAGACCGACGAGCAGATGTATTACGTCGAGGATGTGATGCGCTACGGCGCATTCGCCTGGCGCGTGGGCGTCAAGCAGTTCTTCGTCGACCAGACCCGCGACCGCCGCATCGGCGATGCGCAGCATGTGGAATCGGATTCGCACTCGGACCCGCTGCTCTCGGCCGGCCTGACCTGGACCACCCCGGTGCAGGGCCTGGAAGCCTTTGCCGGGTATTCGCAGAACTTCGCGGCGATTCCCTCCGGCGTCCTGGGCGAAACCGACCCGGTCGCACTCAGCCGCGTGCAACCGGAGACCGCCGACAACGTCGAGCTCGGCCTGCGCATCAGCCGCTGGCCATTGACCGGCAGCGTGACCTTGTACGACATCCGCTTCGACAACCGCATCGTGTATGTGCCTGCCAACTTCGTCAGCGGCATCGACTATCTGGGCGAGACCGACGGCGTGTACGAAAACTTCGGCGGCGTGCATGCACGCGGCGTGGAGGCGGCGCTGGGCTACGGTTGGGACAATGGCTGGCGCATCAATGGCGCCTACACCTACAACAAGGCCGATTACCTGGGCAGCGGCGATGCCGCACGCGACACCGCCCTGGACATCACTCCCGGCGCGCAGGTGATCGGCCAGCCGCGCAACACCCTGGTGGTCTCGGCCGACTGGCGCGGGCAGGCCTGGCGCTTCGGTGTGTCCGGTCGTTATCTGGGCAAGCGTTATCTGGATGCATCCAACCGCGCCGCGCTCGATGGCGTGACCACCTTCAACGCCAATCTGGGCGTGGAGCTGTCGCAACTGTCGTCGCAGCTCAAGGGCCTGCAGCTGGCGCTCAATGTCAGCAACCTCACCGACAAGCGGTATCTGGAAGGGGTGGACGGCAGCGATAGCGCGTTCATCGCCGCACCGCGCACGTTGGGGCTGACGCTGACGCTGGATCTGTAACGGCGACCTGCCATGCTATGCGAAGCCCGCAGCGCACACCGGTGCGGGCATCCCTTTCGATGCGATGCGAGCACCCATGATCGACCTGCCCCGCCGCCGTTTGCTGCAAGCCGGCCTCACCAGCGGCGCGGCCGCACTCTCGCCCAGCATCGCGCGTGCCGCAGCCATCGCACCGGACCGGCGCAGCGGTACGCTGGAGGATCTGCAGCATGTGGTGATCCTGATGCAGGAAAACCGCGCGTTCGATCATTACTTCGGTGCGCTGCCCGGCGTGCGCGGGTTCGGCGATCGCTTTCCGATTCCGGCCCCGCCGCTGCCGGGCGCGCCCTCGCGCACGGTGTGGCTGCAGCCCAGCGAAGACGGCATGCAGTGGCTCACCCCGTTTGCGCTGGATACCGCCGCGCAATTCGGCTTCATGCGCGTCAAGGGCACGCCGCATAGCTGGCCCGATGCACAGCAGGCCTGGGACCAGGGCCGGCTCGGGCACTGGGCGGCGGCCAAACACAATCATGCGCTGGGCTACTACGGACGCGCGGATATTCCCTTCCAGTACGCGCTCGCCGATGCGTTCACCCTCTGCGATGCGTACCACGCCTCGATCCAGACCGGCACCAACTCCAATCGCGTGTTCCTGTGGACCGGCGGCAACGATCCGCAGGCGCGCAATGGCGGGCCGGTGATCGGCAACTCGCACGACAACTTTCCGGAACTGGGCGGCTTTGCCGAGCCGTATCGCTGGACCACCTATGTCGAACAGCTGCAGCGCGCAGGCGTGTTCTGGCAGATCTATCAGGACATGGCCGACAACTTCACCGACAACCCGCTGGCCGGGTTCGAAGCGTTTCGGCAGGCCTATCGCAATGCGCCTGGCCACGATGCGCAGTTACGCGCGCGTGGCATCAGCACGCGGGGCGTTGAGCAACTGCGCGCGGACGTGATAGCCGGTCGGCTGCCATCGGTAAGTTTCGTCATCGCCGATGCGGCCGGCAGCGAACATCCGGATCCCTCCAGCCCTGCGCAGGGCGCGGCCTACACCGCACGCGTGCTGGATGCGCTGACCGCCGATCCAAAGGTATGGAGCCGCACTGCATTGCTGCTGATGTTCGACGAGAACGATGGCTTTTTCGACCACATGCCGCCGCCGGCTCCGCCATCGCCGGACCCGCGCGCCGCTGGCGGGTTTGCCGGCGCCTCCAGCATCCCCACCGACGACGATTACCATCGCCACCCGGCACCGGGCGAGCAGAAAGTGGATCTGCCCGAACTGCGCGGCCGTCCCTACGGCCTTGGTCCGCGCGTGCCGCTGTATGTGGTTTCGCCGTGGAGCCGTGGCGGCTGGGTGGATTCGCAGGTGTACGACCACACCTCGGTGTTGCGCCTGCTGGAACGCCGGTTTGGCGTGCCCGCGCCGGAGATCACGCCATGGCGGCGTGCAGTGTGTGGCGACCTGACCAATGCGTTTGACTTCCGCAACGCCGATGCACGCCCATTCGTCGCCGCGTTGCCCGATGTGGGCGATGCGGCAACGCGTGCAGCAGCCTTGCGGGAGCACACGCTGCCGCCGCTGCCCGCCACCTTACAGCCGCCCGCGCAACCGTTCGGCGTGCGCCGTTCGCGCGCCGTGCCGTACCGCCCGAGCGTGCAACTGGCGCATGTGCCCGAGCGTGGCGAGGTGCGGCTACGCATGACCAACAGCGGCGCGGCGGCGGTGCTGCATGTCTACGACCGCTACGACCTGGCGGCGATCCCGCGCCGCTACACGGTGGGCAACGGCGCCACACTGGACGGCGACTGGACCACCTACGACGGCCGTTACGATCTGTGGCTGGTCGGCCCCAACGGATTCCATCGTCACTACCGTGGCGACCTGAGCGCCCCGTTACTGGTGGCTGAGATCGCACAAGATCCGAACGACGCCACATCCGTGTTGCTATCGCTGCACAATGGCGGCGGCGCTGCCGTGCAGGCGGAGCTAAAACCGGGTGCCTATGCAGCCGCGCAGCCGCACGAGCGCCTCAGCATTGCGCCCGGTGCGACCGAGCAGCGCCGTTGGAAAGCGGCAGGAACCGGCGGCTGGTACGACCTGTGGGTGCACCACGACGGCGCGGCCCAGCGCATGGCTGGTCGTATCGAAACCGGCGCCGACAGCGTCAGCGATCCCGCCATGGGTGGGCCGGCGCGACTGCAGCAGGACGAACCGGTGGTGATCGGCGAGCTTGGCTAAGAGCGGCTAACAGAACGCAGCGAGCGGTCGTCAGGTGGGTGCGGATGGCGCGGAGGCACCGGAATGTACGTGCGGTACATGCCGCACCGAGCACCGGCCGCGCCCGCCTGGCGGTGAGCGGAGTAGGTTTGGTAGCTGCTCTAAGCCTCGCAAATACACGTACGGCGAGAAACAACAGGTCGCAGGCGAGCGCCGCCTCGAGCGCAGCTTGCTGCGTGATCAGCATGCGCGTGATCCGCAGGCTTGCGCACGGTCGTATTCAACGCGCGCCGGCTGCGTCCAGCATGCCGATCGTCCCTAACCAGGTCTCCACCAGATGCGGCCATTGCGCGATCGGCAGTGCGCCGGCGCGCAGACCGAATGCATGCCCACCTTCGGCATATAAATGCATTTCTACCGGTACGCCGGCTTGCTTGAGCGCCACATAGTAGGCCAGCGATTGACTGACGCCATCCACCTTATCGTCCTCGGCCTGCAGCAAAAAGGTCGGCGGCGTTTGCGCGGTGACGGTGATGTCCGGCCGCAGCGACAGATGGGTTGAATCGCGTGTGGCACGGTCTTCGTCTTCGTGCGCCCACAGATGGCCCGGATACACGGCGATAGCGAAATCCGGGCGACAGTTCACGCGATCGGCGGCATCCACAAACGGATAGGTGCGTTGGGGGAAATGCGTGCCGGCCGCGGCCACCAGGTGCCCACCGGCGGAAAAGCCCATCACCCCGATCTTATGCGGGTCCACGCCCCAGGTCGCGGCCTGCTGGCGCACCAGGCCCAACGTGCGCTGCGCGTCCTGCAGTGCGGTCTGCACCTTGGGGTAGTAGCGATGACCATCGACCCAGGTCGGCCCGGAGTTGGGCACGCGGTACTTCAGCAACACGCAGGTGATGCCGCGCGCAGTCAACCAGTCGCAGATCTCCGTGCCCTCCAGGTCCATCGCCAGCATCTGGTAGCCGCCGCCGGGAAACACCACCACCGCGGCGCCGGTGTTGTGCCCTTGCGCCGGGTACACCGTCATGGTCGGCTGGCTGACGTCGTGGATGGCCGGCCACCACGGTTTGCCCGGACCGGGGCCGGCCGATTCCGGGGCCGGATGCGGCACTGCATTCGGCACCGCGCCGGGCCAGATCGGCACCTGCACGTGACCCGGCGTGGGTTCCCAGACGCGCGCCTGCGCATCGTGCACGCACAGGCCCAAGGCAATCGCAAACGTACAACAGCAGAACCAGCGCATGGCGTGCTCCAAAGGGATCGACAGAACTGCGGTGGGAGGCATGCGGCGGCCGTGCGCCGCGTAGCCGCTTGATCGGTCTTGTTCTCGCCTGCCTCCAAGCGTGAGCGACATCGGGCCTGCGGCAGGCGAGAGACCGCGAACGACGCTAGCTGGCGCGCGATGCGCGTGTCGGATACCAGGCAGCCACTGCCTGCGCCACTGCCTGCGCCACCGCCTTCAACGCCGCATCGCGTGCAGCATCGTCGACCTTGGCACCGTTCAAGTACGTCGTCAGCAGCAGTGGCGGCCGGCCCTTCGGCGGCCAGAGGATGGCGATGTCGTTGCGGGTATCGGTGCCGTTGCTACCGGTCTTGTCGCCGATCTTCCAGTCGGCCGTGAGCCCCGCACGCAGGCAGTCGTCGCCGGTGCGGTTGTCGATCATCCAGTCGGTCAGCTGCGTGCGCGAGGCAGGCTGCAGGGCATCGCCAAGCAGCAGCGTACGCAGCGTCGACGCCATGGCCACCGGGGTGGTGGTGTCGCGCGGCTCGCCAGGGGCGAACCCGTTCATCTCCGGCTCGTAGCGGTCACTGCGGGTCTTGGCATCGCCGATGCTGCGCAGGAAGGCGGTCACGCCGGGCGGGCCGCCGACCAGCGGGAACAACAGGTTGGCGGCAGGGTTGTCGCTGTAGATCATCGTGGCCCGGCACAGTTCGCCGACACTCAGCGCGCCACCGACATGGCGCTCGGTGACCGGCGCATGCGACAGCATGTCCGAGGCACGGATGTTGACCGGTTGCGCCAACGACAGCTTGCCCCGGTCCACTTGCTGCAATACCGCGGCAGCCAATACAAATTTGAAGGTGCTGCACATCGGAAAGCGCTCGTTCTCGCGCTGCCCGAGGCGCCAGCCGGGGGCGCTGCCGAGCAGGCTGATGCCCAGGCGACCACCGGTACCACGTTCGATGTCCGCCCATTGTGCCCGCAGCATGTCGTCTATATTCACCGCCGGACTGAGCGCCAGTGCGGGTCTGGACGCCGCAAACAGCATGCCCGCGCCGCTTGCGTACAGGAACTCTCGCCGATTCAACATGTGTTTGCCTCCTTGAGGGAGCCCGCAGTATCGATGCGCACGGCGCAACCGACCATCGCGATGTTTCGATCACAGGCATGAATTGAACTAATCTCTCACGATGCCCCGCCCCCGCCTCCCGCTCAATGCCCTGCGCGCTTTCGAAGCGGCCGCGCGCCATCAAAATCTGACCCGGGCGGCGAACGAGCTGTGCGTGAGCCAGGCCGCGCTCAGCCACCAGATCAAGGCGCTGGAGCAACAGCTGGGCACCAGCCTGTTCCACCGTCTGCCACGCGGCGTGGCACTGACCGACGAGGGCGCGGCGTTGGCGCCAGTGCTGGGCGAGGCCTTCGACCGCATCGCCGCCACCCTGGAGCGCTTTGCCGACGGGCGCTATCGCGAGGTGCTCAACGTCGGCGTGGTGGGCACCTTCGCCACCGGCTGGCTGCTGCCGCGATTGCCGGCCTTTCATGCCGCGCATCCGGATATCGAATTGCGCCTGTCCACCCACAACAACCGGGTCGATCTGGCCGGCGAAGGGCTGGATCTGGCGATCCGGTTCGGCGATGGCGACTGGCAGGGCCAGATCGCGCATGCGCTGATGGAGGCGCCGTTTGCGCCGGTGTGCGCGCCCAGCATGGCGCGCGGCCTGCGCACGCCGGCCGATCTGGCGCAGCTGCCGTTATTGCGCTCCTACCGCCTGGACGAATGGCCGCAATGGTTTCGCGCGGCAGGCGTGGCCGAGGTTGCCGCGCGCGGGACGATGTTCGATTCGTCGTTGACGCTGGCCAGCGCGGCGGCGGCCGGTGCCGGCGTGGCGTTGTTGCCGTTGCCGATGTTTCGCCAGGATCTCGACGCAGGGCGGCTGGTGTGCCCCTTCCCGATACAGATCGATGCCGGACGCTATTGGCTCACCCGGCTGCGCTCGCGCCCGGAAGGCGATGCCGATGCGCGACTGCGCGACTGGCTGGTAGCGGAGCAACAGCGCTCCGGCTAAACGAGCGCGTTGCTGCGCTCAGCGGCGCGCGGACGCCGCGATCCCCTGCACCGCCACGCGGCGAAACGCCTCGTAGTGCGCCTGATCGGCGAACCAGTGCGGGGCGAACAGCTCGAACAAGCGGTCGTTGTGATACAGCAGCAGCACCCGCTCGTTCTCGCGGTAGCGGATGTAATCGGACCAGGGCCGGCGCAGTCGCCCGTCCGCCCAGGTGATTTCCAGCCCGGTGTCGTCCCATGCGAAGGTGTAGGTATGCCGCAGCGCGGCCTGCTGGGCGTGCAGGCGTTTGATCTTTCGTGGCAAGCCCCAGAGGTGCAGCACCGCCAGGCCGATCAAGCCGCCGCCCCCGGCGCCGATCAGCATCGGGCCGATGATTTCGCCGGCCCCGATCAGTTGCAGCATGCCCGCCCCGATCAGGAGCAGGACCACCAGGATCACGATCAAGACCTTGGCCGTGTACCGCGCATGCAGGCGCTGCGCGGCCAGATGGTCTTCCAGACTGATGGTGGCGCTGATCATGTTCGCTACCTCCTTGTGCTCGGCCCGACGCGCATCGTAACGCCTGCGCGTTACGCGCCGTCGATCAACTCCATCCACGCAGCTTCCGCTGCAGCCAGCTGCTGCGCCGTCGCCTCGCGGTCGCGGCCCAGCACCGCCATCTTGTCGGTGTCGGCATAGTTCCCCGGGTTGGCCAGCTGGCGGTCGAGCTCTGCCAGCGCGGCTTCCAGTTCGCCGACGCGCTTTTCGGCGCTGGCCAGCTTGTGCGGGTTGACGGCCTTTTTCGGCGGCAGCGGCTTGGTCGGCGGTGGCGGGGTCGGTGCCACTTCGGCCATCTTCTGCTTGGTGCCCTGCGCGGCCGGGCGGCTGCGCAACCAGGCGGCGTATTCGTCCAGATCGCCATCGAACGGCTCGACCACGCCATCGGCGACGCGCCAGAAACTGTCGCAGACCAGGCCGATCAGATGGCGATCGTGCGAAACCATCACGATGGCGCCTTCGAAGTCGCTCAGCGCCTCGGCCAGCGCCTCGCGCATTTCCAGGTCCAGGTGATTGGTGGGTTCGTCGAGCAGCAGCACGTTCGGCTGCTGCCAGGCGATCAACGCCAATGCCAGGCGCGCGCGCTCGCCACCGGAGAAGCCGTCCACCACTTCGAAGGCGCGGTCGCCGGCGAAATTCCATTTACCGAGGAAATCGCGGAACGCCTGATTGGAACCGTCCGGCGACAGATCGCGGAAGTGGTCCATCGGCGACTGGCCCTCGTGCAACGATTCCACCGTGTGCTGGGCGAAATAGCCGATCCGCAGGTCCGGATGCGCACTGCGCTCGCCAGACAGCGGCGCCAGCTCGCCTACCAACGTCTTCACCAGCGTGGACTTACCCGCGCCATTGGGACCCAACAACCCGATGCGGTCGCCTGCTTCCAGGCCGAAACCGACATCGTGCAGGATGACCGTGGCAGCGTCGCCCCCATCCGCCCTTCGGGCCCCTTCCCCCGCACGCGGGGGAAGGGAGGTCGGAGCCGGATAGCCGGCCTGTAGATGATTCAGCCGGATCAGCGAAAACGGCAGCCGATTGGGCTGGGCGAACTGGATGCGGAACTCGCGCTCGGCGCGCACTGCCTCGGTGCCGGCCATCTTGGCCAGGCGCTTCATGCGGCTCTGTGCCTGGGTAGCCTTGCTGGCCTGCGCCTTGAAGCGGTCGATGAAGCTCTGCAGATGCGCGCGCTCGGCCTGTTCCTTGTCGTGGGCGATCTGCTGCTGGCGCAGGTGCTCGATGCGCTGGCGCTCGAAATCGGTATAGCCGCCGACATACAGCTTGGCGGTGCCGCCGTGCAGATGCAGCGTATGCGTGGCCACGTTGTCCAGGAACTCGCGGTCGTGCGAAATCAGCAGCAAGGTGCCCGGGTACTTGAGCAACCACTGCTCCAGCCACAGCACCGCATCCATGTCCAAATGGTTGGTCGGTTCGTCCAGCAGCAGCAGGTCGCTGGGCATCATCAGCGCGCGCGCCAGGTTCAGGCGCACCCGCCAGCCGCCGGAGAACGAGGACACCGCGCGGTGATGGGTGTCGGCCGGGAAGCCCAGGCCGTGCAGCAGCTTGCCGGCACGCGCCTCGGCGTCGTAGGCGCCGAGTTCGGCCATCTTCTGGTGCGCGTTGGCGACCGCTTCCCAGTCCTCGCGCGCGGTGGCCGCGGCCTCTTCCTGCAGGATCGCCGAGACCTCGATGTCGCCGCCGAGCACGAACGACAGCGCCGGATCGGGCAGCGACGGGGTTTCCTGCGAGACGCTGGCGGTGCGCACCTTGCCGGGTAGATCCACGTCGCCCTTGTCGGCTTCCAGCTCGCCCTTCACCGCGGCGAACAGGCTGGACTTACCGGTACCGTTGCGACCCACCACGCCAACGCGGTAGCCGGCATGCATGGTCAGGTCGACGTTGGACAACAGCAGACGCTCGCCGCGTCGCATGGAGAAGTTGCGCAGGGAAATCATTGATGGACAGTCCGATAGAACGAAAAGGAATGAGCAGATGAGCAGCATTCCTGCGACGCCATTCTAGCGTTAACGAATAATTAGCGCCTTCAGGTTGGACGACACGTGCGCTTCGCACGGCCGTGATCGCCACCCGCCCAGTCTAGCTGGCCCCGCTCGGGCTGCCGTTTTCGGAGTTGTCATGAACATCCCCCTGTCTTCGCTTGCGACCGCCGTGGTCGCTGCACTGCTTGCCTCTCCCGCCCTGGCGCAGGATGCGGCGCCTGCCACCGCCAATACCCTGGATACGGTGATCGTCACCGGCACCCGCGTGGCCGACCGCACCGTGGCCGAATCGCAGTCGCCGATCGACATCATCAGCGCCGAGTCGCTGCAGGCTACCGGCACCCCGGAACTGGCCACCGCCCTGGCCCGCGCGCTGCCGTCGCTGAACTTCCCGCGCCCGGCGCTGAGCGATGGCACCAGCGCGATCCGCCCGGCGCAGCTGCGCGGCCTGTCGCCGGACCAGGTGCTGGTGCTGGTCAACGGCAAGCGCCGCCACACCTCCTCGCTGCTCAACCTCAACGGCACCATCGGCCGTGGCGCGGCAGCGGTGGATCTGAACACCATCCCGGTGGCGGCGATCGCGCGGGTGGAAGTGCTGCGCGACGGCGCCTCGGCGCAGTACGGCTCCGACGCCATCGCCGGCGTGGTCAACATCGTGCTCAAGGGCGCGGAAAAGGGCGGCAGCCTGCAGGCCGGCTTCGGCCAGTACTCGGCCGGCGACGGCAGCAACTACGAGCTGTCCGGCGACACCGGCGTGGCCTATGGCGGCGACCGCGGCTGGCTGCATGTGGCCGCCCAGCTCAACCAGCAGGACCCGACCGACCGTGCACGCGGCTATGCCGGCGCGCCCAGCGCCTCGCAGCCGGCCGTCGGCCAGAAGGCGTTCAAGATCGGCGACCCCGACGTCAACGCGCAGGCCGCCTCGCTCAACACCGAATACCAGTTCAGCGACAGCATCACCGGCTACGCGTTCGCCACCGCCAGCAACCGCGACATCACCTCGTTCGCATTCTTCCGCGCGCCGGGCAGCAGCCAGAACCTCCTGTCGATCTACCCGCAGGGCTTTTTGCCGGAGATCCAGAGCTATGCCAAGGACCGCTCGCTGGTGGCCGGCGTGCGCGGCTCCACCGCCAGCGGCTGGGACTGGGATGCCAGCTACAACTACGGCTACAACAAGATCGATTTCCACACCCGCAACACGCTCAACGTCAGCCTGGGCCCGACCTCGCCGACCTCCTTCTACGACGGCGCGCTGGAAACCACGCAGAACATCGTCAACCTGGACGTCAAGCGCGGCTTCGACTGGGGCCTGGCATATCCGGTGACGGTGGCCTTCGGCGCCGAATACCGCAACGAGAAGTGGAACCAGTCGCCGGGCGAAGTGGGCTCCTACTTCCAGGCCGGCACGCTGGCCGGCGGCGCGCAGGGCTACGGCGGATTCGCCCCAAGCGTATCGGGCCAGTATTCGCGCAACAGCTACGCGCTGTACGCCGACCTGGAAGCCGACTTCACCGACAAGTTCTCCGCCGGCCTGGCCGGCCGTTACGAAGACTATGACGACTTCGGCAGCCAGGCTTCGGGCAAGTTGTCCGGCCGCTATGCGTTCACCGACAAGATCGCGCTGCGTGGCACGGTAGCCTCGGGCTTCCGTGCGCCGTCGCTGGCGCAGCAGTATTTCCAGTCCACCAGCACCACCTTCCTGGCCGGCAATCCAAACCCGTTCGAGATCCGCACCTTCCCGGCCGACAGCAACGTGGCGCGCGCCTTCGGTGCCGAACCGCTGGATGCGGAAACCTCGCTGTCCTACAGCCTGGGCCTGGTGCTGCAGCCGACCGATGCGCTCTACCTCACCATCGATGCCTACCAGATCGACGTGGACGACCGCATCGTACTGTCGTCCAACCTTACCGGCACCGGCGTGCGCAGCCTGCTGGAAGCACAGGGCATCTTCGGCATCAACGGCGGGCGCTACTTCACCAATGCGGTGGATACGCGCACGCGCGGCGTGGACGTGGTCGGCAGCTATCGCTGGCAGCTCGCCGCCAGCAGCGTGGACCTGACCGCCGGCTACAACTATTCGGAAACCGAAGTGCGCAGCGTGGCGGCCAACCCGGCGGCGCTGTCGGCCAACGGGCTGAGCCTGGAGCGCATCGACCGCACCGAACGCGGCCGCATCGAAGAAGGCTTCCCGCGCGACAAGTTCCTGATCAACGGCAGCTGGAATTCCGATCACTGGACGCTTGCGCTGGGCGCCACGCGCTATGGCAAGTACAGCACGCGCCCGGCGGCGGCGATCAACGACCAGACCTTCGGCGCCAAGTGGGTGGTGGATGCATCGGCCAGCTACAAGGTGGACCGTTGGACGCTGACGCTGGGCGCGGACAACCTGCTGGACGAGTACCCGGACGAAAACAACTTCGCCAACTCCACCAGTGGCCAGTTTCCGTACAGCAATCTGTCGCCGTTCGGCTTCAATGGTGCCTATGTCTATGGTCGTATCAACTACCGTTGGTAAATGCAGCCGACGCCGCTAGCTGCGGCCGACACGGGATCGCGACTGCACGCTGATGGCGTGCAGCGGTGCAGCGTCGATCTCTAATACCGGCTGACAAAACGTAGCGAACAGTTGTCAGGTGGGGGACGGCGCGGAGGAACCGGAATGTAGCGAGTGGTACATGCCGCACCGAGCACCGGCCGCGCCCGCCTGGCGGTGAACACAGTCGTTTTTGTCAGCCGCTCCAGGTTCGATCACACGCCCCGGCCGGTCCGGGGCATGTGCGTTCTTGCGACTGCACGGTTGCAACAGACGCGCAAGCAGGCGCAACCGCTAGGCGAGTGCCGCTCTCCGTGCGTGGTCCGTGCAGTACGCGCACTGCACATGTGCAACGCGCCTGCCATGAAGCGGTGGTGCGCAGGCCTGGCTGCCAGGCTTCCACTCATGCGGTGAAACGCAACGCAACGCGATGACGAGGCATACGCCCGGCTCGTGCTATGACCGGTGCTCCTGTCCTTGCCGGAGTACGCCAATGGAAGCATCGCAGCTGAGTCGGGGCCGCCTGATCGATCACCTGCATCTGGTAGTGCACGACCTGCCGGCAAGCAGACGCTTTTATCAGGCCGTGCTCGAGGTCCTTGGCATTCCCATCGGCGGCGAAGGCGATGGCTACTTCTGGGCCGACGAACTGTTCGTCTCCGACCGCGACACGGTGGCGCAAGGCGTGTTGACCGGCCGCCATCATCTGGCCTTTCAGGCGCACGACGCTGCGATGGTGCAGGCGTTTCATCGTGCCGCGCTGGCCAATGGCGGGCGCGACAATGGCGCGCCGGGGTTGCGGCCCTATCACCCGGGTTATTACGCCGCATTTGTCCTCGACCCGGATGGCAACAACATCGAGGCGGTCTTCCATGGCCCTGCGCAACGCAGTGCCGATGCGGTGCAGATCATCTATTGATGCACAAGTTTCATAACAGGTATCGATGCCCAAAATGGGGCGTCGTAATCCGTTATGCAGCGTGGGGAACTGCAATCGACGCCTCACTTTGGTGCACGATGACAACGTTGGCATGAGCATATGTTCGATGACGGTTGCATGCGCAACGTAACCAAAATTTGACATGTGGTTACGCGTGGTTAATGGTTGAGAACGCACCGCAGCTGCCGCAACGGACGCGGCCTGGGAGGGGGCCCACTGCGTGCATCCGTTCCCCACTCGGAGTTGTTACCGCATGAATTGCAAGTCCAGTCCACTCGCAGTCGCTGTTGTTGTTGCCTTGTCGTTTTCCGCTTCAACCGCAGTTGCGCAGTCCCAAGCTCCCACCCAGAAAACCCTCGACACGCTGATCGTGACCGGTACGCGCGTGGCCGACCGCACTGTGGCCGAATCGGCATCGCCGATCGACATCATCTCGCCACAGGCACTGGAATCGACCGGCACCACCGAGTTGGCTACCGCGCTGTCCCGCGCGATCCCCTCGCTCAATTTCCCCCGCCCCGCCATTTCCGACGGCTCGGACGCGGTGCGCCCTGCGCAGCTGCGCGGCCTGTCGCCCGATCAGGTGCTGGTGCTGGTCAACGGCAAGCGCTATCACAGCACCGCGCTGATCAACCTCAACGACACCCAGGGCCGCGGCTCGTCGCCGGCCGATCTCAACACCATTCCGATCGCGGCGGTGGAGCGCATCGAAGTGCTGCGCGACGGTGCATCGGCGCAATACGGCTCGGATGCGATTGCCGGCGTGATCAACATCGTGCTCAAGGGCAGCGGCGAAGGCGGCAGCGTCAATGGCCGCTACGGCAAGTACAGCGCCGGCGACGGCGAGCAGTATCAGCTGTCCGGCGATGCCGGCTTCAGCTTCGCCGGCACCGGCAAGGTGCATCTGGCTGCACAGGCCGGACACTCGGACCAGACCAACCGCGCATTGCCGTTTGGCGGCCGCGTGGAGCAGCGTTACGGCGACCCGGAGATCGACCAGGGCGCGATCTCGTTCAACGGCGAATACAGCCCCACCGATTACCTGACCTTCTACTCGTTCGGCATGGTCAGCCGCCGCGAGGTGCTGTCCAACGGCTATTTCCGCTTTGCCGGCGACAACCGCAATCGCCCGGAAATCTATCCGGACGGCTTCCTGCCGCAGATCTACAACGTCAGCAAGGACGTGTCCTGGGTCGGTGGCTTGAAGACCTCCACCGAAGGCGGCTTGAACATCGATCTGAGCTACAACTACGGCCAGAACAATCTCACCTTCGATGTGCGCAACAGCTTGAACAACAGCTTGGGCCTGGCCAGCCCCACCGACTTCCACGCCGGCACGCTGGAAGTGACCCAGAACGTGCTAAACGCCGACTTCACCAAGACGCTCGACTGGGGCCTGGCGTATCCGGTCACGCTGGCCTTCGGTGCGGAATGGCGCGGCGAGAAGTTCAACCAGTCGCCCGGCGATGCGGCGTCGTCGGCCAACGGCGGCATTCCGTCGGCCAACGGCGCATTGATCCCCGGCGCGCAGGTATTTCCGGGCTTCAAGCTCTCCGATGCCGGGTACTACAACCGCAACAGCCACTCGGCGTACGTCGACCTGGAAGCGGATCTGACCGACAAGTTCTCGGCCGGCCTGGCTGGGCGCTACGAGAAGTACAGCGACTTCGGCGACACCGCCACCGGCAAGCTGTCGTTGCGCTATGCGTTCACCGACAAGGTGGCGCTGCGTGCAACCGCCTCCACCGGCTTCCGTGCGCCCTCGCTGCAGCAGCAGAACTTCCAGTCGATCGCCACGCAGTTCCTCAATGTGGCCCAGCCCAACGGGTCGGTCACCGCGATTCCGTTCGAGATCGGCACCTTCCGTACCGACAACCCGGCCGCGATCGCGCTCGGTGCCGAACCGCTCAAGGCCGAGGAATCCAAGAACTATGGTCTGGGCGTGGTGTTGCAACCGGTCGAAAACCTGTACATCACCGTCGATGCCTACCGGATCGATATCGACGACCGCATCGTGCTGTCGGAAAACCTGACCTCGGTGGCTGCGCGCAATTATCTGCAGGCCAACGGCTTCCCGGGCATCGGCGGCGGGCGCTACTTCACCAATGCAGTGGACACCAAGACCCAGGGCGTGGATGCGGTCGGCACCTATCGCTGGGCCCTGGACGGCGGCAGCGCAGAGCTGACCTCCGGCTACAACTACAACAAGACCGAAGTGGAGCGGATCGCCGACAACCCGGCAGCGCTGGAAGCGATCGATCCGGGTGCGGTGCGCATCGGCCGCGCCGAACTCGGTCGCATCACCGAAGGCACGCCGCGCGACAAGTTCTTCCTGGGCGGCACCTGGTCGCCGGGCAACTGGTCGTTCACCGGCACCGCTACGCGCTGGGGCGAGTTCAGCACCTTCGGCACCAACGCCGGTAGCGACCAGACCTATGCGGCCAAGTGGACGCTGGATCTGGCCGCCTCCTACAAGCTGGGCGCGTGGAACTTCACCGTCGGCGGCGACAACGTGCTCAACGAATATCCGGACCGCCAGCAAGCGGGCCTGGGCACGCGCACCTACCTGCCGTACAGCAGCGCCTCGCCGTTCGGTTTCAACGGCGCGCTGGTGTATGCCAACGTGAACTACAAGTGGTAGTCGCGGGCGCCGGTCGGTAGCGATCGGCGCTCGTCCTGTAAGGCGACGCAGCACAGTGCGTTGCCGACCACTGCGTTGTGCGCCCGCACTCTCGCCAACGGGAGTGCGGGCGCTCAGCCCTTGGTTTCGCCGCTTTCGCAAGGACGCCCGGCAAGGATGCACAACGCGCTGCATGACGCGTTGCAGATCGCCGGCATTGCCGCGGCTGCCGCTTTGCAGCTGCAAAGACCCGGCATGCATGCGCGATCACCCCACGCAGTTGTTCTTCCCCCGCTTACACGCACTTCACCGCTGCGTCCTTCATCCCCTTTGAGCCTCGATTCCCATGCACACCTCCAACGCACTCTCGCTGGCGATTTCAGTCGCACTCACCGTCTGTTCCTTCGCTGCCAGTGCGCAGTCGCAACCGACCCAGCCGCAGAAAACCCTGGACACCCTGATCGTCACCGGTACGCGCGTCAGCGACCGCACCGTGGCCGAATCCGAATCGCCGATCGACATCATCACCGAGCAATCGCTGCAGGCCACCGGCGCCACCGACATCGCGACGGCGCTGGGCAAGCTGCTGCCGTCGCTGAATTTCCCACGTCCGGCCATCTCCGACGGCAATGACGCCGCACGCCCGGCCACGCTGCGCGGGCTGTCGCCGGACGCGGTGCTGGTGCTGGTCGATGGCAAGCGCTACCACACCTCTTCGCTGATCAACTACAACCCGTACGTGGGTCGCGGCTCGGCGCCGGCCGATCTGAACTCGCTGCCGATGTCGGCGATCGCGCGGATCGAAGTGCTGCGCGATGGCGCCTCGGCCCAATACGGCTCAGATGCGATCGCCGGCGTGGTCAATATCGTGCTCAAGCACGGCGCCGCTGCGGGCAGCAACAGCATCTCGGTCAACGGCGGCATCATGGACAAGGGCGATGGCGAGCAGAACGGCATCGACGGGTCGGTCGGCCTGGCCTTCGGCGGCAGCGGCGGAGACACCGCGCCGGGCTGGGTGCGGCTGTCGTGGAACTACCAGAACACCATGAGCACCAATCGCGGCGAAAACACCAACCGCGCCACCACCGTGCCCGGCACACCCAATCCGGGCGGGGTGCCGTACCAGCGCCACGGCGACCCGGCGTCCAACTTCTATCAGGGCCTGGCCGCATTCGGCTACGAGTTCTCGCCCAATGTGGAGCTGTACGGCCACCTGAGCATGAGCCGTCGCGAAGTCACCTCAAACGGCTACTACCGCGCCGCCGACAACACCGCGCGCAATGTGCAGGCGATCTATCCCAACGGCTTCCTGCCGCAGATCTACAACCCCACCAACGACCGCTCGGCCGTGTTGGGCGTCAAGGGCAGCACCGAAAGCGAGTGGAACTGGGACGTGTCGGCCACCTATGGCAAGAACGACATGACCTTCAACATCCTCAACAGCATCAACACCAATCTGTACTACAGCACCGGCAGCTCGCCGACCGACTTCAACTCCGGCGGCTTCGAGACCGAGCAGGGCACGGTCAATGTCGACATCAACAAGTCCTTCGACTGGGGCCTGGCGTATCCGGTCAATGTGGCCTTCGGCGCCGAGCACCGCCAGGACCGCTATGAGATCACCGCCGGCTCGCCGGCCTCGTACTTCTTCGATCCCAACACCATCAATCCCGACACCGGCGCGCCCTACCCCGGCGGCGCGCAGGTGTTCTCCGGCCTGGAGCCGTCGGTTGCCGGCCGGTTCGGCCGTCATAGCAACGCGGTCTACGCCAACCTGGAAGCGGACATCACCGACAAGCTCTCCGGCGGCATCGCCGGGCGCTTCGAAAACTACAGCGATGCCGGCTCCACGCGCTCGGGCAAGCTGTCGGCGCGTTACGCCTTCACCGATACGTTCGCGTTGCGCGGCACCATCTCCAACGGCTTCCGCGCCCCGTCGCTGGCGCAGCAGAACTACGCCTCGGTGGTGACGCTGATCCAGGACGGCGAGCTGGTGCAGGTCGGTACCTACCGCACCTCCGACCCGGTGGCCGTCGCCTTGGGCGCGCGCCCGCTGAGCCCGGAGAAATCCACCAACTACGGCCTGGGCGGCGTGTGGCAGCCCACTGCCAACTTCACCTCCAGCCTGGACGTCTATCAAATCCGCATCTGGGACCAGATCCTGTATTCGGACCAGTTGCAGCTGGCGCAGCCGATCGGCCAGGTGGCGGCGGTGCAGTTCTTCGTCAACGGCGCCACCAGCCGCACCCGTGGCGTTGACTGGATCAACAGCTACCTCGCCGATCTGGGCAGCTACGGCAAGCTCAACCTCAGCGCCAGCGCCAACTACAACAAGACCACCATCCTGGAGTTGTCCAACCCCAACTTCGGCCGCGCCAGCCAGGGCCTGCTCACCGATGCCACCCCGCGCACCAAGTACATGGCCGCTGCGGACTGGTCGATCGGCGGATTTGCGCTGAACTTCAATGCAACCCGCTACGGATCGATCAAGCGCATCAGCGACCCGGCCGATGGCAGCCAGGACCAGACCTACGACGCGCGCTGGCTGTTGAACCTGGCCGCCAGCCAGACATGGGACGCGTTCACCTTCACCGTGGGTGCGGACAACATCACCAACCAGTACCCGACCAAGGCGCAGCTGACCACCGCCTACGACGACCGCGCCGGCGGCCTGCAGTATTCGTCGTTGTCGCCGTTCGGCTTCAACGGCCGCTACTGGTATGGCCGGGTGACCTACCGGTTCTGATGGCCCAGGTGCGTTGACTGGTGGGCGCCTGCGCTGATCGAAGACGAGGATCAGCGCAGGCGTGGTGCAGGTAGCGTCGCTCGGCCGGCGCTGCCTGTTGCCGTGTTTGCGACGATGCGTGTCTGGGTCTTGGCCGTGTGGCGCATGCAGGGCGACATCCGTCGCATCACCAGGACGCCGGCAAGGCATCCACGCCGCGTAGATTGGCGCGGTCGTTCCAGGTGAGCGTCTCACGCTGCTCCAGGCGCAATGCCGGCAGCTGTTCCAGCAGTGCGGCAAGCGCTGCCTCCATCTCGATCAAGGCCAGCCGGTTGCCCAGGCAGTGGTGGATCCCACCGCCGAACGACAGCGCGCGGCCCTGCTGCCGGCGGATATCCAGTACCTGCGGGTCGTTGAACTGCACCGGGTCGTGATTGGCCGCACCCAGCATCAGATACACCATCTCGCCTTCGTGCAACACGCTCCCGGCGATCTCGAAATCCTGCAAGACCGTGCGCGTGGCCATCTGCACCGAGCTGTCGTAGCGCAGGCATTCGAGCACCGCATTCGGCAGCAACGCTGGGTTCCCCTGCAGCAGCGCCCACTGCTCGGGATGCCGATGCAGGGCGACCAGGGCATTGCAGATCATGTTGGAAGTGGTTTCGTGGCCGGCGAAGAACAGCAGGATCACATTGGAGACGATCTCATCGCTGCTCAGCCGGTGACCTTCGTCTTCTGCGCGGATGAAGCGGGAGATCAGATCGTCGCCGTCGCTGCTTCGACGCGCCTCGATCACGGCATGGAAATAGCGTTCCAGCTGTAGGTACGCCGCGCTGGTGGCCTCCAGCTCCTCGCGCGTCATCATCGGGTCGAACACCTTGGCCAGCGCGCTGGTCGCAGCGCCGACCGTGGTGGCATCGGCAGGGTCGATGTCCAGCATGCGGCAGATGATGCGGATGGGCAGCGGAAAGGCGAAGTCACGCAGCACATCGCAGTGCCCGTGTGCGCGAAAGGTCGCAATCAACGCCGCCGCGGTGTCGCTGGCCACCTGGCGCATGGACTCCATCTGCCGCGCACCGAATGCCTGGGTCATCAGCCCGCGCAGGCGCGTGTGCATTGGCGGATTGACCAGCAGGAACATGCGGCTCATGCCTTGAAACAGCGGCATCTCCACGGCGGCCTCGCCGTAGCGCAAACGGATGCTCTGCAGGTAGTCGCGGCCGACGCGCCGGTCGCTGAGCAGGCTGTCGACCACTGCGTAGTGGCCGCTCATCAAGCGACGTTCTGCAACCTCCACCAGCGGCCCCTCGGCGCGCAGGCGTGCGTAGGTCGGATACGGATCCTGGCGAAACTGTTCTGTTGCGAAGTCGCTGAGGCGCATGACCGGGGCTCGTGGGCGTGATCGCGGGATGCGCGATGGGGGCGTAGGGAAAAAGTGCCGACCGCTTGCATCAAGCGACGCCCGAATTGTCGGTTGTCGTCGCGCACCCGCCTTGCGCAGGCGCGAAGCCTTGTCGTCAAACGACAAGCGCTCTGCATCGGCGTAGCTGCGTCAGCGGCTGCGCAGGCCGATGACAGTGCGTCACCGCTTGCGTTCTCGCCTGCGCACCGGTACGCGCATCGCGCAGTGCGAAAAACGAGCGCAGCCATATGGCGCTTCATCGCGTGCGCTGCAGCGGGAAACCGCAAATGGCGTACACACGCAGACCGTCGCCAGCGCCGGTCACTCGGGAACATGCCGCACGGCATGGCCATGCGGCGGTGCGCCTCTCCAATGCCATTTCGCCCTGCAGCGCCGTCGCAGTGTGCCGTCGATGGCAGCCACTTGGGCTGCCATGCCGCGGGATGTCGCAACCGTCCAAGTCTGTCGGTCGGCATTGCTGACGCATCGCGGCGACCTGCGCGCAACCGCTTACGGCTTGCCCAACATGCCTGCATGCGCTGCGTGTCGCATCGCGTTAATCATGCGCTGTGTACTATGGGCGTCCGGCCAACCGGACCGCCTTGCGGCCCTGTTCCCCCGCGCCGGATTCCAGCACTTCATTCGCGATGCCCGCAGGCGCTGCCCGGCGCAGTTCGCTTGGCTGGTCACGCCGTTTCATCACCTCGGACACTCACACAACGGATTGGAATGCACCACGACACCAGCCTCATCGACATCATCGCCGTCGGCCTCGCGGTCGCCTTCATCCTTGGCACGCTCGCGCAGAAGGTGAAGCTCTCGCCGCTGGTCGGCTACTTGTTGGCTGGCGTGTGCGTTGGGCCGTTTACACCGGGATTCGTGGCCGATCAGACCATGGCCAATCAGCTGTCCGAGCTGGGTGTGATGTTGCTGATGTTCGGGGTGGGCCTGCACTTCTCGCTCGAAGACCTGATGGAAGTGAAGTGGATCGCGGTGCCCGGTGCGCTGGCGCAGATCGTGGTGGCGACGCTGCTCGGCTGGGCATTGGCCTGGAGCATGGGCTGGCCGTTGATTCATGGCCTGGTGTTCGGGCTGGCACTGTCGGTGGCCAGTACCGTGGTGCTGTTGCGCGCCCTGGAAGAACGTCGCTTGCTGGACACCCAGCGCGGCCGTATCGCAGTGGGCTGGCTGATCGTCGAAGACCTGGTGATGGTGTTGGCCCTGGTGTTGCTGCCGGCGCTGGCGGATGCGCTCGGTACCGGTACGCCAACCGCGCATGCAGGCGAGTCCAGCTCGTTACTGGCAGCGCTCGGGCTGACCTTGCTGAAGATGGTGGCGTTTGTCGCCGCGATGCTGGTGATCGGCCGGCGGGTGATCCCGTGGTCGCTGGAAAAAGTGGCCGCCACCGGCTCGCGCGAGTTGTTCACCCTGGCCGTGCTCGGCATCGCACTCGGTGTGGCCTTCGTGTCGGCCACCCTGTTCGGCGTGTCGTTTGCACTGGGCGCGTTCTTTGCCGGCATGCTGCTCAAGGAATCGGAACTCAGCCACAAGGCCGCCAGCGACTCGCTGCCATTGCGCGATGCGTTTGCGGTGCTGTTCTTCGTGTCGGTGGGCATGTTGTTCGACCCGATGATCCTGATCGCGCATCCGTGGCAGGTGCTGGCCACCTTCCTGACCATCACCTTGGGCAAGTCGCTGGCGGCGTTTGTGATCGTGCGCGCATTCGGCCACCCCACCGGGACGGCGCTGACCATTTCCACCAGCCTGGCGCAGATTGGTGAATTTTCTTTCATCCTGGCCGGGCTGGGCGTCCAGTTGGCGATCCTGCCGGAGACCGGGCGCGATCTGATCCTGGCCGGCGCGTTGCTGTCGATCGTGGCCAACCCGTTCCTGTTCTCGTGGCTGGACCGTTGGCAGGCCAGGCAGGCGCAGGACGCACCGGCCGCCGTGGAGCCGGAACTGCCGCCTGGCCCGCCATTGCCGGCGGATGGGCATGCCATCGTCATCGGCTACGGCCGCGTGGGCAGCGCGCTGGCGCAGCTGCTGCGCAGCCGCGGCGTCCCGGTGCTGGTGATCGACGATAACGGCGACCACGTGGCCAAGGCGCATGCGGCCGGCATCCCGGGCATCCGTGGCAGTGCGGCGGCAGACCGGGTGCTGGCCGAGGCACGGCCCGAGCACGCCAAGATCGCGATCCTGGCGATCCCGCAACCGCTGGAGGCCGGCGAAGCGCTGGCCAAGCTACGCGCGATCAATCCGTCGCTGACCCTGCTGGCGCGCGCGCATAGCGATACCGAGGTCAAACATCTGCTCGAACACGGCGCCGACGGCGCGGTACTGGCCGAGCGCGAACTGGCCTACTCGCTGGCCGAAATGGTGATGTCCACGCCGCCGTACCGTGCGTTGAACGTGCCGGCGTCGTAACCGCAAGGCGGGGTGACGCAGCGCTGCACGACACGAAAACCCGCCGGCAGCGCCTGCGGGTTTTTTGTTGCCCGCAGGTGGTGCAGAGGGCAGCGGCTCGCAGCCGTGCAGTGATCAAACTGCGACCAGGGCACGGAAAACTGCCCACTAAACCCACTTGATAATCATTCCCATCCGGAGCAGGATGAGCGCCCGTTTCCTTGGCGGCCTCATCCATGGCGTTTGCGGTTGGCGTTCTCAATGCGTTGCCCAGCGTGCAGTTGTGCGAACTGCTGGGCCGCATCGGCTACGGCTTTGTGGTGCTCGATCTGGAACACGCGCTGCGCGCGCCGGACGAACTGGAACACGCCATCCGCGCCTGCGAGCTGTCCGGCTGCGAGGCCTGGGTGCGGGTGCCGGAGGTGGACGAAAAACTGATCGGCCGGGTGCTGGATGCCGGCGCGCGCGGCATCGTGGTGCCGCGTGCCGAATCGGCGCAGCAGATCGCGCGTGCCGTCGCCGCCGCGCGCTTCCCACCGCTTGGTCGGCGCGGGATCACCGGTGGCCGCGTCACCGGCTTCGGCAACCTCGATCTGCCCAGCTACATCGCCCAGGCCAATCGCGATATCCGCATCGTGCCAATGATCGAAAGCGCTGCCGGCGTCGCTGCGCTACCCGAGATTCTCGCTGAACCGGGCGTGGCCCTGGTGATGGAAGGCGCGCTGGACCTGGCGCTGGATCTGGGCCTGGGCCCGCAGCCCACCCATGCGCAGGTGTGGGAGTCGCTGCTGCAACTGCACGCGCACTGCCGCGCCGCCGATGTGCCGTTCTGCCCCAATCCACGCACCGATGCGCAACGCGCGTACTGGCTGCAACAACCGGATCTGCGCTGGCTGCTCGCCGGCGAAGACCGCGCCCTGATTCAACGCGCGCTGCGCGGCCATCTGGCCAGCTTCGACGCGCCCGCCCCCCTACCCGCCTGCAGGAGCACGCCGTAGATGTCGCCGATCCGTTTGCACACCCTGACCCTCGCCATTGCTGCGGCCTGTTGCGGCCTGTCGCAGGTGGCGCTTGCCAGCGATCCTCCGGCTGACACTGAGACCACTGTCGCCGAGGGCGATACACCGATCCGTGCGCTGGATGCGATCCAGGTGCAGGGCAGCCTGCTCGGGCGTTCCAAACCCGACGATGTGCAGCGTTATGCCGGTAGCCGCCAGGTGATCGATCGCGAGCAGCTGCGCACTGGCGGCAACCGCTCGCTCGACGATGCGCTGCAACGTGTGCCCGGTATCAAGATCTTCGACGAAACCGGCACCGGCGCGTTGCCGCAGCTCATGTTGCGCGGCCTGTACGAAAGCCGCAGCGGCCGCGTACAGGTGCTGGAGGACGGCATCCCGCTGGCGCTGGCCCCCTATGGGCAGACCAGTCTGTCGCTATTCCCGGTAGGGCTGAACCAGATCGATCGCATCGACATCGTGCGCGGCGGCGCGGCCGTGCAATACGGGCCGAACAACGTGGGCGGGGTGATCAATCTGGTCAGCAAGGAGATTCCCAGCGACTGGAGCACTACGCTGGCGCACAAGGTCACCGCCGGCGGCCAGGGCCAGTTCCTGCAGGACAGCGCGCTGAGCAGCGGTGGCTATCTCACCGACAACTTCGGCATGCAGGTCGATGCCAATCGCACCTGGGGCGAGTACTGGCGCGCGCACAGCGATACCGACATCAGCAATCTGCGCATGCGTGCGGAGTGGTGGCTGGACGACACCAAGCTGCTCAAGGCCAGCGTGCAGCGGTATCTGGTGGACATGGATCTGGCCGGCGCGCTCAGCCCGGACGATTACCGTCGCGACCCGCGTCAGTCCACGCGCCCGCTGGATACCTTCAACGGCCGTACCACGCGTGCATCGTTGAGCTATGAGCAGTTGTTTGGAGACTGGGGCCCGCTGAAGGATGTTCGGTTGTCCTGGACCAATTTCAGCGCGCGCAGCAGCCGCAACTTCATCGTCGGCATGCGCCAGGCCTCCACCGAAACCTGGCGTTCGGATCTGCCGCCGCAACTGCGCCAGACCGCACCGCGCGACTTCCGTGTGGTAGGCAGCGAGCCACGCCTGACCTGGAGCATGGGCGATGCCGGCGGGGTGCGTCAGCAGTGGACCGCCGGCGTGCGCGCGGTGCGCGAGGACATCGATTTTCTGGTGGGCAATCTGCGCCTGCGCGATGGCTTGTTCACCAGCGTGCGCGATTGGCAGTTCGAAGACCGCGCACTGGCCGCCTACGTCAGCAATGCGATCACCTTGCCGGACGAGCGCATCACCATCACCCCCGGGTTGCGCTACGAGCGCCTGGATTCGCGCTATTTCAACCGTACCACCGGAATGAGCACGCTCAACCAGACGCGCGATGTGCTGCCCGGCCTGACGGTCGGCTTCCAGGCCAACGCGCAATGGTTCTTCTATGCGGACGGGCAGCGCTCGATGCGCGCGCCGCAGGTCACCCAGATCATCTTCGGCAACAATCTGGATGCCGAGCTGGCGTGGAATTACGAAGCCGGCACGCGCTACCAACCCAACGACCGTACCCGCATCCAGGTCGGTGGCTACCTGATCGACTTCGATCAGCAGATCCAGCTGGACAACACCACCCGCGTGTTCCGCAATCTGGGCAAGACCCGTCATCAAGGTGGCGAGGTGGAGCTGCAATGGAGCCCGGAACAGCTGCGTGCGCTGACCCTCAACGCGGGCTACGCGTATCTGGATGCCAGCCAGGAATCAGGCGCGTTCCGCGGCTTCCGCGTACCGTACACCTCGCGCAATCAGATCACCCTGGGCGGCAACTACGCGCTCGGTCATACCACTATCGCGCTCTCCGGCTACTACTTCAGCAAGGCCTTCAGCGATGCGGCCAACACCGTGCAGGAGAACGCCATCGCCTCGGTGGGCCAGTTGCCGGCCTACATGGTCTGGAACACCCAGGTGAGTCATACCTTGTTCGAACGCGATGGACAAAAATTCAGCGCATCGCTGGCGATCAACAATCTGTTCGACCGGCAGTACTGGTTCCGCGGCGTGGACACCAGCCCGTGGGGCCGCCAGGCCGCACCCGGACGGACCTTCACTGCAGGCCTGGAGTACACGTTCTAAGCGCGTTTCGCGTTTGGCGGTAGCAACCAGCAATGCAACCAGTGCAATCGGGATTGCTCGCCACCACCACGCGCACCCGATCAAGGCTTGCACCGTTTTCCCAGCGTCATGCTGCACGGAGCAGCAGCGCCACACGACCGATGGACAGGGGCATCGGTCGCCCACGGCGGCAACGGCGCTCACGCCGTTGCCGGCGCCGGAACCACTGCGTGCATGAGGCACGCATCAGCGCCGCAGCACGCGGCATTGCGATCGATGCATCGCAGGCCACCCAACGCCGATCGCGGCGCCAGGCAGCCCGTTTCAGTACCGGTTTTCCCACCGCCCTGTCGAACGAGAGCTGCCATGACTGCGACATCCGCTGCACCGTTGGTGATCCTCACCCATGTCTGCCACCCGGCCATCACCGACGGCTTCCTGCCGGCCGCGCACGCGCAAGGCGTCCCGGTGTGGCTGCTGACCGACCATCGCCTCGATCACCTTGCCTACTTCCACAACCATCCGGCGCATGCGCCACAGCGGGTGATCGAATGCGACGTGTTCAATCCGCTGGGGGTGCTCGATGCGCTGCACGACACCGGCGTGCAACCGCGTGCGGTGTTCAGCAACAGCGATCATCTGCAGACCAGCACTGCGCTGGTCGCCGCGGGTCTTGGCCTGCCCGGCAAGGATTGGCAGGTCTGCTACGCGGCCAAGAACAAGGCGGCGATGCGTCAGCGCCTGCGCGCGCGCGCACTGCCATCGCCGTGGTTCTGCACGCTGGCGCCGGGCGCTGCATTGCCAGCAGACATTCCGTGGCCGGTGGTGGCCAAACCGCGCGAGGGCGTGGCCAGTCTGGACGTGCGCCACTGCGCCGATGACGCGCAGTTGCAGGCCTATCTGCACGATCTATGGCAGCGCAACCCACAGCGCACCGTGCTGCTGGAAGGCATGTTGCACGGCCCGCTGTTCACCGTGGAAACCCTTGGCGACGGCAACACGCTGCACGCCATCGGTGGCTTCAAGGTGCGGCTGTCGCCGCCGCCGCACTTCGTCGAATGCGAGGCGCAGTGGGATGCGCAGGTGCATACCCCGGTGATTGCACAGGCCCTGCAGCAGCTGCGCGCCTTCGGTGTCGGGTTCGGGCTGTGCCATAGCGAATTCGTCCTCACCGCCGACGGCCCGGTGCTGGTGGAGATCAACTATCGCAGCATCGGCGACCGCCGCGAATTCCTGCTCGATGGCATGTTCGGCGGGCAATGGTTTTCCGCTGCGCTGGCGCCGCACCTGGGCCAGCCGTTGCCGCAGCTGCGCAGCGACCGCGCGCATGCGCTGCTGCGCTACTACGTGGCCGAGCGCGACGGCGAGCTGGTCACCGCCAGCGAAGACCGCCGTCATCACGACGCGCACAGCGATGTGCACTACCGGCGCATGCGTGCACCGGGCGAGCGCATCCAGCTGAGCCATTCCAACAAGGATTACCTGGGCGTGTTGAGCGCCGTGGCCAGCGATGCGCAGACGCTGCAACAGGCCGTGGTGCATGCCGAAGCGGGCCTGCACTGGCGCATCGACAGCGCACAGGTGCGCGCATGAGCAGCGCCGCCGATCGGCGCTACATCGCCACCCGCATCATCGATGCCTGCCTGCGCGAGGACCTGCGCGCGATCGTCAGCCGTGGCACGCCAGCCACGCCCGACCCCGGCGTGTTGGCCGCGTGGACCGACCCCAGCCCGGTGGAAGGCTGGTGGCGCATCGCGCATCTGCCGAACGGAACGCTGTGGCTGCCGATCCATCGACACGGCGTGCTGCAGGACATCAGCGCCTGCGGCGATCGCTGGATCGTGCAGACCGCCGACGCTGCGCGGGTCGAACACGGCGCGCGTGCGTGGCTGCAACGCATGGGTGCCGAGCTGGATGCGCAGACCCGGCAACTGCATCGCGCCTATGCCGACGAAGCCGAGTGCGCCGCCGCGCACCGCGGCCTTGCGCAACAGGCGTATGCCGCGCAGGCACCGGCCTTGGCGCATGCGCTACAGCACGAAGAGGCGGCCGAGCGCGCATACCGCTGCGACCAGCTGGCCAGCTACCGCGATCATCCGTTCTACCCCACCGCACGCGCCAAGGCCGGGCTGGAGGCAGACGAACTGCGCCACTATGCACCGGAATTTGCGCCCACCTTCGCGCTGCGCTGGCTGGCGATTCCGCGCACGCTGGCCAGTTGCACCAGCGCGCCGCCGGACGCGTTATGGCCGGACTTGGCCACCCTGGGGCTGCCGCCCGCGCTCGCCACCACGCACATCGCCTGGCCAGTGCATCCGCTGGTCTGGGAGCGCCTGGAGCAACCGGGCTTTGCGCTTCCACCCGGCACGCTGCGTGCACCGCAGGCCTGGCTGGAAGTCCGCCCCACCTTGTCGGTGCGCACGCTGGTGCCGCTGCGGCATCCGCACCTGCATCTCAAGCTGCCGATCCCGATGCGCACGCTGGGCGCATTGAACCTGCGCCTGATCAAACCCTCCACGTTGTACGACGGGCACTGGCTGGAGCGCGCGCTACGCCGTATCGACGCGCACGATGCCGCATTGCAGGGACGTTGCGTGTTCGTGGACGAGTCGCATGGCGGGCATGTCGGCGACACCCGGCACCTGGCCTATCTGGTGCGACGCTATCCCCCGCTGGATGACACCACGCTGGTCCCGGTGGCCGCGCTGTGCGCGCCGCTGCCCGATGGCCGGCCGATGGCACTGCATCTGGCCGAACGGTTCGCGCACGGCGATGTGCAGGCCTGGTGGCGCGAGTACACCGAGCTGCTGCTCGCGGTGCATCTGCGGCTGTGGCTGCGTTACGGCATTGCGCTGGAAGCCAATCAGCAGAACAGCGTGCTGGTCTATGCGCACGGTCGGCCCGCGCGCTTGTTGATGAAGGACAACGACGCCGCGCGGATCGCCATGCCGCAATTGCGTGCGCAGCTGCCGGATATCGACGCGCTGGGCGCGCTGCAGGACACGCGGATCGCGGTGGACGATACGCACGCGCTGGCGCAGATGTTCTGCACCATCGTGCTGCAGCTGGATCTGCAGGCGGTGCTGGACGGCCTGGCCGACTGGCAGCCGGCCTTGCGCGCGCCGCTGGCGGCGCAACTGCAGGAGCAGCTTGCGCAGACGCTGGCAGCGCTGTATGCCGATGGCATCGATACCACGCCCGCGCGGCGCCTGCTGGCCGCGCCGCGGTTGCCGGTGAAGTACCTGCTCAGCGCCGGCAGCCTGCTCAGCAAGCAGCTCACCGGCGCCACCGACATCAACAAGTTCTACGGCGACAGTGCGCCCAACCCTTTCGGCGAGGCCTTCGCTGGCGCGGAACACATGCCGCGTCGGCGAGCGGATGGCCAGCGATGAAGCGCGTCCTGGGCCCGGTGCTGGCCGCGCATTACCTGGCCGCCTTCACCGCATTGGGCATGCCGTTGTTTCTGCCGCAGGTACTGGCCGAGCTGGCGCCTTCGGCAGCGGTTGGCTGGAGCGGCGTGTTGTACGTGTTGCCGACGCTGTGCACCGCGTTGACGGCGGGCACCTGGGGGCGATTGGCCGATCGCTATGGACGCAAACGCTCGTTGCTGCGCGCGCAACTGGGGCTGGCGCTGGGCTTTGCGATTGCCGGCTTTGCACCGTCGCTGAGCTGGCTGGTGCTCGGCCTGATCGTGCAAGGTACCTGCGGCGGCTCGCTGGCGGCGGCCAACGCGTATCTGGCCAGCCAACCGCAGGCCGGCCCGCTGGCGCGCGCGCTGGACTGGACGCAGTATTCGGCGCGGCTGGCGATGGTCAGCGCACCGGCGTTGCTGGGGCTGGCGCTTGCCGTGGGCCCGGCGCAATCGCTTTACCGCGCGCTCGCACTCCTGCCATTGCTGGCCTTCGCGTTGACGTGGCGGTTGCCGGCGGAGCAGCCCATCAGACGTCCAGGCCCGAAAGCGCAATCGTCGTCGGGCACCGAACCTGCAACACGCCCACCGGCCTCCATCGCATCGTTGTGGCCGGCCTTGTTGATCGCGCAGTTTTTGTTCTGCTTTGCGATGGTGGTGACGTTTCCGTATTTCATTCCCTACGCACTCGAACGTGGTGCCGGCCACGACGCACTGGCCGGCCTGCTCTACAGCCTGCCGCATCTGGTCTACCTGGTGGTATTGCCGTGGTGGCGGCGCGGCGCTGGCGAGGCGTGGCTCATCCCGGGGTTGCTGCTGTTTGCGCTGGCCTGCCTGTGGCAGGCGCTGTTACACGACGCCATCGGGCTGGCGGTGGCGCGGCTGTTGTTCGGCGTCGGCATGTTGTTCGGCCTGCGCGGGCTCAATCGCAGCCTGGCCCTGGCCGCCAGCGGCTACGGTGCCGGCCGCCTGTTCGGCCGTTTCGATGCCTGCGGCAAGTGGGCCGGCGTGGCCGCTGGCGCCGCCGCCGGTGCGCTGGCCCAGGCGGCCGGCCCCGCACTCCCTTTCCTGGCCGCCGCCGTCGCTGCGGCTGGCGCTGCGCTCACCGTTGCGGTGCGCTTTCCCTCGAGGAGAACTGCCGATGTCGCTGCACACGATGCATGACCCCTGGTACGACAGCATGGCCGACGCGCAGGCCTGCAGTTGCTGGTTGAACTGCTACCTGCGCGAGTTCGCCATCCCGCAACGCGCAGTCGATTTCGATTACCGCGGGCTGGATCGCCCCGGGCCGCGCGTGGCCGAGCAGCGTTGGCTGCGCATCGATCTCGGCGATAGCGGCGCGATCTGCGTGCGCATCGCCTACGCAGACTGCTTGGGGCGTTGCCGCTTCGCCTCCACGCCGTTTCTCAAAGGCGCCGGGCAAGCGTGGCAGGCGCTCGATGCGCATGCGCTGGCGCGCTGCCTGTTGCAGTCGCTGGGCAGCACGCAGGCGGTCAACCCGGAGTTGCTTGCGCAAAGCGCCAACAGCGTGGCGATTACCGCGGCGATCCTGCGCAAGGCGCAGCGCAGCGCAGCCATCGGCGATGCGATGATCGATGCCGAGCAATCGATGCTGTGGGGTCATGCCCTGCACCCCACACCGAAGAGCCGCGAAGGCATCGCGCTCGAGCACGTACTCGCCTGCGCACCGGAAGCGCGTGCGGCGTTCCAGCTGTTCTGGTTCCGCATCGACCCACGGCTGCTGCGCGTGCAAGGCAAGGACGTGCGCGCCAGCCTGAGGCAGCTGTCCGGCAGCGACGATCTGTACCCCTGCCATCCGTGGGAGGCGCAACGCCTGCTCGACGATCCGCTGCTGCGTACCTTGCAGGCGCGCGGTTGGATCACGCCGGTCGGCCTGCGCGGCGATGCACTGCGGCCCACCTCATCGGTGCGGACGCTGTACCACCCGCAGCTGGATTACTTTCTCAAATGTTCCGTGCATGTGCGGCTGACCAATTGCGTCCGCAAGAATGCCTGGTACGAACTGGAAAGTGCGGTGGCGCTCACCGACCTGCTGGCGCCGAGCTGGCAGGCACTGGCAGCGCAGGTCCCTGGCTTCGACGTGATGCTGGAGCCGGCGGCCACCTCGCTGGACGTCGCGCAGGTCGACCGCGCCCTGCACGATGCCGATCCGCAGGCAGCACGCGCATTGTCCGAAAGCTTCGGCATCCTGTATCGCACGACCATTCCTGCCACGCAACGCGCACGTTGGCAGCCACAGGTGGCCGCCGCCCTGTTTACCTGCGATGCACAGGGTAACAGCGTCTGCGCCCAGCGATTGCAGAGGCTGGGCAGCGCGCAGCTGGACCGCCACACGGCCACGTTACGGTGGTTCCGCGCCTATGCGGGCCTGTTGCTGGATGGGGTGTGGAGCGCGCTGTTCCAGCATGGCATCGCGCTGGAGCCGCATCTGCAGAACACCGTGATCGGCTTTGCCGACGGCTGGCCGACGCGCGTATGGATCCGCGATCTGGAAGGCACCAAATTGCTGGCCCACCACTGGCCGGAAGCTCGCCTGCGCGGCGTGGGCGAACGTGCGCGGCAATCGCTGTACTACACGCCGGAGCAGGGCTGGAACCGCGTCGCCTACTGCGCCCTGGTGAACAACCTGGCCGAAGCCATCTTCCATCTGACCGAAGGCGACGGCGTGCTGGAAACGCGGCTGTGGCAGTGCGTGGGCGAGCTCGCCGCCGGTTGGCAACAACGCCACGGCGCACAACCGGCGCTGCAGGGCCTGATCGACGGCGCCCCGCTGCCGGGCAAGAACAATCTCGGTACGCGCCTTCTGCAACGGGCCGATCGTCAATCCGACTACACGCCATTGCCCAACCCGATTGCGCACATCACCACGGCACGACAGGTGGCCGCATGAGCCTGCGTATCGACACCGCCGCGGTGATCCACGCGCTACCGCAACTGCGTGCGGGCGGCGATGGCCCGCTCTGTGCGTATCTCTACGATCTGGAGGCACTGCGCGCGCATGCGGCATGGATGCGCACGCAGCTGCCGGCGCGGTGCGAGCTGTTCTATGCGGCCAAAGCCAATGCAGAACCGCAGATCCTGCAGACGCTTGCGCCGCACGTGGATGGCTTTGAAGCCGCCTCCGGCGGCGAACTGGCCTGGCTGCATGCGCAGCAACCGCAGGCAGCGCTGCTGTTCGGCGGGCCGGGAAAACTCGACAGCGAGCTGGCCCAGGCCGCCGCGCTGCCCGACTGCACCGTACACGTGGAAAGCATCGGCGAGCTGCAACGGCTGGCCACCATTGCGGCACACGCGGGCCGCCGCGTCCCGGTGTTCTTGCGCATGAACATCGCCGTGCCCGGCGCACAGAGCACGCGATTGATGATGGGCGGGCAGCCCTCGCCGTTCGGTCTGGACCCGCAGGACCTGGACGCTGCCATGCAGCTGCTGCGGGCCAGCCCGTCGCTGCGGCTGGAGGGATTTCATTTCCATCTGATGTCGCATCAACGCGATGCCGGTGCGCAGCTGCATCTGGTTGCCGCATACCTGCGCACCGTCCAGCAATGGCGGCAGACCTATGCGCTTGGGCCGCTGCGGGTAAACGCGGGCGGTGGCTTCGGCGTGGACTATCTGGCGCCACAGTCCTCGTTCGACTGGGCCGGCTTCTGCGCCGGGTTGCCAGCGCTGCTGCGCGAGCACGGCAGTGCGTTGCGCCTGCGGCTGGAGCCCGGCCGCTACGTCAGCGCCAGCTGCGGCTGGTACCTGATGGAGGTGCTGGACCTCAAGCGCAGCCACGGCGCGTGGTTTGCGATCGCACGCGGCGGCACCCATCACTTCCGCACACCGGCCGCACAGGCGCACGACCACCCCTTCCGCGTGCTGCGCGGCACCCGCGCTCCGGTGATCAGCGACACGCCGGTGACGCTGGTCGGCCAGTTATGCACCCCCAAGGACGTGCTGGCGCGCAACCAGCCCGTCGCCGCATTGGCACCAGGCGACTGCCTCGCCTTCCCGCTGGCCGGCGCGTACGCATGGAATATTTCGCACCAGCAGTTTTTGATGCATCCGCCGCCGCAGAAGATGTTTTTGCCGGTGATCGACTGAAGACGACCTCACGAAGGCATCGATAGTGCGCTTGCAGCTGTTCCACGCGCAGGCAACAGCTTGCACAACCGCTCCGCACGCTCGCAGATCAGCCGCGCGCGGCGCGGCATGCGTACCCTCAACCACGCGTTTCGTTCGCCACTACCGGCACCCGGATATCTGCGCGCAGGATCGCTTCGGGCGTTTCTTCCGGGTCGTCCAGATACAGGTAATGCAGCGGTGCATCGCGCAGCACATAACCGCTGTCGGGCAGCCAGGCGGCCAGCAGCTGGTCCAGCGCATCTTCCAGCCCGGCATACGAACCGACATGGCGCAGGACGGCGTGCGGCCCGCCATCCAGACGACGCAGCTGCAAGGGCGCTGCGGGCGTGACCGCCGCGTCGAAGCCCACGCCGCATTCGAACAGATGCGCGTGCGCCGGAACGTCACGGTGATCGCTCAGCGGCAATCCCACCAGGCACTGCAGGCTGTCGACGATGCCGGTGTGCGCCGCCCAGGCTACGATCCGGCCGAAGCCGCGATCCAGATCGTCGAACGCGCCGCGCTTGTGCAGCACCACCAGTTCGAACGGCTCCAGCGTCTGCACGCTGACCTGCAGCGGCGCTGACGGACGCTGTGCCCCGGCTGCCGGCGCAGATAACTGCTGCAACTTGCTGGCCCGCAATGCCGGTGTCGAGCGCAAGACGGTGGGACTGGCCTGCAGCGCGCTGCGGCAGGCACGCGCCAGCGCCTGTGGCGTCTGGTAACCGACCGCGAGTGCAACCGCAGTCACCGACGCATCTGCGCTGCCCAACAAATGCAGGGCCTGACTCAACCGCAAGCGTGCAACGGTCTGGCCCACGGTCTCACCGGTCAGGGCGCGGTAGACCCGATGAAAGTGATACGGCGATTGATGCGCGATGGCGGCCAACTCGGCCAGATCCGGCAAGGCGGCGCCGTTGCGAATGCTGGCCTGCAGATGCGCAATGACGCGCTCCACGCCCCGTTGCCAACTGGTGACTGCTGGGTCTGCTGCATGCATGGTCTTGGCTCCCTGGTGACGGCATCAGCATCGCCTGCATCGGCTGCCGGCGCGGTCCCGATCTTGCGCAATGGTGCATCCACTGCAAGGCGTGCGACTCAGCCCGGCCACACCGCCAACGTCACCAGCAGCGCAGCTTCGGTCAGTTCCACCAGTGCGCCGCAGGTATCGCCCGTCATTCCGTCCAGGCGCTGCATGCAGGCGCGGCGCCATAGAACAAACACCACTGCGGCACTGCCGAGGCAGGCAGCCGCGATCGTGGTGCCGGCAGCCATGCAGACCACGACCGCCAGTAACAACGCCAGCCACAGGCCCCCACGCGGTGCGGCGACCAGCGCGCTGCCGATGCCGGCGGGGCGCACATATGGCGTGGTCAAAAAGGCCGCCACCACCGCGGCGCGTGCCAGCAAGGGCGCCAGCCACAACGCACCCGCTGCATGCGGCAGCAGCGTGGCCAATGCAGCGCATTTGAGCAGCAACACCAGCACCAGCGCAGTCACCGCCATCGGGCCGCTGCTGGGGTCTTGCATGATCGCCAGCGTGCGTGCGCGGTCGCCCATGCCGCCGACCCAGGCGTCGGTCGTGTCGGCCAGCCCATCCAGGTGCAGGGCGCCGGTCAGCCAGGTCCATGCGCTCAGCAGCACTGCCGCGCCAAGCAGTGGCGCCACATCGCGCAGGCACCATGCCAGGCCACACAGTAGCGCACCGAGCAGCAGGCCGACCGCCGGATACCACGGCAGCGAACGCGCCTGCGCGCCCGGCCGGGCGAACACCGCGCCGGGCACCGGAATGCGGGTCAGGAAGCCGATCGCCGCGAGCAGCCCATCGATCATCCGGCGTCGCGTGCCGACTGCGGCTCCGACGGCAGCGCCGCGGCGACGCCGTTGGCCGGCGGCCAGGCCAGCGGATGCAGCGAGGCATGCGGCACCGCCAGTTCGGTCATGCGGGCAAATCCCTTGCCTGCCACCATGCAGCGCAGCGCGCGGATCGCACCGCCGTGGGTGACCACCAGGACACGTCGGTCCGGATGGGCGCCAACGATAGCGTCGAGCGCGGCCGACAGGCGCGCGCAGAAATCGGCAAACGGCTCGGCCTGCGGCGGCGGGTAGCGCAGCGGGTCGGCCCAGAAGCGACCGAGCGCCTCGCCTTCATCGCGATCGATCTCGGCCACCGGCACGCCCTGCCAGCGGCCAAAGTGATATTCGCGCAGCCGTGCGTCCAGCTGCAGCGGCAACCCACGCGCGCCGGCCAGTTCGGTGGCGAAGGCCGCGCAGCGCTGCAAGCTGGACGACACCACCACGTCCCATTCGCCTGCGGCGGTGGCTGCGCGCAATTGCTGCCAACCCAACGCGGTGAGCGGGTCGTCGAGCTGGCCGCGGTAGCTGCGCTGGCCGGTGTCGCCATGCCGCAACAAGCTGATCTGCGCGCTCATGCGTCCGACACCCCGGCTTCGGCAAAGGTGGCCATGCCGTTGTGCAACGCGCAGGCGCTGCGCAACAAGGGAATCGCCACCGCCGCGCCGCTGGCTTCGCCCAGGCGCAGGTCCAGTTGCAGCAGCGGCTCGGCATCCAGGGCGCGCAACAACGCGGCGTGGCCGCGCTCCTGCGAGCGGTGCCCGAACAACAGCCATTCGCGCACGCCGGGATTCAGGCGGGTGGCCACCAGCGCTGCAGCGGTGGTGATGAAGCCATCCACCAGCACCGGAATGCCGGCCTGCGCGGCGGCGATATACGCCCCGACCAGGGCGGCGATCTCGAACCCGCCGAGCCGGCGCAGCCGTTCCAGCGGGGTGGCGGCATCGGCATGCAAGGCCAGCGCGCGGCTGATCACCGTCGCCTTGTGCGCGATGCCCTCGGCGTCCAGCCCGGTGCCGGCGCCGGCCATCGCCTGCGGAAACTGCGACAACAGCGCGCAGCCCAGTGCGGCGGCGGCGGTGGTGTTGCCGATGCCCATCTCGCCGCCGACGAACAGCTGCGTGTCGCAACTCCTGGCCTGCGCGATGCTCTGCGCGCCGGCGGCCAGTGCGTCGCGCAACTGGCCGGGCGTCATCGCCGGCTGTTCGCAGATGTTGGCGCTGGACGGGGCGATCCAGGCGCGACGCACGCGCGGCAGATCGCCGGGGTCGTTGACCACGCCCAGGTTCACCACTTCCAGCCGCGCGCCCAGTTCGCGCGCCAGCACTGCGATGGCCGCACCGCCGCGTGCGAAGTTGCGCACCATCTCACCGGTGACCGCCTGCGGAAACGCCGACACGCCTTCGGCGGCGACGCCATGATCGGCGGCATACACCGCAATCCAGACGCGCTGCACTGTCGGCTGCTCATTGCGTTGCCAGGCCGCCAACTGCACGGCCAGCTGCTCCAGCCGGCCCAACGCGCCGGGGGGTTTGGTCAGTTGTTCCTGCCGTGCCAGCGCAGCCGCGCGCACGCGCGCATCCGGCACCGCGCATGCGGCAAAGATCCAGTCGCTACTCACAGCCGTTCTCCCTTCAGCACCATCGGCAAACCTGCCACGACAAACACCACACGCTCGCACTGTAGCGCCAATGCCTGATGCAGCCGGCCGGCCTCGTCCACAAACCGACGCGTGAGTTCGCCCAACGGCACGATGCCCTGCCCCACCTCGTTGCTGACCAGCACGACCTGCCCGGGCAACTGCGGCAGCGTTGCGAGCAGTGCGTCGCGTTCGCGCGCAAATGCACCCGCATCCGGGTGGCCGAGCAGGTTGCTCAGCCACAGCGTCAGGCAATCGACCAACACGCAGCGATCGGGCGCGGCCTGCGCCTGCAGCGTGGCGGCCAGCGCGACGGGTTCTTCCACGCAGTGCCAGTGCGGCGGGCGCTGGCTGCGGTGATGCGCGATGCGCTGGCGCATCTCGTCATCGAATGCCTGCGCGGTGGCCACATAGTGCACCTGCCCGGCCGCGTCGGCGGCCAGGCGTTCGGCCAGTGCGCTCTTGCCCGAGCGCGCCCCCCCCAGGATCAACTGCCGCATGCCGGCTCCTTGCTGGTGAGCCGCAGCAGCGCAGCGGTATCCAGATGCGTGTGCACCGCATCGGCAAGACGGTCGAATGTGGCCTCGCGCAACGCCGCCAGATCCAGCGGCGTTGCCTGCGCCAGGCCGGCCCATGCAAGCAGCGCGGCCAGTGCCTGCGGGTGATCGAAGATGCCGTGCAGATAGGTGCCCAGCACCTGGCCGTCGTCGGATATGGCGCCATCGCTGCGGCCATCGTCCAGCTGCAGCAGCGGCCGCGCCAGGGCATCGCCGGTGCTGATGCCGCAGTGGATTTCATAGCCGACGGCCACCGCATCGCCCAGCGCCAGGCGCCCGTGCACGCGATGCAACTGCTTGTGCGGATGCAGCTGCGTTTCCAGCGCCAGCCAGCCCAACCCGGTACTGCTGCCGGCAGGGCCTTCGATGCCGTCGGGGTCGTGGATCTGCTCGCCCAGCATCTGCAGGCCGCCGCAGATCCCGAGCAGCTTGCCGCCGTAACGCAGATGACGTGCGATGGCGGTGTCCCAGCCGTGCGTGCGCAGCCACTGCAGATCCTGGCGCGTCGCCTTGCTGCCCGGCAGCACGATCAGCTCGCAGGCCGGCGGTGTCTGGCCCGGGCCGACCAGGTGCACATCGACCTGCGGATGCGCCCGCAAGGCATCGACATCGGTGTGATTGCTGATCCGCGGCAGCACCGGCACCACCACGCGCAGCTGTGCCTGCGGCTTGTGCAGCGCCTGCCGCGGCAGCGCGTCTTCGGCCTCCAGCTGCAGGCCGTGCAGATACGGCAACACGCCGAGCACCGGCTTGCCGGTCTCGCGTTCCAGCCAGTCCAGGCCCGGTTGCAACAGCGCCAGATCGCCACGAAACCGGTTGATCACAAACCCGGCGATACGTGCGCGTTCGCTCTCCGACAGCAAGGCCAAGGTGCCGACCAGATGCGCAAACACGCCGCCGCGGTCGATGTCGGCGATCAGGATCACCGCGCAATCCACCGCCTCGGCATAGCCCATGTTGGCGATATCGTTGGCGCGCAGGTTGATCTCCGCCGGGCTGCCGGCGCCTTCCACCAGCACGACATCGAAACGCTCGACCAGCCGTGCGTGCGAGGCCAGCACCGCAGTGCGCGCAGTGGCCTTGTAGGCGTGATAGCCCACCGCATCCAGCGTGGCGACCGGGTGACCATGCACGATCACCTGCGCCCCGGTGTCGCTGGCGGGCTTGAGCAACACCGGGTTGAAATCGACCTGCGGCTCCAGCCCGCAGGCCTGCGCCTGCACCGCCTGCGCGCGGCCGATCTCGCCACCGTCCACGGTGACGGCCGAGTTCAGCGCCATGTTCTGCGGCTTGAACGGCGCCACTGCCACGCCCTGGCGATGCAGCCAGCGGCACAGCGCGGCCACCAGCGTGCTCTTGCCGGCGTCGGAGGTACAGCCCTGCACCATCAACACGCGTGCGCTCATGCCACCACCTCGCCCAACGCGACATCCAGGCGCGCTTCGGCGGTCGCATCGGGCGGCAGACCGAAGCGCAGACTGGCCGGGGTATCGAACAGGCGGGTCAGGATGCCGCGTTGCGCCAGCGCTGCATGCAACGCCGCCGCATCGTCGCGCCGACACCACTGGAAAAACGCAGTGCCTGCGGTGGGCGCAATCGCATGGCGGCGCAACAGCTGCGCAAGCCGTTGCGATGCCGCGTGCAGGCGTTCGCGCGCCTGCGCGTGCCACTGGGTATCTGCCAATGCCTGCTGCAGCGCCCAGCGGGTGGGGCCGCTCACGGCCCATGGCCCCAACTGCTCGCGCAGCGCGTCCAGCAGCTGCGGCTGCGCGCAGACGAACCCGGCCCGCGCACCGGCCATACCGAAGAACTTGCCGACCGAACGCAGCACGATCACGCCCGGCTGTGGCGTCTGCGCGCACACGCTATCGGAGGGCGTGGCATCCATGAAGGCTTCGTCGATCACCAACCAACCGCCGCGTGCCGCAAGACGCGCATGCAGCTGCAACAGGACTTCGCGATCGAACCTGTCTGCAGCCGGGTTATTGGGATGGATCAGCACCACCACGTCGAAGGTGTCCGCCGCCTGCAACAACGGACCGGCCGGCAGCGGCAGGACGGTATGGCCGGCACGTCGCCACGCGTGCGCGTGTTCGGCATAGCCCGGCGCCAGCACGCCCACACGGCTGCGGCTGCGCAACAGCGGCAAGGCCTGGATCGCCGCCTGCGAACCGGCGACCGGCAAGACGTGCGGCGCGCCGTAATAGGCCGCAGCGCTGTCGGCCAGACCATCGTCGTCTTCCGGCAAGCGCTGCCACACCTGCCCGGGGATGGCAGGCACCGGCCAGGCGAACGGGCTCACCCCGGTGGACAGATCCAGCCAGTGCGGCAGCGCAATGCCGTAGGCCTGCGCGGCGCGGCGCAAGCGGCCTCCGTGTTCAAGCATGAGCGGCTCCAGATGATGCTGCGTGACTGCACGCAGGTTGCCGATGGTCGGCGCAGCGCCTGCGCGCGAAGGGGGTGCGGCCCGTCATGGGGTCGGCAGCGCCAATGCCAGTGCGCCGAGCAATACCCACAGCAGCACCCCGGCACGTACCAGCACCAGCGCGCGACGCACGCTGCCAGCGCTGGCCGGCAAGCCCTCGCCCAGCGGCGGCCGTATCTGCCAGTGGCCGTGGTACGGCGCCGGCCCACCCAGCTGCACCTGCAGCGCGCCGGCACCGGCCGCCATCACCGGACCGGCGTTGGGGCTCTTCCAGCCGCGTCCCTGCCGCCAGGCGCAGCGCATGCCGGCACGGCTGTGGCCGAGCAGCGCATAGGTCGCGGCGGTGCAGCGCGCGGGCAGCCAATTGAGCACATCGTCGATGCGCGCAGCAGCCCAGCCGAAGTTGGCGTAGCGCGGCGTGCGATAGCCCCACATCGCATCCAGCGTATTGGACAGTCGATACAGCACCGCACCCGGCGCGCCAAGCAGCACGCCCCAGAACAGCGCGGCGAACACCGCATCGCTGCCGTTTTCCAGTACCGACTCGGTGGCCGCGGCGGCGACCTGGGTGGCATCGAGCGCAGCGGTGTCGCGGCTGACGATGCGACCCACGGCCAGACGCGCCGCGGCCAGGTCGTCGGCCTGCAACGCGTCGATCACCGGCTGCGCATGCTCGCCCAGGCTGCGCAATCCCAGTGCCAGATACAACAGCACGGCGGCAAAGGCGGTTGCCGCCCATACCGACCACCACCACAGCAGTGTTTGCAGCGCTGCGGCCAGGAGCGTCCATGGCACCACCGTCGCGCACCATGCGTACATTCCTGCGCCGCGATGATCGCGGTACAGGCGCGCTTCCACGCGCTGCGCCCACTGGCCGAACAGCACCAACGGGTGCGCGCGTCGCGGCTCGCCCAGCAGCAGGTCCAGCAGCACGGCGGCAACGGCAATCACCAGCGTCATGGCACGCAGCCCTGGATCATTGCAGGCAACACGCCGATGCAATTGCAAGCCCTGGCAGGTGCGTGGCCATGCCTACAACTCGATACCGAGCTGCGCCTTGATGCCGGCGTCGAAGGCATGCTTGATCAGGCGCATCTCGGTGACGGTGTCGGCGACGTCGATCAACCCGGCCGGCGCACCGCGCCCGGTGATCACCACATGCTGCCCCGGCGGACGCGCGGCCACTGCCGCAAGCACCTCATCCAGCGCGATGTAATCCTTGACCAGGGCAATATTGAGTTCGTCCAGCAGCACGAAGTCGTAGCGCGGATCGGCCAGCATGCCGCGCGCCAGTTGCCACGCCGCCTGTGCAGCGGCGATATCGCGTGCGCGGTCCTGGGTTTCCCAGGTAAAGCCTTCGCCCATCACGTGATAGTCGAGCAGATCCGGAAAGCGGCGGAAGAAGGCTTCTTCGCCGGTGGAAAAGGTGCCCTTGATGAATTGCACCACGCCGCAGTACAGGCCATGTCCGAGCGAGCGCGCCAGCATGCCGAAGCCGGACGAGCTCTTGCCCTTGCCGTTGCCGGTATTGACCAGCAGCACGCCGCGATCGATGACCGCCCGCGCGATGCGCCGGTCCACCAGTTCCTTCTTGCGCTGCGCGCGTTGCCGGTAATGCGCGTCGTCGTCTTCGGGGGGGCTCATGCACGTGCTCCGATCGGTGGACGCGCGGCGATGCCACGCAGTGCTGCCAGCAGCACGAAGGCGATGCCGACATAGCCTGACAGCGTGCCGAGTGCATGCGGATAATAGTCCGGCACGCGAGCGACAAAACCGCTCAGCGTGGCCAGCGGATAACGGCCGGAGAGGAAGTAGAAGCCGCCCTTGGAGAGCAGATACGCCAGGCTGCCGCTGAGCAGCACGGCGCACAGCAGGCGGGCTGCATCGCGCCAGGCGTCGGCATGCAACTGCAGGGCGTACACGCGCCCACCCAGCCACAGGACCGCATACGCCAACGCCAGCGCCCAGTAGGCCGGCGACAGGCACCAATCGCTGATGCTGCCAGAGACCAGCCCAATCAGATCCAGCGCAGATGCCACCCCGAACAGCAGCGGCAGCATCCATCGCGGGCGCAGCAAGGCCCCGGCCAGAAAGAACACCGCCCAGGATGCGCTGGGCAATGCATCCACGCTGGCGAAATGCTCGCCGCGGGTGCACACCATCAGCAACACCAACGCGCTACCGCAGGCCCATGCTGCAGCGCCTTGCAGTGGCGCACGCGCCGGCGTGCCGGTTCGCCGCGCAACCGTCACGACAGCTCCAGCGGGGCCGACAGCGGGGCCGCAGCGCGCGCGGTACGCCAGCGCACCACGCACCACGCAGCGGCAAGCGCAACCGCCAGATACAGCGCGGTGGTGCGCACGAACAATGGACCCCACTGCGCTACGCGCTGCAGATACTGCGCCCAATGCGGCTCGGCATAGCGCCCGCCCCACCAGTAGAACGCGCCATTGGAGATCAGGAACGACACCACCGCGGCCAGGCTGCCCAGCCCCCACGCAAGGCACAGCGACCTGGCGTCCGGGCGCAGGCGCGCGTGATACGCACGGCCGGCGTACCACAGCACCCCGTAGGCCAGCGGCAGCGCCGCATAGGCGGCGGTGATGCAGAAGTCGCTGACGCCGGCCAGCGTGACCGCGGCCCAATCGATGGCCACCGGCACCCCCAGCAGGGCAACGAAGAACGCGTGCCGTCGCACTGCCAGACCGCCCAGAAAGAACACCGCCATCGATGCATCCGGCAGATGCAGCCAGTCGCTGACGTGATGGAAGCGGGTAGCGGTCATCACCAGCATCAAGGCGATGAAGACCGTGCGTTGGGCCGGACGGGAGAGTGGGGTCATCGGTGTTCCCTTGAAGACAGACGCAGACGCGCTAGCAATGGAGACAGTTAACCGGGTCGATGCTGCAGTGTACGAGTAGCGCATGACTGCCGATGTTGCCGGGCCGCTGGCAGCACCGCTGCAGCGGTCTGCTCATTGGTGCTACAGGACAACCCATTGCCGCCGGTACGGGGAACTGCGCGATGTTGCCACCGGCGGCGTGCATCCCACCATCGCACAGTTCATCGGCTACCTCCGCGTTACTGCGCCGCCTGGTAGCGGAAGGTCAGCAGATAATTGCGCCCCGGCTGCGCGTACCAGCGTGCGGTCTCGTACTGGCGGTCGAAGACGTTGTTGGCGGTGAACTGCACCTTCCAGTCTGCGGTGATCGCATAGCTCACGCGCAGATCCAGCAGGCCATAGCCGGCCAGCCGCTCGGTGTTGGCAAGATCGTCGTAACGCTTGCCGGAACCGAACAGGCTGGCCCCGACACCGAAGGCGCCGAAACTGCGGTCGGCATCGATGCGCCCGCTCTGCCGCGCCCGGCGCGGCAACCAGTTGCCATGGTTGACCTCTCCATCGGCCTGCGGCTGCAGCCAGGTCAGCGCGCTGCGCAGGGTCCAGCCGACCAGGTCGGTGTCGTAGCCGGCTTCCACGCCGCGGATGCGCGCCTTGTCGATGTTGTTCGGCTGGCCGAAGGGGTGCGCCGCATCCACCAGCGCAGCGTCGTAGGCGATCAGATCGTCGATGCGGGTCTGGAAGGCGCTGAGCGTCCAGGTCCCCCAGGCGTAGGTGCCGCGCAGGCCCAGCTCGGCACTCTTGGAGGTCTCCGGCCCCAGCAGCGGGTTGCCGTAATCCGGGTAGTACAGCTCGTTGAAGGTGGGCGCCTTGAACGCGGTACCGTAGCTGGCGGTCAGCCGCAGATGCTCGGCAACATCCCAGCCCCACAGCAGGCTGCCGGTGGTCTTGCCGCCGAACTGGCTGTTGTCGTTGCGGCGCAGGCTGGCCTGCAACGACTGGCTGCCGAAGCCCTGCTGCCACTGCGCGAAGGCGGCGCGGTCGATGCGGCTGTCGGCGTCGTAGGTGTCGCTGCTGGCGATGGCGTCGCGCTGCCAGTCGAAGCCGACCGTGAGCAGGCCCCGCCCGGTGTTGACGTCGGCCTGCAGCGAGCCCTGCTTGCGGCGCGTATCGTAGGTGGACAGGTACGCGCCATCGTAATAGCTATCGCTCAGATCGGCACTGCTACCCAGGCTGGCAGTGAATTTGAGCGCGTCGCTCGGCGCATAGCGCACGCGGCCGCCCACGGCCTGCTGCACGCCCTTGCCCAGGTTGCCGCCGAAGGCCGAGCCGTCGTATTCGTTGCGGCTCTGCGCACGCAAGGCGTGCACATCGGCATCCCATTGGCGATTGAAGCGCCATCCGCCCTGCATGCTCAACGAATCGTTGCGATAGCCGTCGCGGTCCGGGTCGTAGGCGCTGGAACTGGTATCCAGATACGCATTGATGCCATCGGTTTCGTCGTGCACCGCGTTCACTGCGTACCAGCCGCCGGCCTCGCTCAGATCGCCCTGGCTGCGCCCGGCGACACCGGCGCCATAACGGCGGGCATTGTCGCTGCCGGCCGCCACGCTCAGCGTGGGCACGAAGCTGCCTTGCGGGCGACGGGTAAAGATCTGGATCACCCCGCCCAGCGCCTCGGAGCCGTACAGGCTGGAAAACGGCCCGCGCACGATCTCGATGCGCTCGATCTGCTCGATCGGCAGATCCTGCAGTGCCGCGCCGCCGGCAGTAGCCGATCCGATGCGCACGCCGTCGATCAATATCACCAGATGATCCGATTCGGTGCCGCGCAGGAACAGCGAGGTCTGCTTGCCGGGACCTCCGTTATTGGCCAGCGACACACCGGCCTCGCCACGCAGCAGGTCCTGCAACGAATTGACCTGGCGGCGCTCGATCTGCGCGCGGTCGATCACGGTGACCGGCGCCAGTGTCTGGTCCTGAGTCTGCGCGGTGCGCGAGGCGGTCACCACCACTTCGTCCAGATCGATGGCGGCCTCGGCCTGGGCCAGGTTGGCCAGGCACAGCGACAATCCCGCGGCCAACACGGCGCGACATGGCAAAACGGAAGAAACGGACATCGACTGCTGCTCCTGGAACCGCGCCTACCCGCGCGGGGGCAATGGGGGTCGGCAGGCGGCAACGGGCCAGGCATCCGGCGCGCAAGCACCAGATGCACAGGGCCACGCCCACCGCGTGCCGGATCAATCCCTCAGGCCGGTCTCCGGGCTTGCGAGCGGAAGCGGTCGCTTCCCGGATCCACGCCTTCCCATGCACAGCACAGTGGCTTTACCTGCGGACCCTTGTCTCGCCCACCGTTGCGGGGGCAGCTCCGGACTTGCGCATCGCCCAAGGCGATGCGCGCACCGGATTCCCGTTTAAACCACCGGCCAGCCGGCAGTCACCTCAGGGGCGCGCATGGTAGCAGGCGCCTCCACGGTCTGCGACCACCGGCCAAGCCAAGCGCGTCGCCACGCGCCGGAATGGTGAATGCTGATGTCTTCTCCCCGGACATTGCCCGGTTTCATGAGCAAGAAGCTGCCCCGAAGGATCGGATGAGGGGACGGAGCGCAGCCTCATGCAGCGTAGGGAAGTAGCACGTCGGGCTGATCCGCTGCCGAGCTTCATCGCGCACATACGTGTGGGCTTTGTCCCCGTACCCTCACCCCTCGCTCCGCGCCCCAGCCCGCGCCAGCGGCGCGGGCGCTCCGAGGCTTGCGCGCCAATGGCGCGCAAGCCGTGCCTCATCGCCCCGCGGGGAGAGGGGCTTGTTCCCTTCTCATATCGAAAGCCTGTTCCTTCTCCTATCGGGACATTGTTCCCCGTCATGGGGAGAAGCTGGCGCGCAGCGCCGGATGAGGATGCGAGCGAAGCCTTATGTGCATCTCACGCTCCCTGCAGCGCCTGCTCCAGATCGGCCAGCAGATCATCGATATGCTCGATCCCGATCGACAGCCGCACGGTGTCTTCGCTCACCCCGGCATGCTCCAGTTCGGCCGGGCCGAGCTGGCGATGGGTAGTGGACGCCGGGTGCGTCGCCAGTGACTTGGCATCGCCGATATTCACCAGCCGGGTGAACAGCTGCAATGCATCCAGAAACCGCGCACCGGCCGCGCGCCCGCCGGGCAGGCCGAAGGTCAGTACGCCCGAGCCGTGCCCGCCCAGGTACTTCTGCGCCAGCGCGTGCTCGGGGTGATCGGGCAGCGCCGCGTAATTGACCCAGGCAACGCGCGCATGCTGCTGCAGGTAGCGAGCAATCGCCAACGTGTTGGCGTTGATGCGCTCCATTCGCAGCGGCAAGGTTTCAATCCCTTGCAGTATCAGAAACGCATTGAACGGCGACAACGCCGCGCCGGTATTGCGCAGCGGCACCACGCGTGCACGGCCGATGTAGGCAGCTTCGCCCAGCGCATCGGTATACACCACGCCGTGATAGCTCACGTCCGGTTCGTTGAGGCGCGTAAACCGTTGTTTGTGCGCTGCCCACGGAAAGCGGCCGCTATCCACGATCGCCCCGCCGATGCTGTTGCCGTGGCCTCCAAGATATTTGGTCAATGAATGCACCACGATGTCCGCACCGAATTCAATCGGGCGCAACAGCGATGGCGTGGCCACGGTGTTGTCCACGATCAACGGCACGCCGTGCGCATGCGCCACTGCCGCCACCGCCTCGATGTCGGTGATATTGCCGCGCGGATTGCCGATCGACTCGACGAACACCGCCTTGGTGCGCTCATCGATCAGGCCGGCAAACGCCTGCGGATCGCGATAATCGGCAAAGCGCGCGCTGATGCCGAACTGCGGCAAGGTATGCGCGAACAGATTGTAGGTGCCGCCATACAACGCACTGGAGGAGACGATGTTGTCGCCAGCCTCGGCGATGGTCTGGATCGCATAGGTCACCGCCGCCTGCCCCGACGCCAGCGCCAACGCGCCGATGCCGCCTTCCAGCGCAGCCACGCGCTGCTCCAGCACGTCGTTGGTCGGGTTCATGATGCGGCTGTAGATATTGCCCTGCACCTTGAGGTCGAACAGGTCCGCGCCATGCTGGGTATCGTCGAAGGCATAGGCAACGGTCTGGTAGATCGGCACCGCCACCGCGCGCGTGGTCGGATCGGGACGGTAGCCCCCATGCACGGCGATGGTTTCGGGCTTCCACTGCGGATCGGTCATGGCGCGGCTCGCTCTGGGAAAGAGTGCCGACCATAGCCGGGACTGCAGGTGCGTTTGCAAACCAGCGGGAATGACCTCATGCCGCCGCGTTGTGAGCGCCAACGAATGCCCCGCATGCGCCATCCATTTACGCAAACGGGCACTGCCTGCGCAGTGCCCGTTGCTTGCTTCAAGTTCTACCAGCGCTGCGGCCGGCGCCGCGTCTCAGCCCTTGGTGAACAGCAGCCGCCCACCTTCTGCACGCACGCGCACGGTGTCGCCGCTGAGATAGTGGCCGGAGAGGATCTGCTGGGCCAGCGGGTTCTCCACCTGCGACTGGATCGCGCGCTTGAGCGGGCGCGCGCCGTACACCGGATCGAAACCAACATTGCCGAGCAATTCCAGCGCTGCATCGTCCAGGTCCAGCTTGAGGCCGCGCTCGGACAGGCGTTTTTCCAGCCCATGCAACTGGATGCGCGCGATCGACTTGATCTGCGCCTTGTCCAGCGGGTGGAACACAACGATGTCATCCAGCCGGTTGATGAACTCCGGGCGGAAATGCGCCTGCACCACGCCCATCACCGCCGCCTTCATCTGCGTATAGGCCTCGGCGCTGCCGTCGCCGGACAGCTCCTGGATCTGGTGCGAGCCCAGGTTGGAGGTCATCACGATGACGGTATTGCGGAAGTCCACCGTGCGGCCCTGGCCATCGGTGAGGCGGCCGTCGTCGAGCACCTGCAGCAGGATGTTGAAGACATCGGCGTGCGCCTTTTCCACCTCGTCCAGCAGGATCAGCGAATACGGACGCCGACGCACCGCCTCGGTCAGATAGCCGCCCTCCTCATAGCCTACATAACCCGGAGGCGCACCGATCAGCCGCGAGACCGAATGCTTCTCCATGAACTCGCTCATGTCGATGCGGATCATCGCCTCGGTGCTGTCGAACAGGAAGTCCGCCAGCGCCTTGCACAACTCGGTTTTGCCCACGCCGGTGGGACCCAAGAACAGGAACGAGCCGCTCGGGCGATTGGGATCGGACAGGCCGGCACGCGAACGCCGCACCGCGTCGGAGACCACTTTGATTGCCTCGTTCTGGCCGACCACGCGCTGGTGCAGCTCGTCTTCCATGCGCAACAATTTGTCGCGCTCGCCTTCGAGCATCTTGTTGACCGGAATACCGGTCCAGCGCGACACCACCTCGGCGATTTCCTCGGCGGTCACGCGGTCCTGCACCAGCTTGAAGTCGTGATGCTCGACCTCGTTGGCCAGCAGCATCTGCTTTTCCAGCTGCGGCAGCACGCCGTACTGGATCTCGCTCATCTTGGCGTAGTCCTGGCGCCGTTGCGCGGCTTCCAGTTCCAGCTTGGCGTGCTCGATCTGCTCCTTGACCTTGGTGGTGCCCTGCAGCGCAGCCTTCTCCGAGGTCCACAACTCGTTGAGGTCGTAGAACTCGCGTTCGAGCTTGTCGATGTCGGTTTCCAGATCGGCCAGGCGCTGACGCGAGGCCTCGTCCTTTTCCTTCTTCAGCATCTCGCGCTGGATCTTGAGCTGGATCAGGCGGCGCTCCAGGCGGTCGAGTTCCTCCGGCTTGGAGTCGATCTCCATGCGGATGCGCGATGCCGCCTCGTCCATCAGATCGATGGCCTTGTCCGGCAACTGGCGGTCGGTGATGTAGCGGTTTGACAAGGTGGCGGCGGCGACGATCGCCGGGTCGGTGATCTCCACGCCGTGATGCACCGCGTAGCGTTCCTTCAGGCCGCGCAGGATCGCGATGGTGTCTTCCACCGTCGGTTCGCCCACGAACACCTTCTGGAAGCGGCGCTCCAGCGCGGCGTCCTTTTCGATGTACTTGCGGTATTCGTCCAGCGTGGTGGCGCCGATGCAATGCAACTCGCCGCGCGCCAGCGCCGGCTTGAGCATGTTGCCGGCATCCATCGCGCCATCGGCCTTGCCGGCGCCCACCATGGTGTGCAGCTCGTCGATGAACAGTATGATCTGGCCTTCGTTCTTGGACAGGTCGCTGAGCACGGCTTTGAGGCGTTCTTCGAACTCGCCGCGGAACTTGGCACCGGCGATCAGCGCGCCCATGTCCAGCGACAGCACGCGCTTGCCGCGCAGGCCTTCGGGCACTTCGCCGTTGATGATGCGCTGGGCCAGGCCCTCGACAATGGCAGTCTTGCCCACGCCGGGTTCGCCGATCAGCACCGGGTTGTTCTTGGTGCGCCGCTGCAACACCTGGATGGTGCGGCGGATTTCTTCGTCGCGGCCGATCACCGGATCGAGCTTGCCGCTCTCCGCACGCGCGGTCAGGTCGATGGTGTATTTCTCCAGCGCCTGGCGTTGTTCCTCGGCGTTTTCCGATTGCACGGTCTCGCCGCCGCGCAGCTTGTCGATGGCCGCCTCGATCTTCTTCTTGTCGCCGCCGGCCGCGCGCAGGGCCACACCCAGCGGGCTGGCATCGTCAGCGGCCGCCAGTACGAACCACTCGCTGGCGATGAAGGCATCGCCGTGCTGCTGGGCCAGCTTGTCGGTCTGGTTGAGCAGGCGGTTGAGATCGTTGCCGATCGACAGGTTGCCTTCCTGCCCCGACACCTTGGGCAGCGTGTCCAGCGCCTCGCCCAGCCGCTCGCGCAGCAACGGCACGTTGACGCCGGCCTGCGACAGCAGCGGGCGCGTGCTGCCGCCGCTCTGGTCGAGCAGCGCGGCGAGCACGTGCACCGGCTCGATGATGTTGTGGTCGCGGCCCACGGCCAGCGACTGCGCGTCGGCCAGTGCCTGCTGGAACCGCGAGGTGAGCTTGTCCATCCGCATGGGAAATCCTCTGAACGGGTGGCCGGCGACGCCGGCGATACCGTGCAGATGCGGCTGCCGTGCGGGGTTTCAAGGTGTGGCCGATGCCGCAAGTGCAGATGCGGGGCACCAAGCCCGGCGCACGCTGCCTGCTGTGGGGCTGCGCAATGTTGGCTCTGCGCGTTGGCATTGGCATTGGCTTAGGGGCGGACCCAGGCCGACGACCCGCCCGCTAGACGATCCGCCGCAGCGGCACAGTGGCGTGCGTCGCACCGCCCTGCCCCGCACCGGCGTCCTCTGCGTCCTCGGCATCTTCAGTGGCCGCCGGCGCCGGCAGCTGTGCGGTCCCCAGCAGACGCGACAGCACCTGCGCCTGGATCGCGGCGAGCGCCGGCAAGCCGGGAGTGCGCGGGTGCGCTACCGGCACTGCCACATCCAGGCCGACCTGGCCGTGCTCGATCACCACGATGCGGTCGGCCAGCGCGCTGGCTTCGGCGACGTCATGGGTGACCAGCACCAGGGTGAAGCCATGCTGCCGCCACAGCTGCACGATCAGCTGCTGCATCTCGATGCGGGTCAGCGCATCCAGTGCGCCCAGCGGCTCGTCCAGCAGCAACAGCCGCGGCCGATGCACCAATGCGCGCGCCAGCGCCACGCGTTGCCGCTGCCCGCCGGACAGCGCCGCAGGCCAGTCACCGCCGCGCGTGCCCAGCCCCACCGCATCCAGCGCTGCCTGTGCCTGCGCGCGCCCGGCACGGCCCAGGCCGAGCGCCACATTGTCGATCACCCGTTTCCATGGCAGCAGCCGCGCATCCTGAAACATCAGCCGCACCGCATCGCGCCGGCGCGCCAGCGGCGCATCGCCACTGTCCAGGCGTCCGGCATCGGCACTTTCGAGACCGGCGATGACTCGCAACAGCGTGCTCTTGCCGCAGCCGCTGCGACCGACCACGGCCACGCAGCTGCCTGCTGCAATCTCCAGATCGATGCCGCGCAATACATCGCTGCCGCCATAGCGCTTGACGATTCCACGCAGGCTCAGCGGCAGGCCGTTGCCTGGTGTGGTCATCGCGACACCTGCGCGCGCCGTTGCTGAGCCGGATGCCAGCCCAGCCACCAGGCCTCGAGCCCGCGTGCGGCCAGATCGGCAAGCTTGCCGAGCAGTGCATACAGCACGATCGCCACCACCACGATGTCGGTCTGCAGGAACTCGCGCGCATTGGTTGCCAGGTAGCCGATGCCGGAACTGGCCGAGATGGTTTCGGCCACGATCAAGGTCAGCCACATCAGTCCCAAGGCAAAGCGCAGCCCGACCAGAATCGATGGCAGTGCGCCGGGCAGCAAGACATCGATGAACAACTGCGGCCCACGCAATCCGTAATTGCGCGCCATCTCGATCAACGCCGGGTCCACGCTGCGGATGCCGTGGTAGGTATTGAGATAGATCGGAAAAAAGGTACCCAGCGCCACCAGAAACAACTTGGCGCCCTCATCGATGCCGAACCACAGGATCACCAGCGGAATCAACGCCAGGTGCGGCACGTTGCGCAGCATCTGCAGGCTGCTGTCGAGTACGCGTTCGGCCACGCGCGACACGCCGGTCAACAGGCCCAACACCAGGCCGAGGCTGCCGCCGATGACCAGGCCCACGGCGGCGCGCCAACTGCTGATTGCCAGGTGCTGCCACAGCTCTCCGCTTTGCACGAGCGTGGCCGCCGCACGCAGCACCGCGTCCGGCGCCGGCAGGATGCGCTGCGGCAGCCAACCGATCGATGCCGCGCCCTGCCATGCGGCCAGCACCGTCAATGGCAACAGCCACGGCAACAGCCGGTTGCCCCACCGCCATGCACGGGCGCTCATTGCATCGCCCCCGTGGTGGCGGTGCGCATCTGCGACGCAGCCACCCGCATCACTTGCGTGCCGCTTGCGCGGCAACCGCGGCCGGCGCACGCCACACCGCCGGTGCCACCAGCACGCGCCTGGGCAATAAGCGCTGCGCGTAGAACAGATCGGCAGTGGCCTGCTGCGCCTTGATGACCTCGGCGCTGAGCGGCTGCACGCTGGCAGGCGGGCGATGCGCCAAGGTGCGCTCGACCACCGCAGGCGACAGCCCGCTCACCTGCGCCAGCACCTTGATGCTGCCGGCGCGGTCGCGTTCCAGCAGGCCGTCGGCCTGGTTGAGCGTGCCCATCACTTGCTGCACGAACGGACCCCACGCCGTGGCATAGCGGCGCGAGGACAGAAAGAACCCGCCGGTCAACCCCAACCCCTCGCCGTTGGCGAACAGGCGCGCACTGCCATCCAGCGTCAAGGCCGAATACCACGGGTCCCAGATCGCCCACGCGTCCACCTGGCCGGCTGCAAACGCGGCGCGCGCATTGGCCGGCGACAGGTACAGCGGCGTGATGTCGCGCAGACTCAGGCCGGACCTGGCCAACAACCGCAACAGCAGGTTATGCGCGCTGGACCCTTTTTGAAACGCGACCCGCTTGCCCTTGAGATCGGCCACGCGCCGCAGCGTGCTCTTGGCCGGCACCAGAACGGTCTCGGCCTTCGGCGTCGGCGGCACCCAGCCCACGTACAGCAGGTCGGCACCGGCCGCCTGCGCGAACAACGGCGGAATATCGCCAGCCCCGCCCAGATCGACGCTGCCCACGTTTAGGGCTTCCAGCAGTTGCGGCCCTGCGGGAAACTCCACCCAGCTGATCTTGGTGCGCGGGAAGCGCTGCTCCAGCAGGCGATGCTGCTTGGCCAGCACCAGGCTCGACACCGCTTTTTGGTAGCCGATGCGCAACTGTGCAGGCTCGGCCGCAGACGCGCACGGCAACCACGCGACACTCATCATCAGCATCAGCGCCCAGGCAATCAGCATGCGCATCGACGATCTCCTCATTGCCAATCGGTTGACGGTTTTTCCCACAGGTTGATGCCGCCCTCGACCGCAAAACGATCGATCTCGGCCAACTCTTCCGGGCTGAAACTCAGGTTCTGCAGTGCCGCGACGTTCTCGACCAATTGCGCCGGCCGGCTGGCACCCAGCAACGCCGAACTCACGCGCGCATCGCGCAGCACCCAGGCCAGTGCCAGCTGTGCAAGGCTTTGCCCGCGCTTCTGTGCAATGGCATGCAACCCACGTGCGCGTTGCAGGTTGTCGTCGGACAGATGCTCTGGCCGCAGCGATTGCCCACCGGGGCGATTGACGCGCGCATCGGCCGGCACGCCATCGAGATACTTGCCGGTGAGCAGGCCCTGCGCCAGCGGCGTGAATGCGATCACGCCGGCACCGATGTCTGCGGTAGTCTCCAGCAGCTCCAGCTCCGGCCAACGGTTGAACAAGTTGTAGGCCGGTTGGTGGATCAACAACGGCACCTTCCACTCGCGCAGCAGTGCCGCGATCTCGCGGGTGCGCGCCGCCGAATACGACGACACGCCCACGTACAGTGCCTTGCCCTGCTGCACCGCACTGGCCAATGCGCCTGCGGTCTCTTCCAGCGGCGTGTCCGCATCGAAGCGGTGCGAGTAGAAGATGTCCACATAGTCCACACCCAGCCGTTGCAGGCTCTGGTCCAGGCTGGACAACAGGTATTTGCGCGAGCTGCCGCCCTGCCCGTACGGGCCCGGCCACATGTCCCAGCCGGCCTTGGTGGAAATGATCAATTCATCGCGATACGGTTTGAAATCCTCGCGCAGCAAGCGGCCGAAGTTCAGCTCAGCGCTGCCATACGGCGGGCCGTAGTTGTTGGCCAGATCGAAATGGGTGATGCCCAGATCGAAGGCGGTGCGCAGCAAGTCGCGCTGCGTCTGGATCGGCGTGCTGTCGCCGAAGTTGTGCCACAGGCCCAGCGACAATGCGGGCAGGACAAGGCCGCTGCGGCCGACCCGGCGGTAGGCGATGCGGTCGTAGCGATCGGGATGTGCGAGATAGGTCATGGGTCTGTCCGGTAGATCAGCGGGCGCTGAAGCGATTGACGGGGCGTGCCAGCCCCAGATGATCGCGCAAGGTGCGCCCTGCATAGTCACGTCGGAACAGGCCGCGTCGCTGCAGCTCCGGCACCACGTGCGTCGCCACATCGGCCAGGCCGCCGGGCAGGTGCGGTACCAGCACGTTGAAGCCATCGGCGGCGCCCTGCTCGAACCACGCCTGCAACTCGTCGGCGATCTGGGTTGGCGTGCCGATCAGGCTGTAATGGCCGCGCCCACCGGCGATGCGGCGGCCGAGCTGGGCAATGCTCAACTGCTCCTGCCCGGCCAGTTCGGTGAACAGCTGCTGGCGGCTACGCTGCCCGGTTTCGGTGAGCGGCAACTCCGGCAACGGGCCATCGGGCGGATAGCCGGACAGGTCGAAGTTTCCCAGCATGCGCGACAGCAGCGCGATACCCACCTCCGGCTCCACCAACTGCTGGAACTGCTCGAACTTGTCCTGCGCTTCGGCCTGGCTTTGCCCCACCACGATGAACACGCCAGGCAGTACCTTCAGCGCATCGCGCGAGCGGCCAAACTGCTCCAGCCGCCCTTTGATATCGGCATAGAACCCCTGTGCCTTGGCCAGCGACGTTTGCGCGGTGAACACCACCTCGGCCGTTTCCGCCGCCAGCGCGCGTCCGGGCTCGGACGAGCCGGCCTGCACCAGCACCGGGTGCCCTTGCGGGGCGCGCGCGATATTGAGCGGCCCGCGCACCTGGAAATGTGTCCCGCGATGATCGAGCACATGCGCACGCGCCGGGTCGTGATGCAGGCCGGCGGCCTTGTCGGCGATGAACGCGTCGTCATCCCAACTGTCCCACAGGCCGGCGACCACCTGCTGGAACTCGCGCGCTCGCGCATAGCGCTCGGCGTGCACGTAATGCGCATCGCGATTGAAGTTGAGCGCCTCGTCGGCGGCGTCGGAGGTGACCAGATTCCACCCGGCCCGGCCGCCGGACAGATGGTCCAGCGAGGCGAACTTGCGCGCCACGTGATACGGCTCGTTATAGCTGGTGGTCATGGTGGCGATCAGGCCGATGCGCTCGCTGACCGCCGCCAATGCGCTGAGCAGCGTCAGCGGCTCGAACAGGCTGGAACGCGCCATCCGCTGTGCGATCGGCCCACCGGCTGCGGCCAAACTGTCGGCGACGAAGACTGCATCGAACTTGGCGGCCTCGGCGATGCGCACCATTTCGCGGTAGTGCGCAAAGTCCAGCGTGTCCGCGCTCGCCTGCGGGTGCCGCCAGGCCGCGACGTGGTGGCCGGTCGCCATGAGGAACGCGCCCAGCGACAGCTGCCGTGGCGCGCTCATCGCCTACCACCCGACACGATGCCCTGGCGGTCCTTGAACCCACTGTTGAAACCCATCGACTGCATCCTCAAAAATCCTTGTGCACTTGCAGGCCGAGATAGCGGCGATCATCGCGCGGTACCAGCCGGTAGACGTTGCCGGTGGCATTGGCCAACAACGGCGCATACGCGCGGTCGCCGAGATTGCGGCCCAGCACCGCCACCCGCCAGCCATGCACGTCATCGGCCAGCGCAATGCTGGCATTCCAGATCGCATACGGGCCCTGGAGGGTTTGCGCGGTCTGGCTGAGGTCGTACTGCACGCTGTCCTGCCAGCTCACGTCGCCGTTGAACTCCAGCGCCAGGCTGCCACGTAGCGGCACGCGGTAGCCGGCGCGCAGGTTGCCCTTCCAGTCCGGTGAGAACGGCAACGGCTTGCCGTCGACATTGCAGTTGGCCGCCGCTGCCGCCGGGCACGCGAAGCGCTGGATACGCGCCTGCGTATACGCCAGCGATGCGGCCAGACTAAGCCGCTCGGTGGGCCGGTAATCCAGGTCCAGCTCCAGGCCTTGCGTACGCACCTGTCCGGCATTGATCAGGCGCGTCACCACCTGCCCGGCCACGGTGTCGAAGAAGTTGGCCTGGTAATCGGAATAGTCGGTATGGAACAGCGCCACGTTCGCACTGAGCCGGTCGTCCAGCGCGCGTGTCTTCAGCCCCAGCTCCCAGGCGTTGGAGGTCTCCGGCTTCAGCGCCGGCGTGTCGCGCGGCTGCATGTTGAAGAACACGTTATAGGCCGGGCCTTTGTAACCGCGCGAATAGGTCAGGTAGCCGGTGGTCTGCGCATTGATGTCGTATTGCAGGCCGGTGCGGCCGGACACGCCGTTTTCCGCAGTGCTGCCACTGCTTGCGGTGGACGGCTGGATACCGGTGACCGGTGCGGCCGAGCTGGATCCGCGCTGATGCCGATACTCGAGCGTGTCGCGGGTAAAACGCGCACCCAGCAGCGCACGCAGATCCGGGCGCCAATGCCAGGTGGCCTCGCCGAACACCGCATAGGTCTGCGCGCGGGTGGCGTAATCGGCCACGCCCACGTTGCTGGCGGTGGGCGTCGTCACCGTGCGGCGATAGGTTTCGTCGCTGCGGGCATGCAGGTAATACAGACCGGCGACCGCTTCCACCGCGCGGTCGCGTGGGGTCTGCACGCGCAATTCCTGCGAATACTGCGTGTAACCCAGCTCGCCGCGATCATGCGATGCGGGAAACGTCGCGCTGCGTTGCGCGGTGCGGTCGCCATCCTGGAATTGGGTGTTATCCCACTGCCGCCATGCGCTGATCGAGGTCAACAGCGCATCGCCGAGGTGCTGATCCAGCTGCAGCGAGGCGCCCTTGTTGATGTCGTCCAGATGCGTGCGGTAATCGCTGTTGATCTGCCGGTTGTCGGCACTGGCAACCACTGGTGCCAGCGCCGCAGCGAAGTCCGCACGTGTGCTGGCCACGACCACGCCGCTGGGCGCGTCGCTGCTCGATTGCAGGTAGTCGGCGAGCAGCGTTGCGTTCAAGCTGGGGTTCGGCGTGAGATCCAGCCTCAGCCGCGCGCCGGCGCGCCGGTAGCCATTGACGGTCTGCCCGTCGGCCACATTGCGCACGTTGCCGCCATATTCGGCCCACAACGCAGACACGCTGGCCTTGAGCACCTCGGGCACCAGCGCACCGCCGATGCTGGCACGCACGCGGTCTTCGTCGCCGCCGCCGAAGTGGGAATAATCCACATAGCCGCCGAACACCTCAGGCGCCGGCTTGCTGACGATACTGAGCACGCCGGCCGAGGCGTTCTTGCCGAACAAGGTGCCCTGCGGCCCGCGCAGCACTTCGATGCGTTCGACATCGAGCAGGTCCAGCGTGGCCTGGCCCGGACGCCCCAGCACCACACCGTCGATCACCGTGGCCACGCTGGGCTCGACCCCTGGCGAGGTGGAGATGGTGCCCACGCCACGCAGGAACAATGAGGTGTCCTTGTTGGAGGCACCGTTGCGAAAGGTCAGGCTGGGCACCAGCGCCGGCAGGTCGGCCACGCTGTTGCGGTTTTCGCGCTCCAGTGTCTGGCCCTGCACCACCGACACCGCCACCGGCACTTGCTGCAAGGTGGTTTCGCGACGCGTGGCGGTCACCGTCACTGCGCCCAGGGTCTGCGCGGCACGCTCCGGCGTGGCAGCAGTCTCCCCTACTTCATCGGCCAGCGCTGGCGTACATGCCCACGCCAGGCTCCACGCCAAGACCTGCGGTTTGGCCAACCATCTGGAAGCAGCAAAGATCCCCGCCGGGGTCCGGTGTTGCGCAGGCATGTACGTCCTTTCGTGGCGTCGGCTGTCGTGTAGCAGCGTTGGTGAAGTTGGTTGTCCGGCAGCGCGATCAACGCGCAGCGAAGCTGGCGCAGCGCAGGCCGGGAAGGCGGTGCAGTGCAATAGCGCATGCTGTTTGCAGCTGCCACGAGCGTCAAATAACCAATGTTTAGGTGGTTATTCACTCACGCCCTGCAGCGCCTGCAGACCACCGGTGAGCGCTGTGGAAGAGGCCCAATGCACAACGCCGGCCCTGTGGCGATAATGGCGACATGGATGTATCCACCAAGCCCTGGCACCTCTACCTGCTGCTGTGTCGCAACGGCAGCTATTACGCCGGCATCACCAACGATCTGGAGCGCCGCTTTCACGCGCATGTGCGTGGCACCGGCGCGCGCTACACACGCGCAAATCCGCCACTAAAAGTGCTCGCCAGTCACCCGTATCCCGACCGCGCCGCCGCCTCGCGTGCCGAGTGGCAGCTCAAGCAGCAACCCCGTACGCGCAAGCTGGCCTGGCTGCTGGCGCAGCCGCCCTGCAGCGCCGGGTCACACCCTTCTGACACCCCGATCACGCCCGCCTAGCCGCCCGCTTCCTACGCTGCGCCATTACGACACCGGAGCAGCGCATGCACTATCAGCTCTATTACTGGAACGGCCTGCAAGGTCGCGGCGAATTCGTCCGCCTGGCTCTGGAAGACGCCGGCGCCAGCTACACCGACGTGGCGCGCATCGACGGCGACAAGGTCATGACCGCCTTCCTGGAAGGCAAGCACGCGGGTGCACGCCCATTCGCACCGCCGTTTCTGCGTGCGGGCGAGGTGGTGATCGCGCAGGTGGCAGCCATCCTGCATGCGATTGGCCCGCAATTGCAGCTGGTGCCCGCCGCCGAGGCGCAGCGCCTGCAGGCACTGCAGTTGCAGCTGACCATTGCCGACCTGGTGGCCGAAGTGCACGACACCCATCACCCCATCGGCGTGGGGCTGTACTACGAAGATCAGACAGCCGAAGCGGCCAAACGTGCCCAGGATCTGCGCGACAACCGGCTACCCAGGTTCCTCGGCTATTTCGAGCATGTACTGCAGCAGGCAGGCGGTACGCACGCGCTTGGCACCCATTCGTACGTGGATCTGTCGCTGTTTCAGCTGGTCAGTGGATTGGAATACATGTTCCCCAAGCGCATGACGACGTTGTCCAAGGAGTTGCCGGGGCTGAAGTCGCTGCAGCAGCGCGTGGCCGGGCGCCCGCGCATTGCCGCTTACCTCGCATCCGAGCGCCGCGTGGCGTTCAACACCAACGGCATCTTCCGCCACTACCCGGAGCTTGATGCGGCGTAGGCGCCGTACCGGCATCAGACGGCGGGCGGCGGGCGGCGGGCGCCTAGTGATACGACGTGCTCACTGCGCAGCTGATGCTTGCGATTGGCCTGTGCTGCGCGTTCGATCCTGTCGTTAACGTTCCCGCGTGATCGGGCACCGCCATGTGTTGCCTGATATCGCAAGTGCAAGGCCGCACGGATGCGGCCTTTACTCTTGACGCAGCCGAACCGACAGCCTCAGCCGCCCTGCAACAACGCCGCACGGATGGCCTGCAGTTGCACCTTTACTGCGGCGGCCTGGGTCGGCCCCAGCCGCAGCAATGCCTTCTGCCCGACCGACGCAGATTCCAGCGCAGGATCGGCAAAGAGATAACGGCCACGCGCGTCGCGCACGACGGCGATCGGCTGGCTTGGCTCCGGCGTGCGCAGCAGATGGTCGATCACATCGATCACGCGGTCGTTGAAGTAACGGTCCGGCGCGCCCAGGTTCGCATAGGCCTGCTGAAACAATGGGTAGAAGCGCACATAACTCCGCACCAGGGCGTGCGCATCCACGTTGGTGAACGCGGCGACGTAGGGCGCATAGCGCGCAGCGTTGGCCTGGTCGATCACGCTGCGCTCGGCGGCGTTGGACACCTGCAGCTCGCCCGGCACCGGCTGCAGCACCGATGCGCGACGACTCATGCTGGGCTGGGTGAGGTTGTCCACCATCACCACCACGCGTTCGATCAGATGCGCGCGCAGCACGATCGACAGCGCGTCGTCGTGTTGCACAAGGTCCAGCAACGCCTGCCATGCGGCATCGTCGCTCTGTGCCAACGCAGGAATCGCTGCATCGGCTGCATCGACCGATGGCGTCTGCACCGGATGACGCGGCGCGGCCGGTGCAGGCGGTGACGGGGCAACAGCGGCAGCCACCGCGCTCGCGGTCTGGCTGATCGGCGCGGGCAACGCGCCCGATGGATCGGAGGGCCCGCGGAACAGCCACCAGGCGGCGCCGGCAATGAGCGGCACGGCCAACAGCCACGGCCAGCGCGAGGACTTGGTTTGCATCATGGAGCTCCTGACATCGACAACATCCAGGGTGTGACCATGAGATGGTGCGGTGGTTCCATCGATGTGAGGTGGCCGCGCATTCATCAATTGCGTGCATACATGGCCAGGCGAGGCTTTGGCATGCGCACGCAGCGCAAACACGCGATCTGCGCGTCATGCATCAGGCGGTCGACACGAGGTCGGGCGCGCACGACCAACGACGAACCGTCGACGCCAGAAACGAGGCGTCATGCGCGAAAAACCGCGTTCAATTGGCGAAGTTCAACCGCACATTCACCCAGGCTGCCACGATTGCCGCTGCCACCTGATCGGCCTGTCTTGCGGGCAGCTGTTTTTCGCGCACCAGCCACGCAGCGGTGTCTGCGCGCACCTTGGGCAACAGTGCGCGCACCGCCTTGCGATCTGCCGCCGGCCACTGGCTGCCATCGCCGTCCCAGGCCGCAATCGCCTTGTCCGGATCGTCGCCATAGCGCTTGCGCAATGCCGGTTGCAGGTACAGCAGCGGCGACACCGATGCGCGCAGCGCAATCACGCCCCACTCGGCGTAGCTGGCATAGCGGATGGTGCCGGCGTCCTTGCTCAGGGCGTCGATCAGGGGATCGAACCCATCGTCCAGCTGCTTCCAGCTGGCCAGCGCAAACAAGCCGCCCGGCGGCTTGCACACCGGCGCGAACGAGTCGCGTGTGGAAGCATACAGCGGCCCGAATGCCTCGTACGCTGGCTCACCTACCGCCGCGAAAATGAAGCAATGCACATAGGGCCGGTTCCCGCTGTCGTCTCGCTCGATCCACATGCGCAGCAGCATGAGCACGCGTTCGTGCTGCGGCGTTGCAGGCGTGCCGGCAGCGTCATCCAGCAACGATGCCGCAAAGTCATCGGTCTTGCGCAGGGCCTTGCGCGCACTCTCGAACCGCGTATTCGCCAATGCGGCGTCCACACCGGCGGCAGGGACGAACTGATGCAGATACGCCAGCCATGCCGATGCCAGCGGTGCGTCGTACGTCTGCAGCTGCCGCGCAGCCTCGGCAGGCTTGCCGGGGATGCTGGCGATGATGCGGTCCAGCGCCTGCTGCTGCACGGTGAGTGTCTTGGCCAGCACATCGGCCCTGGCGGTGAGGCTGTGCCGCAGGCAGTCGTCCGGCCTGGCGTCCTGCGCGCAGGCGTTGCGCTGCCGTAGCCACGCACGTTGTTGCTCGCGCACGCCGGCCACCGCAGCGCGCGGCGTCGTTTGCACCAGCGCCTGGTAGCTTGCGTCCAGCTGCTCGTCCAGCGCACCGAGTGCGGGCACTGCACAGAGGCGCTTTTCGACCGGCGTACCGGCCTGTTTGCAGTCGAACGAGGCCGCCCACGCACCGCCGGCGCTCAGCACCAGCGCGCTGCCAAGCAGCAATCGGGCCACACGCGTGTGGTGTTTCACTGCATCGCCTCCTTGCGTGCCGGCAGCAGCGACAACAACAGCAACGTCACCGCCAGCGCCACATAGGCCCCGACGAACTGCCAGCTGATCACCCGTGCCAGACCCTGCAGCGACCAGGGCAGGTAGATGCCGCCGCGCGGGTCCACCGAGTGGATCAGGCCGAACAGCGTCAGGCCCGCAGCGACCAGCAAGAACACCGCACCGCGACGCAGCCGGCCATCGATCATCGCCGCCACCGTGGCGATCCACAGCATCGCAGTGATGATGAAGCCATTGCCGAGCGCAAAGATCACCGCCAGTTCCGGCAGGCCGTGGCCATCCACCTTCGTGGTCAGCGCAACCAGTTGCTCCGGCGCGAGCCAACCCGGCGCCTTGATCGTCAGCAGGTACGCCACCGATGGCAGAAACCCCAGCACCATCGCGCCGGCATGTTGTTTGGGCGTGGCCTGGAACGCCTGCGTGGTGATGTCGATCGACACGTACACGATGATCGGCGCCAGCACCGCCAGCGGCAGCCACTGCACCAACCCGGAGATCACACCCAGCATGCCGCCGATGCCGACGAACACGCCGGTCAACAACGTGTAACCGGAGCGCGCGCCCATGTGCTTGTAGGCCGGCTGGCCGATGTACGGCGTGGTCTGCGCCACCCCGCCGCAGACGCCGGCCACCAGCGTGGCCAGGGCCTCCACCAGCAGGATGTCGCGGGTGCGGTAGTCATCGCCAGCGGCACGTGCGCTCTCGCTGACATTGATGCCGCCCACCACCATCAACAAGCCGAACGGCAGCAGCAATGGCAGGTACGCCACCGTGGCCGGCAATCCTTCGATAAAGCCCAGGTTCGGTAGCGGCAGCACGATCTGCGGTGGAGTCCACGCCGGCACGCTGAAGCCCGGCGCGCCCAACCCGGCCAGCCCCAGCCCGTAGTACAGCGCCGTGCCGATCACGAACGCCACCAGCACGCCCGGCAATTTGGTCGGCAGGCGGCCCTTGGCCAGCAGCACATACAGCAGCAGGCCCAACGTGACGAATCCAGCCACCGGCGAACGCAGGGTTTCCAGCAGCGGCAGCAGGCCCATCAGCACCAGCGCGATGCCGGCGATGGAACCGAGCAAAGCTGCGCGCGGCAGCGCGCGCGTGACCGCCTCGCCAACGAACGACAGCACCAGCTTGAGCAGGCCCATCACCACCAGCGAGGCCATGCCGAGTTTCCAGGTGGCGATGGCGGCCGCCTGCGGGTCCAGCCCCTGCGCCTTGAAGCCGACGAATGCCGGGCCCAGCACCAACAGCGCCATGCCGATGCTGGTCGGCGCATCCAGGCCCAGCGGCATCGCGGTGACGTCGTCGCGCCCGCTGCGTGCGGCCAGCCGCCGCGCCATCAAGGTGTAGAGCAGGTTGCCCACCAGCACGCCAAACGCGGTGCCGGGAAACATGCGCCCGAACACCACCTCGGCCGGGAACTGGAACATCCCGACCAACGCCATCGCGATGAAGCCGAGGATGGAGAGATTGTCGACGACCAGGCCGAAGAAGCCATTGAGGTCGCCGGCGACGAACCAGCGCGGCGATGCCGCAGTACGCGAGGAAGGGGCCGACATGGGAGCCAGGAAGCGTGGGGATCGGCCGATGGTAGCCGCTGCTCATCACGCGCGACAGCGCCGCGGTGGATCAGACCGTGTCGCCGCGACTGCGCCCGCCAGTCCTGCGTGCGGCGACCTTGAGGTGGCGACGCTACGCTACTTCATCGCCGCCTCGACCTCGATCCAGCCGACGATGTGGCCACGGTTGGCGCTGCGCTAGCGCACCGGCACCGGCGTGGTATCGGTGCCGACATCCAGCGCGGTGGCACGCCGGTGCGTGCCGATCGTCACCTCGCACTGGTATCTCGGGCCACCACCGCGCATGACAGCCCGCCAAGTGCGGCAGACAACGCCACGCGTGCAGCGCTCACGCGCATTCGGTGCAGCGTTTCAACGCGCATGCTCACCAGAGCCGGCAGATGACCCTGCACAGCGTTGCTCGCTGGATGGGCGCGAATGAGGCGTATCACTGCAACGTACGCGCAGCACAGACAGATGCCGATTCGAGCGCCGCCTGTGCACGTGCTACCGACACACAACCGCGCTGGCAGCTGCTCCGATCGACACCTCTCAGAACGACACCTCCACCGCCTGCCGCGACCACAGCACCGACTGGTGGCCGGTGGCCTGCTTCCAGGCCAGCCGGATCGCTTCGATGTCGCGGCGCCGCTGTGGGGTGTCCTCGTGCAAGATCACCAGCACCTTGGTGCCCAGGCGGTTCGGCTCCTTGGCGCCGCGGAACAGCCACTGGCCGTAGGCATCCAACACGGTCAGCCCATCGGGGAAGCGCGGGGTCACTTCCTTGTCCAGAAACGCGCGCCATTGCGTCTGGTCGATGGTGCGGGTCTGCGGGCGGTCGGCCGGGCCGGTCTCCTCGCCCACGCCAAAGTAGAGCTCGCTGCGTATCCAGCCATGCGCATCGCCGGGACGTTGCGCATCGCCCTGCATGCTGGCGGTGGTCGCCGCCGCGGGCGCCTTGCCCGGTATGGTGGCGCAACCAGACAACGCCAGCACGGCGGCGATCAACACGGATGGCAGCAACTTCATCGATTTCTCCAAGGTTTTCGGGGGCTAAGAACGCCGATGTACACCGGCGCGGCCAGCGCGTACAAACGACCGGCGCAAGGGCGCAAGTGTACGAGCGGCACTGCTGCAGCGTTATGCCAGTCGTACCAGCGCTCATGCGGCCGCACCATCAGCTCATGCACGCGTGCGCACCGCGTCATCTCGCGCAGGCCTGAACAACGCGATAATATCTCTCCATCCGGATGAATGTAGGACAGTCCGACCCTTGCGCACCAGCCGGCCGGACGCCGACCCCGCTGCGCGTTTGCAGTTGCAGGAGAGAGAGCATGACCCGCCCCACCCTTTCGGCCATCGGCCTGGCCGTCGCCGCCGTGTTGAGCGCCACTGCACAGGCCCAGCAGGCCGCCCCCGGCGCCACCACGCTGGACACCGTGATCGTCACCGGCACCCGCGCCAGCGACCGCACCGTGCTGGAATCGACCGTGCCGGTGGACGTGCTCACCGCCGAAGACATCCGCAAGGCCGGCGTGGTCAATGGTGAGCTGGGCAGCGCGCTGCAGGCGCTGCTGCCCTCGTTCAACTTCCCGCGTCAGTCCAACTCCGGCGGCGCCGACCATATCCGCGCCGCGCAGCTGCGTGGGCTCTCGCCCGACCAGGTGCTGGTGCTGGTCAACGGCAAGCGCCGCCACACCTCGGCGCTGGTCAATACCGACAGCAAGATCGGCAAGGGCACCACGCCGGTGGATTTCAATTCCATCCCGATCAATGCGATCAAGCGCATCGAAGTGCTGCGTGACGGCGCCGGCGCGCAGTACGGCTCGGACGCGATCGCCGGCGTCATCAACGTGATCCTGGACGACAACCCCGAGCGCGGCGAGCTGGAAGCCAGCTTCGGCGCCTACAACACCGACGTGGAGCCGATCGATCGCCGTGTCACCGATGGCCAGACCAGCTATGCCAGCGCCAAGGTCGGCTCGCTGCTGGGCGATGACGGCGGCTTCTTCAAGGTTGGCCTGGAGCTGAAGAATCGCGAAGCGACCAATCGCGCCGGCTTCGACCAGATCCCGTCGTTCGAAGAACAGACCCCGGCCAACCTGGCCCTGGCCGGCCAGCGCAACTACGTGCTCGGCGACGGCGCCACCAAGGGCCTGAACGCCTGGCTCAACACCAAGATTCCGTTCAGCGCCAACGGCGAGTTCTACGCCTTCGGCACCTACAACCAGCGCGACACCGAAGGCGCCAACTACTTCCGCTACCCGGACGGCAGCGCCAACTGGCGCGAGATCTACCCCAACGGCTACCGGCCGATTTCCGAGGGCGAGAATCGCGACCTGCAACTCGTCGCCGGCGCGCGTGGACAGCTCGGCAACTGGGACTACGACGCCAGCGTCAACTACGGCCGCAACGACTTCACCTACCGCCTGCGCAACTCGCTCAATGCCTCGCTTGGGCCGGGCAGTACCACGCGCTTCAAGACCGGCGATTTCGCGTTTGCGCAGACCGTGGGCAATCTGGATCTGACCCGCGTGTTCGATGCGGCCGGCGCCACCCATACCTTCGGCACCGGTGCCGAGTTCCGCCGCGAGCAATACCGCACCCATGCCGGCGACCCGGCCAGCTATGCGGCCGGCCCGTTCACCGATCGCCCCACCGGCTCGCAGGCCGGCGGCGGGCTCACTCCGCAGGATGAGGCCGACCTGTCGCGCAATGTGGCCAGCGCCTATGCCAACGTGTCCAGCCAGTTCGGCGACAAGTTCTCCACCGACCTGGCCGGCCGCTACGAGCATTACCAGGATTTCGGCAGCCAGTGGACCGGCAAGCTTGCCGCACGCTATGCGTTCGCGCCGGCATTCGCGCTGCGTGGCGCCATCTCCAACAACGTGCGTGCGCCCTCGCTGAGCCAGATCGGTTACGAAGCCACGTCCACCGGTTACGACGCCGCCGGCCGGCTGACCCAGGGCCGCCTGCTGTCGGTCAACAACCCGATCGCCCGCGCGCTCGGCGCCACCGATCTGAAGCCGGAGAAGTCGGTCAACTACAGCCTGGGTTTCACCAGCAAGCTGGGCGACCACTTCGACCTGTCGCTGGATTTTTTCCAGATCGACATCGACGACCGCATCGCCTTGTCCGAAGACATCACCGGCGACACGCTGACCGATTTTGTGCAGCAGAACTTCGGCGTCGCCGGCGTGCAGAGCGCCAGCTATTTCCTCAACGCCGCCGACACCCGCACCCGCGGCGCCGAGCTGGTGGCCAACTGGCGCCAGTACGCCTTCGGTGGCGATCTGCTGCTGACCGGCACCTACAGCTACGCCAAGACCGAGCTGGAGAACATCATCGCAACGCCCGGGCAGTTGCTGGCATTGAACCCGGACTACGTGCTGTTCGGCGTGGAGGAGAGCAATACGCTCACCGACGCCGCACCGCGCACGCGTGCCGCACTGGCCGCCAACTGGACCAACGAACGCTGGAACCTGCAGACGCGCGTGAACCGCTACGGCAGCGCCACCCGCGTGTTCGACTTCGGCGGCGGCTTCGTGCCACGCCAGACCTATGGCGCCGAGTGGCAGCTGGATCTGGAAGCCGAGTATCACCTGGGCACGCAGTGGACGCTGGCCATCGGGGGCCAGAACATCCTGGACAATTACTCCGATCGCTCCATCGACGACATCGCCTACTTCGGCAACCTGCCCTACGACGTGCTGTCGCCGATCGGCAGCAATGGCGCGTATTGGTACGGACGGGTGCGGTATTCGTTTTAAGCCGGGATTGGGAGATCGGGAGTTGGGATTTGCAAGAGCAGCATCGCTGCGAATCCCGGATCCAGATTCGCCTTGTCCGCACTACCCCATCGTCTAGCCAGTCGGCAGTTGTCGGAACTGGGGATGTGGGATTCGCAAGCGCGGCTGCAACGAATCCCCAATCCCGACCCCCCAATCCCTGCCGTTCCATAACCTGAATCTCACACCGGTTTGCGCACACTAGCGCAATGGCAGACGCGTATTCCCCTCTTCCGTCGCCGCCATTGCTGGACGATGCCTGCGCATTGTTCCTGGACGTGGACGGCACCCTGATCGACTTTGCCCACAGCCCCGAGGCCGTGCGGCTCCTGCCCGAGGTACGCGAGGCCATTGGTCGCCTCAGCGAGCGCCTGCAGGGCGCCATCGCATTGGTGAGCGGGCGCCCGCTCGCACAGCTCGATGCATTGTTCGCGCCGCTGCTGCTGCCGGCCGCCGGCCTGCACGGGCACGAACTCCGCAGCGACATCGCCGCACGCGCCGCCATGCCGCAGGACACCTCTGACTTCCTGCATGGCCTGCATCGGCGCGCTGCGGCACTGACGCACAAACACGCAGGCGTGCTGGTCGAAGACAAGGGCGTCGGCGTGGCGCTGCACTGGCGCGCCCAACCGGACGCCGGACCGGACGTGCTGGCCTTCGCCCAGGATGAAATCGCCCAGCTCCCCGGCTATCGCCTGCAACCGGGCGACCATGTGGTCGAATTCGTCCCCGAAGGCAGCAACAAGGGGCTGGCCGTCGAGCAGCTGATGCAGACCGCCGCGTTTGCAGGCCGCACGCCGGTGTTCGTCGGTGACGACCTCACCGACGAATTCGGCTTCGACGCGGCCAATCGTTTGGGCGGCTGGAGCATCCTGGTCGGCGATCGCGCGCAGACCAGCGCGCGTTTTCGCCTCGACGGCACCGCCGCTGTGCATGCGTGGCTCCACCACAACGCGCGCAACGCATCACCGTAGGCGCGCCTCCTCTCGTTACTTACAGGATCGTTTGCACCTCATGACCGAGCCAAACCTGGATCTGGGCGTCATCGGCAATTGCAGCTTTGGCGCACTGGTCGATCGACAGGCACGCGTGGTGTGGAGCTGTCTGCCCGCCTTCGACGGCGACCCGGCTTTTTGCAGCCTGCTTTCGCCCAAGACCGAAGGCGGCGACTTTGCCGTCGAGCTGGAAGACTTCGTCAGCAGCGAGCAGCATTACCTGCCCAACACGGCCGTGCTGCGCACCGTGTTGCGCGATAGCCACGGTGGCGAGGTGGAAGTCATCGACTTCGCACCGCGCTGGCGCAATAACGGCCGTTTTTATCGGCCTGTCAGCATCATCCGCCAGATCCGCCCGCTCGCCGGCAACCCGCGCATCATCGTGCGTGCGCGCCCGCTGGCCGACTGGGGTGGCCGCACCCCCGATACCACCTGGGGCAGCAACCATATCCGCTGGGTGTTGCCGGAATTCACCTTGCGCCTGACCACCGACGTGCCGGTGCGCTTCGTGCGCGACGGCTTGCCGTTCGTGCTCAGCCATCCGGTGAGCCTGGTGCTGGGCGTGGACGAATCGCTGACCCGCTCGCTCACCGGCTATGTGCAGGAAGCCCAGGAACGCACCGAGGAGTATTGGCGCGAATGGGTGCGTTATCTGTCCATTCCGCTCGACTGGCAGGAGGCGGTGATCCGCAGCGCGATCACGCTCAAGCTGTGCCAGTACGAAGACAGCGGCGCCATCATCGCCGCGATGACCACCTCGATTCCGGAAGCGCCCAATACCCCGCGCAACTGGGACTACCGCTACTGCTGGCTGCGCGACGCCGCCTTCGTGGTGCGCGCGCTCAACCGGCTTGGCGCCACCCGCACGATGGAGCAGTTCATCGGCTACATCTTCAACATCGCCACCAGCGACGGCACCCTGCAGCCGCTGTACGGCATCGGCTTCGAATCGCAGCTGGAAGAGCATGAAGTCGACACGATGGAAGGCTACCGCGGCATGGGTCCGGTGCGGCGCGGCAACCTGGCGTGGATTCAAAAACAGCACGATGTCTATGGCAGCGTCGTGCTGGCCTCGACGCAACTGTTCTTCGACCTGCGCCTGAAGGATCAGGGCGACGCCGACACGTTCCGCCGTCTCGAACCGCTGGGCGAGCGCGCTTACGCGCTGCACAACGTGCCCGACGCCGGCCTGTGGGAGTTCCGCGGCCGCGCCGAGGTGCACACCTATACCGCCGCGATGTGCTGGGCCGCCTGCGATCGCCTGTCCAAGATCGCCGATCGCCTGGCATTGCCCGAGCGCAGCGCGCATTGGCGACAGCGCGCCGACAGCATCCGCGAGCGCATCCTGCACGAAGCCTGGAGCGAAGAACGCGGCTACTTCACCGACACACTCGGCGGCCACCGTCTGGATGCGTCGCTGCTCTTGCTGGCCGACATCGGCATCGTGGATGCCGACGACAGCCGGTTCGTACGCACGGTCGAGGCAGTCGGCCGCGTGCTCAAGCATGGCGATGCACTGTATCGCTACATCGCGCCTGACGACTTCGGCGAGCCGGAAACCAGCTTCACGATCTGCACGTTCTGGTACATCGACGCGCTGGCCGCCATCGGCCGCAAGGACGAAGCGCGGGAATTGTTCGAGCGCATCCTGGCGCGTCGCAATCACCTGGGCTTGCTCTCGGAAGACCTATCGTTCGAAGACGGCGAAGCCTGGGGGAATTTCCCGCAGACCTATTCGCACGTCGGTTTGATCATCGCAGCGATGCGCTTGTCGCGGAGCTGGCAGGAGGCGTCATGAGTCGTTTGGTGGTGGTATCCAATCGTGTTGCAGTGCCCGGCGAAACCCGGGCCGGCGGCCTGGCAGTCGGGTTGCTGGCGGCGCTCAAGGAGCGCGGCGGCATGTGGTTCGGCTGGAGCGGAAAGACCGCGCGCGGCGAGAGCGGCGGCATGCACGAGCAGACCGAAGGCGACATCACCTTCGTCACCATGGACCTCAACAAGCGCGATATCGATTCGTACTACAACGGCTTCGCCAATCGCACGTTGTGGCCGTTGCTGCACTTCCGCCTGGACCTGGTCGATTACGACCGCGCCAAGCGCGAAGGCTATCTGCGCGTCAATCGCCTGTTCGCGGAAAAGCTCGCACCGCTGCTGAAAGACAGCGACACCTTGTGGATCCACGATTACCACATGATCCCGCTGGGCGCGATGCTGCGCGAGCTGGGGGTGGGCTGCAAGATGGGCTTCTTCCTGCACGTGCCAATGCCCTCGGCCGATCTGGTGCAGGCAATGCCCGATCATGCGCGCCTGTTCAGTACCTTCTATGCCTACGATCTGGTGGGCTTCCAGACCCAACGCGACGCCGAACGTTTCAAGGCGTATGTGCGCCTGTTCGGTGGCGGCCGCATTCTCGAAGGCGATCTGGTCGAAGGTCCGGGCGGGCGGCGCTTCACGGCTTCCTCGTTCCCCATCGGCATCGACACCGATCTGATTGCCAACCAGGCAAAGGCGTCTGTGAGCAAGCAGGCGGTACGCGATCTGCGCGAGAGTCTGCGCGGGCGGCAGCTGGCGATCGGTGTGGACCGTCTGGATTATTCCAAGGGCCTGCCGGAACGTTTCCAGGGGTTCGAGCGCTATCTGGAGCGTTACCCGGATCAATCCGGCAGCCTCACCTATCTGCAGATCGCCCCGGTATCGCGCGGCGATGTCACCGAATACCGTCAATTGCGCGGGCAGCTGGAGCAGATCGCCGGCCATATCAATGGTGGGCATGCGGGGCCGGACTGGACGCCGTTGCGCTACGTCAACCAGAACTTCAGCCACGCAACCTTGACCGGTTTCTATCGCGCTGCATCGGTGGGCCTGGTGACGCCGCTGCGCGATGGCATGAACCTGGTCGCCAAGGAATTCGTCGCCGCGCAGGACCCTGAAAATCCGGGAGTACTGGTGCTTTCATTGCTGGCCGGCGCGGCCGACGAAATGAAGGAGGCGCTGCTGGTCAATCCGCACGATCTGGACGGCGTGGCCGATGCAATCGCAACGGCGGCGAGCATGCCGCTGGCAACGCGCATCGAGCGGTGGCGGGCGATGATGGATCACCTGCGCAAGAACAACATCAATCACTGGCGCCAGCGCTATCTGCAGGCACTCGCCGACGTCTGATCCTGCTCCGGTTAGGAGAAGGCGCCCGAACTCGCTGCAAGCTTTTCCTTCTCCCTCCCAACGAACAAGCCTTCCTTTCTCCCCCCGAAAGAAGATGCCCAAGCGGGCCGCGAGCTTTTCCTTCTCCCTCCGGGAGAAGGTGCCCGAAGGGCGGATGAGGGTACGGCTGCCAGCGCTTTCCAACAGGTGCCTGCACGTGGCTGCGGTGCTCGGCCTGCTTTTTTAAGGCAACTGAGCGAGACCAAGGCAAGCGCCAAGCGAAGCAAAGCAAAGCAATTCGACAGCGACAGCGATTCTTGCCTGCACACCCTTCAGCTGTCATCGCGCCTCAGCTCACGTGCCATCGCCCTTCGTCGCACTGCTCGACTTCTCCGTAGATTCGGCGCATCCGAGCGGCAGGTTGGAACGGTGGTTCCTATTCCGTCACGGACAGGCGGTGCTCAGAGGTCTAAAATATTCGCATGATTAGCGCTGAGGACCCTGGGAGGGGCTGCGCGTTCATATCCAAGGTCGCCGGCAGCCTTTGCCAACGGGCGACCTCTCTCCCTCCACGACTTGTCGCCCATGGCGGCCCCAAGTCCTTCCTGACATCTCAAAATGACTGATCAATCCTCAAAACGTGGGCTAGGCACCTGGTTGCTGGTGGCCTATGCAGCGGTGATCGCCGTGCTCGGCGCGGTGCTCGCCTATGAAGGCGGCCGCCTGGTGGCCGTTGGTGGTTCCTGGTACTACCTGCTCGCAGGTATCGCGCTGCTGCTTGCCGGCGTGTTGCTGGCGCTGGGCAAGCGTGCCGGCCTGTGGCTGTTTGGCGCCACGCTGGCCGCCACGATCGCCTGGGCACTGTGGGAAGTGGGCCTGGATGGCTGGGGCCTGGTCCCGCGTCTGGCCTGGATCTCCGTGTTGGGCCTGGTGCTGCTGCCGTTCTGGGGCGTGGCGCGTCGGCGCATGCAGCCGCTGTCAGGCGCCGGCTATGTCGTGGTGACCGGCGTGCTGCCGATCCTGGGCGCCGCTCTGATCCTGTGGCCGCTGTTTGTGCCGCGCAACGTGGAACTGGCCGATGCATCCACGCAGCCGGCCGCCAACGCTGCCGCCTTCAGCCGCGCCACCGTGCCCAGCCCTGACGGCAACGTCGCTGCCAATCACGACGCCAGCAACTGGACCGCCTATGCCGGCTCCAATCTGTCCAACCACTACACGCCCGGTGCGCAGATCACCCCGGACAACGTCAAGAACCTCAAGGTGGCCTGGGAATTCCACACCGGCGATCTGAAACCGGCCGGCTCCAAGCTGGGCTACGCCTTCCAGAACACCCCGCTCAAGGTCGGCGAGCTGCTCTACATCTGCACGCCTACCCAGAAGGTGATCGCGGTGGAAGCGGCCAACGGCAAGGAGCGCTGGCGCTTCGACCCGCAGACCAATCCGAAGGCGATGGCGGGCGTTGCCGCCACCACCTGCCGCGGCGTGTCGTACTACCAGGCGCCGGAAGGCACCGCCGAGTGCCCGACCCGAATCTTCTGGCCGATGGTCGACGGCCGCCTCGGCGCGCTGGACGCGCAGACCGGCAAGCTGTGCGCCAGCTTCGGCAATAACGGCTACGTGGACCTCAATGCCGGTACCGGCAACACCAAGCCGGGCTTCGTCGGCCCGACCTCGCCGCCGGTGGTGATGCGCGGCGTGGTGATCCAGCCCACCGGCCAGGTGCGCGACGGTCAGGAAGGCGATGCGCCGTCCGGCGTGGTGCGCGGTTTCGATGCGCTTACCGGCCAGCTACGCTGGGCCTGGGACCTGGGCAACCCGGCGATCACCGCCGAGCCGCCGGCCGGCCAGACCTATACCCGCTCCACCCCGAACGTGTGGTCGCTGATGGCTGCAGACGATGAGCTGGGGCTGGTCTACCTGCCCACCGGCAACGCCTCGGGCGACTTCTTCGGCAAGGGCCGCACCCCGCAGGATGAGGAATACACCGCGGCGCTGGTCGCCGTGGATGCGGCCACCGGCAAGGAGCGCTGGCACTTCCGCACCGTCAACCACGACCTGTGGGATTACGACATCGGCCCGCAGCCCAACCTGGTCGACTGGCCGGTCGCTGGCGGCGGCACCCGCCCTGCCGTGATCCAGGCCACCAAGTCCGGCCAGGTGTTCGTGCTGGATCGCGCCACTGGCGCACCGCTGATGCCGGTCAAGCAGATCGCCGTGCCGCAGGGCACCGATCATGGCGACTGGACCGCTGCCACCCAGCCGATCTCGCCGGGCATGCCCAACACCGTGGGCGCGCCTAGCCGCGAGGTGGAGACCATCATCGAATCCGATGCCTGGGGCATGACCCCGTTCGACCAGCTGGCCTGCCGCATCCAGTTCAAGCAGCTGCGCTACGAAGGCATGTTCACCCCGCCGACCCTGCAAGGCTCGCTGGCCTTCACCGGCAACCACGGCGGCATCAACTGGGGCGGCGTCTCTGTCGATCTGCAGCGCGGCATCATGGTGATGAACAGCAATCGCCTGCCCTACACCCTGCAGGTCTATACCCGCGAAAAGATGAATGAGCTGGGCGTGGTGTCGGTGTTCGACGGCAAGAGCAAGACGCCCGGCTACATGGCGCAGAAGGGCCTGGCCTACGGCGCCCGCAAGGAGCCGTGGATGTCGCCGCTCAACACGCCGTGCGTGGCACCGCCGTGGGGCTACATCTCCGGCGTGGACCTGCGCACCCAGCAGGTACTCTGGCGGCGTCCGCTGGGCACCGGCTACGACCAGGGCCCGATGGGTATCCCGTCCAAGACCAAGTTCGAGATCGGCACGCCCAACAACAGCGGCTCGCTGGCCACCGCCGGCGGCGTGACCTTCATCGGCGCGACCCTGGACGACTTCATGCGCGGCTTCGACACCCGCACCGGCAAGCAGGTCTGGGAGACCCGCGTGCCGGCCGGCCCGCAGGCCGCCCCGCTGAGCTACACCATCGACGGCAAGCAGTACATCGTGGCCGCCGTGGGCGGACACGACCGCATGGAAACCAAGTCGGGCGACAGCGTGATCGCCTGGGCACTGCCGGACGATGCGCAGGCCACGCCGGCGAAGTGATCGCCGGCGCGCTCGCGCAGTGACACAACAGACCGGCCGTCGCGAGACGGCCGGTTTTTTTTTGTGGGCGCGGCCTGCCGATTGAGCAGAGTGACGCTGCGCGGCTGGGGTGGAGCCATGGCGTGCGGTCGGACTCCGTGGCTGCAGCAGCAGGTCTCGACTGCACATCGTTGCGCCCGCCGATGACAGCTGTGCCGGAACCGCGGCTTGACGGCCGGGGCATCTGCATCGCCCTGACCTCTCCTCGGATTGCCGTTTTTTCCGACGCTCCTGGATCACCGCGCGCGACGTTCTGCTGCTGCGATTTCCCGATGCCCAGGGCAACGTCATGGCGTCGGTGTGTGCCGACGCTGACGTCAGCGCGGAACCTGGCGACCGGCAAACCTGCACAGCGAACCGGTCACCGCTACCAGGCCGCTGAGAGACAGGCCAGGTGCATTCCATCGGAGTGCGGACTGCCTCAACCGAGGTGGCCGAAATTCACACGGAATTTACAAATACAGGTACCGATTTTGCACGTCGGCCGACCGCCGCGAGCTTGCACACGCTCACTGAAACCGCTTCCAAATCAACCACATCGGCTGTTTCCCGGCTCGGCGGCACGCATTCCGACAAACGGTCCGTTCACACCATCATGATTCAGACCCAGCCGCCGATACCCCATTGCAGCCTACTCCTGCTGCACACCGTTCCCCCTTTCCCAGAACACACGTTGGACTCAGCCTATGTTGCCTTCACACGATGCCGCACCCGTTACCCGCCCAACAGCGGGCGCAAACGTTGCGCGTACGACCTGGACTGCATGGATGCCCGCTGCCGCACACCTCGGGCTGCTGGCCTTGCTGACGTTCTATGCCGCCACGCTGATGCCCGGCGGCGTCGGTAGCGCCCTTGCGAAGCTGTTCCCGGCCCTGCTGGTGCTCGGCGCGGCCAGTGTCGGCCTGTGGTGGTGGGCGCGTCATCGCAACAGTGCGCAGCTGCAGCAGGCGATGAATGTGGTCGCTGCGCTGGGCGAAGGCCGCTTTGAGCGCCTGGACCTGCGCAACGTTTCCGGTGAACTCGCACCGCTGCTGAAGACCTTGCAGGCGAGCCAGGACAAGCTGGCCATCCGCATCGACGTGATGGAGCAAGGCCTGCGCCATGGGCAGTTCGTGATCAAGGCACTCGACGATCTGGACACCATGATCCGCATCGCCGACGACGACGGCCAGGTGCTGTTCGCCAACCGCAAACTGCTGGCGATGCTCAAGCTGATCGAGCCGGATGTGCAGAGCTTCCGCCCCAGCTTCCACGCCGAAGGCTTCGTCGGCGGCAGCATCGGCGACATCTATCCGGACAGCCAGGCCGCCATCGACCGCATGCGCGCGTTGAATGCCTCCAAGGCCGTGCGCGCCCCGTTCTTCGGCCGCCAGATCGACTTCGTCTACAGCCCGATCATCGCCGCCGACGGCACCAAGCTGGGCACCATCGCGCAGTGGGTGGACGTCACCGCGCAGGTCAACGCCGAGCAGGCGCTGATCCAGATCATCGACGCCGCCTCGGCCGGAGATTTCAGCCGCCGCATGCAGCTCGACGGCATGGACGGCGTGCTGCTGTCGTTGGCACAAGGCATCAACCGCATCTACGACTCGGTGGAGACCCACCTTGCCGCACTGGCGCGCGTGATCGGCGCACTGGCCGAAGGCGACCTCACCCAGCGCGTGGACGGCGATGCGCACGGCATCTTTGCGCGTCTGCGCGACGACACCAACCAGACCGTGGCCCGCCTGACCGAAATCATCGGCGGCATCCAGACCGCCTCCGACACCATTCGCCAGGCCGCAGTGGAAATCGCTGCCGGCAATACCGATCTGTCCGAGCGCACCGAGCAGCAGGCCGCCAACCTGGAAGAAACCGCAAGCTCGATGGAAGAACTCACCTCCACCGTGAAGCAGAACGCCGACAGCGCACTGCAGGCCAACCGTCTGGTGGTGGGCACCGGCGAAGTGGCGCAGAGCGGCGGCCAGGTCATGGACGACGTGGTCGCCACCATGAGCCAGATCAGCACCGCCTCGCGCAAGATCGGCGAGATCATCGGCGTCATCGACGGCATCGCCTTCCAGACCAATATCCTGGCGCTCAACGCCGCGGTGGAAGCCGCGCGCGCCGGCGAACAGGGCCGCGGTTTTGCGGTGGTGGCCTCGGAGGTGCGCGCACTGGCGCGCCGCTCGGCCGACGCCGCCAAGGAGATCAAGACGCTGATCGCCGATTCGACCGACAAGGTGGAACTAGGCTCGGGGCTGGTGCACCGCGCCGGCGCGACCATGCGCGAGATCGTCGGCTCGGTGAAGCATGTCACCGACATCATGAGCGAGATCACCTCGGCCAGCGCCGAGCAATCCAGCGGCATCGAACAGGTCAATCGCACTGTCGCGCAGCTGGACGAGGTCACCCAGCGCAACGCCGCGCTGGTGGAAGAAGCCACCGCCGCCGCACGCAGCCTGGAAGAACAGGCGGTGGAACTGGCCGATGCGGTATCGATCTTCCGCCTGCAGCCTGCGCACGGCGGCAACGCGAATGTCGTGCGCGCAAGTTTCAACAGCGCGGCGGCCTAAGCCGCCAGCACAGCGCATCGCACAATCACCGTAGGAGCGCCCTCGGGCGCGACCGAGCATTGCCGGTAACGCCCCTCGCGCCCAGGTGCGCTCTTACGCGGAGCAAGCGTGCCTGCCCGCCATGCTTGATCCGGAACACGCCGCAGAACGACAAGCCGCACCGCAGGCCATCGCGCAAATCCCCGGATCACCGTAGGAGCGCCCTCGGGCGCGACCAAGCATTGCCGGCAACGCCATCTCGCGCCCGGGTGCGCTCCTACGCGGAGATGGCTTGCCGGGAGTGGGGGTTAATCCAGAAACCGCGTGCGCTGCTCGGGTGTGGGCAGCATGCAGTGCTCGGACCGGCCGAACCAGCGATAGCGATTGCGTGCGATCAGGCGGTAACCGATATCGCGCAGGCCACGTGGCACCACGCGCAACACGGTGACCAGGTGCCACAAGCCACCCAATCCTGCCAGCACACGCACGATGGCATCGCTGTCGGTCCAGGCTCCGGTGTCGTCCACCAGCAGAAACGACAACGGATCATCCGGATCCAGCCCATGCTGCTGCAGCAGCGTGCGCCCGGCTTGCCCCTGCATCGCGGCAAAGCGATAACGCCCGCGCCGATCGTGGCGCAGCAGGAACGTGACCCAGCCATTGCACAGCAGGCATACGCCATCGAACACGATGGTTGCCGACGCACTGCGCGTATCAACCTGCGGCGATTCAACCTGGCTCAAGCCAACCCTCGTAGCGAATGAACGGCCCCACCAGCGGCAGGTACACGTCGACGAAAAATCCATAGCGGCCGGTGTCGGCATGTTCCCGGCAACGCACCTGCTCGAACCAGCGCGCGGGTAGCGGAATCACGCCGAACGCCCATACGCGCGTGGCCTGCCAGTACAACGCGTCGGCCTCGGCACGTAGCGCGAATTCGAAACGCACCGCCCCCAGGTGCTCGCGCAGTGCGCCCCCCTGCCGCCACAACCGCGAATACATCGGCAACCCAGCAAACCGCCGATGCCAACGTTCGCCGTGCGCATCGACCAGAAATTCCACCTCGACATCCACCTCGCCACTACGCGGCAACCGGCTCAACAGCGCCAGCAACGGCACCAATGCGTGGCGGCCGCGCTGGATCTGCGCCCTTCCGACGAAGGTCTGCCGCTCCTGCACCGAATGCAGCGCGCGCACCGGCGCGGGCAGCTGCGCAAACGCAGCCTGGCCCACTATTTGCGCAAACAGCGGCGCGCTCAGGGCGCGATCCAGGCCAGCGTGGCCATGCGCCCGCTGCGACGATCGCGGCGATGCGAAAAAAAGCGTTGCGGATCGGAAATGGTACACAGCCCGCCGCCATGGATCGCGTGGGCCGGCACGCCGGCACGCTGCAGGCGCTGGCGCGCCAGCGCATACAGATCCACCCGCCAATGCCCCGGCCGCGTGGCGCTGAAGGCGGCCTGCGCCTGCGCGTCATCGGCGAGGAAGGCGTCGAACACGTCCTGACCGATTTCATACGCCTGCGGTCCGGCTGCCGGCCCCAGCCATGCGACCAGCCGCGACGCCGGCGTGCGCATGGCGGCCACGCTGCGCTCCAGCATGCCATCGGCCAGCCCACGCCAGCCGGCATGCGCTGCGGCCACTTCGCTGCCGTCTACAGCCGCCAGCACCACCGGCAGGCAATCGGCAGTCAGGATCGCCAGCACCACGCCAGGCACGGCAGTGACCGCCGCATCGGCCGCGGGCTCGGACGCAGCGGGCGCGTGATCGCCTGCTGGAGCCGACTGCGCACCCGGTGCAAGCGGCGGCGCTTCGACGCGCACGACCTCGACGCCGTGCACCTGCCGCAACCAGTGCGGCGCGCTCGGCAACGCCAGCGCCTGGGCCAGCTGTGCCCGGTTGCGCTCCACCTGCTCGGGCGTATCGCCATCGGCACTGTTGCGATTGCCGAGGTTGAGCGTGTCGAACGGTGCCAGCGAGCCGCCCAGGCCGTAACGCAAGGTGGTCAGCGCCTGGATACGCGGTGGCGCCGGCCAGTCGGCCGGCAGCACGAACGGTGCAGCCACTGCCATGTCAACGGCGCGCCAGCTCGGCCGCGCGTGCACTGTCGTCGCGCAGCGCGGTCATCAGCCGCTGCAGGTCGGACGGCACCGGCGCGCTGGCGCGCACCGGCTCGCCGCTGACCGGGTGCAGGAATTCCAGGGTTTCGGCATGCAGCGCCTGGCGCTTGAAGGTGCGCAGCTCGTGCACCAGTTCGTCGGTGGCGCCCTTGGGCAGCTTGAGCGCGCCGCCGTACAGCGGGTCGCCGACGATCGGCGATTTCAGGTGCGCCATGTGCACGCGGATCTGATGCGTACGCCCGGTTTCCAGCCGGCATTCCAGCGCGGTGTGCGCGCGGAAGCGCTCGCGCAGGCGGTAGTGGGTGACCGCATCGCGGCCGTCGTCGCGTACCGCCATCTTCAGGCGATCGCGCGGATGGCGGTCGATCGGCGCATTGGCGGTGCCACCGGAGACCAGCGCACCGACCACCACCGCCAGATACTGGCGATGCACATCGCGCGCAGACAGCTGCTCCACCAGGGCGGTCTGCGCCTGCACGGTGCGGGCGACCACCATCACGCCGCTGGTGTCCTTGTCCAGCCGATGCACCACGCCGGCGCGCGGCACCGCCGACAGCGCCGGGTCGCGGAACAGCAGCGCATTGACCAGGGTGCCGTCCGGGTTGCCCGCGCCCGGGTGCACCACCAGGCCGGCCGGCTTGTCGATCACCAGTACCTGATCGTCTTCGTACAACACGTTCAGCGGGATGTCCTGCGGCGCCGCATGGGTCTGGGTTTCCAGCACCACCTGCAGCTGCACGCTCTCGCCGCCGCGCAAGGTGTCGCGCGGACGCGCCATTTCGCCATCCAGCAGCGCATCGCCGGACTTGATCCACTCCGACAGCCGCGAGCGCGAGAATTCGGGGAACAGCTCGGCCAACACCGCGTCGAAACGGCGCCCTGCGGCGTTATCGGGCACGATGGCCTGACGGATGGACGGGTCGATGGGGTCGGCAGATGGGTCGGACATGGACACTGGCACTCGGGCAAAAACGGGAATTTGGGGGTCCGCGCGGCAGGAGTCAGTCGCCGGACAGGCCACTAGGCTATCATCGCGCTTTCGTTTTCCTGACGCGTCCTGCCCAGACCCATGATCCGACGGTCCACGTTTTCCGCGCCTGCGCGCCTGATTGCCCTCATGCTGGTCATGGCGTTCGTCGTCACCGGCTGCCACCGCGGCGCCAAGGACAAGAATCCCGACGAGGGCATGCCGGTCGAGCAGCTCTACGGCAAAGGCCACGGCCTGATGGAGAAAGGCAACTGGGCTGGCGCCGAAGCCAGCTACAAGCGCCTGATCGCCCAGTACCCGTATGGTCCGTACACCGAGCAGGCGATGATCGAAACCGCCTACGCGCAGTACAAGGCCGGCAAGCACGACGATACGGTGTCCAGCGTCGACCGCTTCATCCGCACCTATCCCACGCACCGTAATATCGCGTACCTGTACTACCTGCGCGGGCTGGCCAACAGCAACCGCGACACGGTGTTCCTGCGCCGGGTGTGGTCGCTGGATCCGAGCCGTCGCGACCTGTCCTCGCCGCAGCAGGCCTACAACGACTTCAACACGGTCACCGACCGTTATCCCAACAGCCGCTACGCACCGGACGCGCGCAAGCGGATGATCGAGCTGCGCGACGTGTTCGCCCAGCACGAACTGGACAACGCGCTGTACTACCTGCGCCGCAACGCCTGGGTGTCCGCAGCCGGTCGTGCCAACTATCTGCTGGAAACCTACCCGCAGAGCGCCTATCAATACGATGCCGTTGCGGTCCTGGCCGAGGCCTATACGCACCTGGGCAACAAGACCCTGGCCGCAGACGCGCGCCGCGTGCTGGAGCTCAACAGCCCGCAGCACCCGTGGCTGACCGGCGACTGGCCGAAGTACCCCTGGGCGATCCGCAAGCTCAACCCGTTCGCCGGCGAGAAGTCCGCCGCTACCGGTCAGCGCAATGCACAGATGAATCGCGACTGAGATCATCAGTCGCCGGTGTCATGAGAAAGGGGCCGCAAGGCCCCTTTTCTATTGCGGCGACGCGGATGCAGCCACACGCCTGCGGACGGCGCGCTGATTGCCGCAGGCGCTTGTGGGGTCTGACGACGGCGACGCCTGATCGACCGGGAGATTGCCTGTCCAGCATCGCGCGTCTGCGCCCCCCCTGCCCCGTAGCGCGGGTCGCAGCGACCTGCGACAGCTGCGGGCACGTCGCAAGACCCGGCACCAGATCACCGAACCGCTCCTGCGCGCTGCCTATACTCGGTTTGAACAAGATCCGACTCCCCGCTGGCGTCAGCTCAGGAGGCCGCATGTCTCGCCACATCGCCCCGTTCGTGCTCGCCCTATTGCTGGCAGCAATAGCCACGTCTACTACCGCCGCGCCCATCGTCTACGGCGTCAACGCCCACGACAACCGCCCTGGCTATCCCATGAGCCAGGCCGAGGCACGCTTCAAGCTGCTGGCGGCACGCAATCTGCGCAGCTACCGATTCGATGTGGATCCGCGCGACTACGCAACGCTCGATGCGCTGGTCCCACTGGCGCGCAAGTACGGCATCACGCTGCGCCCGATGGTCTATCCGATGTCGCGCGAGATCGGGTATCAACTGGCGCGCCGCTATGCGGCCGACATCAAGGTCTGGGAGATCGGCAACGAACAGGACCTGGTACGCGCCGAGGCCGATGCCCGCATCGCGGCGATGACCACCATGTATCTGGGCATGCGCCAGGCTTCCAACGAACTGGGCGCTGGGCTGCGTTTTACCATCAACATCACCGCCTGCAACAGCGACGACCGCAGCGTCAACGCGCGCTGCCCGGGCGACCGCAATGGTTCGCTATGGTTTCTCGCCAAGGCCAAGGCAGCCGGTTTCGACTTCGACCACATCAGTTTCCACTACTACGCATTCCACCACGATGCCGGCTACTGGACGGACCTGTATCTGGGCCAGCTGCGCACGGCGGCGCAGACCTACAAGACACCGATGTTCTTCAACGAGCTGAACTGCGCCGAGGTCTATACCGGCAATACCACCGGCGGCGCGCAAGGCGATGGCGGCTGCTACGACAGCCTGGCGCAGCTGCTGCGCAACGTGCGCACCAACTATGCCGACGTGGTGTCGGAGATCAATGTCTACGAGTTGCTGGACCAGACCACCATCCAGGGTGCGGAAGGCCACTTCGGCCTGATGTACGACCTGACGCGGCCCAAGCCGACCCTGGAGCTGCTCACCCGCTTCGCCCAGGCGCCGGCCGCCGCAGCGGTGGCCGATGCGCCGGGCTACCGACCGGAATAGCCGTTCGGGCTACTGACCGGTATAGCCATTGGTGATCGGGTAACGCCGCTCGCGACCGAACGCACGCCGCGACACCTTCGGCCCGGGCGCAGCCTGATGGCGCTTCCATTCGTTGATGCGCACCAGGCGCAGCACATGTTCGACGGTGTCGGCCGCGTAGCCGGCGGCGACGATCTCATCGCGCGACTGCTCCTGGTCGACATAGCGGTACAGGATGCCGTCGAGCACATCGTAGGGCGGCAGCGAATCCTGGTCGGTCTGGTTGTCGCGCAACTCGGCCGATGGCGGACGCGAGATCACCGCTGGCGGAATGACCGGCGCACCGCCGACGGTGTTGCGCCATTTCGCCAGGCCGAACACTTCGGTCTTGTACAGATCCTTCAGCGGCGCGTAGCCACCACACATATCGCCGTAAATGGTGGCGTAACCCACTGCGTATTCGCTCTTGTTGCCGGTGGTCAGCAGCAGCCCGCCAAACTTGTTGGACAGCGCCATCAGGATCACGCCACGGCTGCGCGACTGCAGGTTCTCTTCGGTGATATCCGGCTGGGTGCCCTCGAACATCGGCCCCAGCGCGGCGAGCAAGCCTTCGAAGGCCGGCTCGATCGCGATGGTTTCCAGCTTCACGCCCATCGCGCAGCATTGTTCCTCGGCCAGATCGTTGGACAGACCGGCGGTGTAGCGCGACGGCAGCCGCACGGCGGTGACGTTATCGCCACCCAGCGCATCGACCGCCATCGCCAGTACCAGCGCCGAATCGATACCGCCGGACAGCCCCAGCCACACCTTGCTGAAGCCGTTCTTGCGGCAGTAATCCTGCAGGCCACGCACCACCGCGCGCCAGGCCAGCGCGTCCATGCTCTCGTCGCCATCGTCCACCCACACCACCGGGGTGAAGCGGCGTTCGCCGGCGGCGTAGTCCACCACCAGCCATTGATCGACAAACGCGGCGGCGGCCGGATGCACCGTGCCATCGCCGTCGGCCACCACCGAGGCGCCATCGAACACCAGCGCGTCCTGGCCGCCGACCACGTTGAGGTAGGCGATTGCCGCCCCGCTCTCGCGCGTGCGCTCGGCCAACAGCGCGTCGCGCTGCGCGTGCTTGCCGCGCTCGTAGGGCGAGGCATTGGGCACCAGCACCAGTTCGGCGCCGGCCTGCACGGTCTTGGCCAGCGGCTCGGCAAACCACAGGTCTTCGCAAATGACGACACCCACCTGCACGCCCTTGATCGTGACGAGGCAGTTGTCGCCATCCGGGTCTACGTCGAAATAACGCCGTTCGTCGAATACCGCGTAGTTGGGCAGTTCGCGCTTGCGGTAGGTCGCCTCGATGCGGCCGTCGCGCAGCACGCTGGCGGCGTTGTAGACCACGCTGCCGGCACTCTGTGGCCAGCCGACCACCGCGACGATGCCGCGGGTACTCGCCGCGATGCGCGCCAGCGCCTGCTCGCAGTGCGCCAGAAATCCCGGACGCAGCAGCAGATCTTCCGGCGGGTAGCCGCTGATCGCCAGTTCGGGGAACAGCACGATGTCGGCCTCGAACTCATCGCGCGCCGTGGCAATGAACTCGATGATGCGATCGGTATTTTTTGCCACCGCCCCAACCGGGAAGTCGAACTGGGCCATGGCGATGCGGAGGGTCTGGGACATATCGGCAGCCTTTTGCAGATTCCTACCGAACGCCGGAAGGAGGAAGAGAGAAGCGGGCAACGCCCAGCCGTTGCGCAATCGCGTCGCAGACAGCGTCGGTGCGCACCAGCACCTCATTATTCCAGAAGCGCAGCAGCTGGAAGCCCCTGCGGTGCAGGAAGACATCGCGCGCGGCGTCCGCGCGGGGCAGCAGGTGCTGGCTGCCGTCGATTTCGACGATTAACGCCTGGGCAAGGCAGACGAAATCGACGATATAGGGCCCGATGGGGAACTGACGCCGGAATTTGAAGCCAAGCAGGCGTCGATCTCGCAACCGATACCAAAGCGCGTGCTCGGCTGCGGTCATCTCACGACGCAGGTGCTTGGCGAATCCGGTCTTGGCGGCGTGGCGCATCGGCATGCTTGGTAGGGGGTATCGCCAAGGTGGCTTGTACCGCCCGAGTGGCGCTATCGGTGTTGACGGCGCCTTGGCGTCGGAGATCGCCGCGTGGGAAGCGCCCTCACCCCTACCCCTCTCCCGCAAGCGGGAGAGGGGATGTCGCAGCCGGTGGGCGCCTGGGCAGCGAGAGTTGCACGACCGTAGCGTGCTTCGTCGATCAAGCAGGCGACGACCGCCCTGGCATTCCTCGGGAACATGATCTCAGCCCCCCGCTGTTGCTGTTGCTGTTGCTGTTGCTGTTGCTGTTGCTGGTGCTGGTGCTGGTGCTGTTGCTGTTGCTGTTGCTGGTGCTGGTGCTGTTGCTGTTGCTGTTGCTGTTGCTGGTGCTGTTGCTGTTGCTGTTGCTGTTGCTGGTGCTGTTGCTGGTGCTGTTGCTGGTGCTGTTGCTGTTGCTGGTGCTGTTGCTGGTGCTGTTGCTGTTGCTGTTGCTGGTGCTGTTGCTGTTGCTGGTGCTGTTGCTGTTGCTGTTGCTGTTGCTGTTGCTGGTGCTGGTGCTGGTGGTGCTGGTGCTGGTGCTGGTGCTGGTGGTGGTGGTGCTGTTGTTCTTGCTGTTGCTCCCTTCTCCCGCCTGCGGGAGAAGGTGCCCGAAGGGCGGATGAGGGCACGCCTCCAAGCACCAACAAAAAAGGCCGCCCGAAGGCGGCCTCTCTGACGCTCGCACGCTTGCGCGCGCGGCGTGCTTACTTCACCAGCGCAGCGATCGCCGCACCCAGGTCGCCCGGCGAACGGACGGTCTTGACGCCAGCGGCTTCCATCGCCGCGAACTTGCCTTCGGCAGTGCCCTTGCCGCCCGATGCGATCGCACCGGCGTGGCCCATGCGCTTGCCGGCCGGCGCCGAGGCACCGGCGATGAAGCCGACCACCGGCTTCTTGACGAACTGCTTGATGTACTCGGCGCCAGCTTCCTCGGCGTCGCCACCGATTTCGCCGACCATGATGATGCCTTCGGTCTGCGGGTCTTCGTTGAACAGCTTGAGGCAGTCGACGAAGTTCAGGCCGTTGATCGGGTCGCCACCGATACCGATGCAGGTGCTCTGGCCCAGGCCCACTTCGGTGGTCTGCTTAACCGCTTCATAGGTCAGGGTGCCCGAACGTGACACGATGCCGATCTTGCCCGGCTTGTGGATGTGGCCCGGCATGATGCCGATCTTGCACTCACCCGGGGTGATCACGCCGGGGCAGTTCGGCCCGATCAGCACGGTGTCCGGATGCGAGCGGGTCAGCACGTTCTTGACGCGCAGCATGTCCAGCACCGGGATGCCCTCGGTGATGCAGACGATGACCTTGATACCGGCCGCGGCCGCTTCCAGGATCGCATCAGCCGCATACGGCGGCGGCACGTAGATCACCGACGCGTCTGCGCCGGTGGCCTTGACGGCGTCGGCCACGGTGTTGAACACCGGCAGGTCGATATGCGTGGTGCCGCCCTTGCCCGGCGTCACGCCGCCAACGACCTGGGTGCCGTACTCGATCATCTGAGTGGCGTGGAAGGTGCCCTGCTGGCCGGTAAAGCCCTGCACGATCACCTTGGTGTTCTTGTTAATCAAAACGGACATGGATAGTTCCTTCGGTGTCGTGGATCAGGCGGCGTTCTTGACAGCTTCAACGACTTTCTTGGCGCCGTCGTTGATGTTGTCGGCCGGGATGATGGCCATGCCGCTGTCGCGCAGCAGCTGCTTGCCTTCTTCCACGTTGGTGCCTTCCAGGCGCACCACGACCGGAACCTTGACGCCCACTTCCTTCACCGCCGCGATGATGCCCTCGGCAATCATGTCGCAGCGGACGATGCCGCCGAAGATGTTGACGAAGATGCCTTCGACCTTGTCCGAGGACAGGATCAGCTTGAACGCCTCGATGACGCGCTGCTTGTTGGCGCCGCCGCCCACGTCCAGGAAGTTCGCCGGCTCGCCGCCGTTGAGCTTGATGACGTCCATGGTGGCCATGGCCAGACCGGCGCCGTTGACCATGCAACCGATGTTGCCGTCCATGGTGACGTAGTTGATGTCCAGCTCCGAGGCGGTCACTTCGGTCTCGTCTTCCTGCGTCTTGTCGCGCATGGCGACCAGCTGCTTCTGACGGAACGCGGCGTTGTCGTCGCTGTCGAACTTGCCGTCCAGCGCATACAGGTTGCCGTCGTCCAGGATCGCCAGCGGGTTGATTTCAACCAGCGCCAGGTCCTTCTCGTTGAACAGGCGGTACAGGTTCACCATGATGCTGGCGAACTGGCCGGCCTGCTTGGCGGTCAGGCCGAGCTTGAAGCCGAAATCGCGGCCGTGATAGCCCTGCACGCCTTCGACGAAATCGACGTTGAGCGAGTGGATCAGCTCCGGCGTCTCGGCGGCGACCTGCTCGATCTCGACGCCACCCTCGCTGGAAGCGATATAGGTGATGGTCTTGGTGCCGCGGTCGACCAGGATCGACAGGTACAGCTCCTTGACGATCTCGCCGGCGGTGGTCACCAGCACCAGATTGATCGGCAGCTCGACGCCGGCGGTCTGGTAGGTGGACATCTTGGTGCCGAGCATCTTGGCCGCTGCGGCCTTCACGTCGTCGGTGGTCTTGCAGAACTTGACGCCGCCAGCCTTACCGCGACCGCCCGCGTGGATCTGCGCTTTCACCATCCAGGGGCCCTTGCCCAGGGAATTGGCGACTTCAACCGCTTCGTCCGGGGTCGCCGCGACCTTGCCGGCCGGAACGGGGATGCCGTACTCGGCAAGCAGCTGTTTTGACTGGTATTCGTGGAAATTCATGCGTCACCGTGGGAAAAGGAAACGACCGCTGCGTGCAACGCAGACCGCCTGAGCGGCACGTCAAGAGACGCGAACGGGCCGCCTATTGTGGCCGACCACGCCGTGCGGCGCAAAATTCGCCGGGATTGGCCGCCCCGTCGCCGCGCTTGCGCGCCGCCCGACACTGTGCACACGCGCTGTGCGCAGCACCGCAGCTGCCTATACTCGCGGCTTGTTCGGACGGGGAATCGGCTTGGCACCCATCGCATCGCTCATCGCCCGGGTCCAGTCCGCGCCGCAGCGCGAGCTGTACTTTTTTTCGCTCTACCGGGTGCTGGTGGCCGGGTTGATTGCCGCGCTGGTGTTCAGCCCCTTGTCCGACGCGATCCCCGAGCCGCGCTACCCGCGGCTGGCTGCCGCGGTGGCGATCGGCTACCTGTGCATGGCCATCCCGTTGCTATTCTGGGGCCGCAGCGAACGCCGCCTCACCGCCACCGTGCTGTGCGCGGTGGTGGCCGACATCCTCGCCGCGACCCTGGCCACCCACGCGCTGCCCGGTGCCAGCGCCGGCATCGCGATGATGCTGCTGTTCAATGTCGCTGCCGCCTCGATCCTGCTGCGCCTGCGCTACGGCATGAGCATCGCAGTACTCGCCAGCGGCGCCATCGTGCTGGAATACCTGTGGACCCTGTTCGAAGGCGGCGGCGCCACCCGCCCGGTGGCCGAGCTGGCCATGTTCGCCACCAGCTACGTCGCAGTGGCCTTCATCTGCGAGCAGATCGCCTCGCGTGCGCGCAGCAACCAGGTCCTGGCCGAAGAACGCGGCGCCCAGGTCGCCAACCTCTACGAGATCAACGAACTGATCATCCGCCGCATGCGTACCGGCGTGCTGGTGGTCGACACCCACAACCACATCACCCTGGCCAACGAGGCGGCCCTGGCCCTGCTCGGCGATGGCGACCAGCGCAATGCGCCGGCCGACCTGTCGCTGGTCGCGCTGACCCCGGAACTGGCGCGCCGCCTGCAGCGCTGGCGCAGCGGGTGGCGTCAGGAAGAAGCTCCGCTGCAGTTGGGTGCCGACCGCCCGGAAGTGCAGCCGCGCTTCGTGCGCCTGCTGGCCGACAGCGACCTGGTGCTGGTCTTCCTGGACGACGCTTCGGTGGTCTCGCGGCGCGCCGAGTCGCTGACCCTGTCGGCCATGGGGCGCTTTTCGGCCAGCCTGGCACATGAGATCCGCAACCCGCTGGCAGCGATCAGCTACGCCTCGCAGCTGCTGGAGGAATCGCCCGATATCGGCGATGCCGATCGTCGCCTGCTGCAGATCATTCACCAGCAATGCCAGCGCACCAACGGCATCGTCGAAAGCGTGCTCGGCCTGGCGCGCCGCGAACGCGCCAGCCCGGAAAACCTGGACCTGGCCGCGTTCGTGCGCCGCTTCGTGGTCGAGTACCGGCAGACCTTGTCGATGGAAACCGACATCCTGGAAGCCAGCATCCAGGGCAGCTCGGTGCATGCCCTGGTCGACCCCAAACACCTGCACCAGATTCTCACTGCCCTGGTCCACAACGCGCTCAAGTACGGCCGCGTCATGGACGAACCCGCCCGGGTGAAGTTGCGGGTCGAACGACAGGACCGCATGGCGGTGATCGATGTCATCGATCGTGGCCCCGGCATCCCGGAGACGGTGGCCGCGCAACTGTTCCGGCCGTTCTACACCACCTCCGAACACGGCACCGGACTCGGCCTGTACATCGCCCAGGAGTTGTGCCGCGCCAACCAGGCGCAACTGGACTATGTCTCGGTTCCGGGCGGTGGGGCATGTTTCCGGATTGCATTGCAGGGGCCCAACAGCTTGCTGGGCAAGTGAGTTTGCCGATTCGGGCGTTTTGCCAGTGCAGGTGCGGGCGGCCGTGCACCGATGTTGCATCGCGTGTGGGCATGCGCTAGACAAGCAGCGTCCAGCGCTGTCCTTGTGCCATCGCCGATGGTTTCGAGAGCCGCTTGCCGATGCTCAACCGCTTGAAAAACGGCAGCAAAAGCAGGCATCCGTCGACGAGCGGGCCGCGTGCAACTCAGATCACCTGTGACTGGCAACCGCGCCGAGGCCTCGATGGCCGTCCGCCATTTCTGGGCAGCGTTCAAGCAGATCCTTCGACCAGCCGCGCCGCGCCCTCACTGCCGGCAATTGTCGAGTGTCGTCACGCTGGGATATCGTGCGCGGCATGAACGAACCGAAAAGTGCCCTGGTTGTCGATGACGAGCGTGACATTCGCGAACTGCTTGTTCTCACCCTGGGCCGCATGGGCCTGCGCATCAGCACCGCCGCCAACCTGGCCGAAGCGCGCGAACTGCTGGCCAACAACCCCTACGACCTGTGCCTGACCGACATGCGCTTGCCTGACGGCAACGGCATCGAACTGGTCACCGAAATCGCCAAGCATTACCCGCAGACTCCGGTAGCGATGATCACCGCGTTCGGCAGCATGGACCTGGCGGTGGAAGCGCTGAAGGCCGGCGCCTTCGACTTCGTCAGCAAGCCGGTGGACATCGGCGTGCTGCGCGGCCTGGTCAAGCACGCGCTGGAATTGAACAACCGCGACCGCCCCGCCCCGCCCGCGCCGCCACCGGAGCAGGCCAGTCGCCTGTTGGGCGACTCCGGTGCAATGGAAGGCCTGCGCGCCACCATCGGCAAGGTCGCGCGCAGCCAGGCGCCGGTCTACATCGTCGGCGAATCGGGTGTGGGCAAGGAACTGGTCGCCCGCACCATCCATGAGCAAGGCGCCCGTGCGGCCGGCCCGTTCGTGCCGGTCAACTGCGGCGCCATTCCGGCCGAATTGATGGAAAGCGAATTCTTCGGCCACAAGAAAGGCAGCTTCACCGGCGCCCACGCCGACAAGCCCGGCCTGTTCCAGGCCGCGCATGGCGGCACGCTGTTCCTGGACGAAGTGGCCGAACTGCCACTGCAGATGCAGGTCAAGCTGCTGCGCGCGATCCAGGAGAAATCGGTGCGTCCGGTCGGCGCTTCCGGCGAAACGCTGGTGGACGTGCGCATCCTGTCGGCCACGCACAAGGACCTGGGCGACCTGGTCTCCGACGGCCGCTTCCGGCACGACCTGTACTACCGCATCAACGTGATCGAACTGCGCGTGCCGCCGTTGCGTGAGCGCAACGGCGACCTGCCGCAACTGGCCGCCGCCATCATCGCGCGCCTGGCGCGCAGCCACGGCCGGCCAATCCCGTTGCTGACCCAATCAGCACTGGACGCACTGAATACCTACGGATTTCCGGGCAACGTCCGCGAGCTGGAAAACATCCTCGAACGCGCCCTGGCCCTGGCAGAAGACGACCAGATCAGCGCCAGTGACCTGCGCCTGCCCGCCCACGGCGGCCACCGCCTCGCGGCCACCCCCGGCAGCGCCGCCATCGAACCGCGCGAAGCCGTGGTCGACATCGACCCCGCCTCGGCCGCCCTGCCCTCCTACATCGAGCAACTGGAACGCGCCGCGATCCAGAAGGCGCTGGAAGAAAATCGCTGGAACAAGACCAAGACCGCCGCGCAGCTGGGTATCACGTTTCGGGCGTTGCGTTACAAGCTCAAGAAGCTGGGGATGGAGTAGAGAAGCCGGGATTGGGGTTGGGATTGGGATTGGGATTGGGATTGGGATTGGGATTGGGGTTGGGGTTGGGGTTGAGAATGTGGGATCGTAAAAGCGCTGCAGTTTCGACTGCCTTAACTGCACCGACGCAGGGGCAGGTGAGAGCGCACGCGCTGATTACCTTCACGCCTGCCTGAGCTCAATGCCGATTCCCCATCCCAAGCGCAACCAAGGAAGTTTTCAACAACTCTTTGATGAGCTTCCGGTCAATACCGGAAGAATTTTTATAACGCGTAAGCGCTTGAGTTTCACCATGGACCAATGCCGCGACCAGGCGGCATCCCAAGTTGCCCGCTATATCCTGAGTTGTTCAGGGTTTCTCGACAGAACGTAGCGAGCAGCCGTCAGGTAGCCATGGACGGCGCGCACGCGGAATGCGCGCGTGCCAATGAGGAGTCCAAGCACCGGCCGCGTCCGCCCGGCGGCGGCGAGCCGCTTGTCAGTGGCTCCAAATCCTTTCGCATCCACGTCATAAACGTCCGAGGACGGATCAGCGCAGCACCCACCGCATCACAAGCGCCGACATCTGCCCTTCTCCCGCCTGCGGGAGAAGGTGCCCGAAGGGCGGATGAGGGCGCTCAGTCCTTGGTCACGCGATTGATCTCGGCCAGACTAGTCACTCCATGCGCGGCTTTGACCAACGCCGACTGACGTAAATCCCTGATGCCGATCTTCTGGGCGGCCTCAGCGATCTGCATCGCGTTGCCACCTTCCAGCACGATCGCACCGATCTCGTCGGTCATCGGCATCACCTGATAGATACCGGTACGGCCCTTGTAGCCTTCGGTGCATTCGTCGCAGCCCACCGCTTCATACAGCTCGATACCGGCAGCGATCTGCGCCGGCGTGAAGCCTTCGGCCAACAACGCATGCTCGGGCAACACCGCCTTGCGCTTGCAGTTGTTGCATAGGCGGCGCGCCAGACGCTGCGCGATCACCAGGGTCACCGACGAGGTGATGTTGTAGGGCGCGATGCCCATGTTCATCAAACGCGCGATGGTCTGTGGCGCATCGTTGGTATGCAGCGTCGACAGCACCATGTGACCGGTCTGCGCCGCCTTGATCGCAATCTCGGCCGTCTCCAGGTCGCGGATTTCGCCGACCATGATGATGTCCGGATCCTGGCGCAGGAACGAGCGCAGGGCCGCCGCAAAGGTCATGCCGCGTTTGTTGTTCTGCTGGACCTGGTTGACGCCGGGCAGGCGGATTTCCACCGGATCCTCGGCAGTTGAGATGTTGCGCGTCTCATCGTTCAGGATGCCCAGCGCCGTATACAACGACACCGTCTTGCCCGAACCGGTTGGCCCCGTCACCAGCACCATGCCGTAAGGTTTGTGGATCGCATCCAGGAACAGCTTCTGCTGATCCGCTTCGTAGCCCAGTTTCTCGATCCCCAGCTTGGCCGCACTGCCGTCCAGGATACGCAACACCACCTTCTCGCCGAACAGGGTCGGCAAGGTGCTCACACGGAAGTCGATCTGCTTGGTCTTGGACAGGTTGAGCTTGATGCGCCCGTCCTGCGGCACCCGCTTCTCGGCGATATCCAGCTGCGACATCACCTTCAGACGCGCGGCGATGCGCTGGCTCAGCTTCACCGGTGCCTTGGCCACGTTCTTCAACAGCCCGTCGATGCGCAAGCGCACCCGGTAATCGTCTTCGTATGGCTCGAAATGGATGTCGGAGGCTCCCCGCCGTATCGCATCCACCAGCACCTTATTGACGAACTTCACCACCGGCGTGTCGTCGCCTTTCGCATCGACCCCGGAATCCCCGCCGGCGCCCATGTCCTCGTCCCCGGACGAGACGTCCAGGTCTCCCATTTCTTCGTCATCGTCACCAAGTGACGCGCCAAAAGACGCATTACCTGCTTGCCACTGCTCCAAGGTTCGACGGATCTGATCCTCGTCAACCAGAATTGGCTCAACCACCAGGTTCGTATGGAACTTGATGTCATCCAGGGCCCTAGTCTGTGTCGGATTGCTCACCCCCACAAATAACCGGTTACCGCGCTTGAACAGGGGCAGCACTTGAAACTTCTGCAGCAATTCTTCGCTAACCAACTTGATTGCATTCTGATTAGGATCGAACGATGACACATCAAGTAGCGGCATCCCGAACTCCACCGAGTTGGCAGCTGCTAGTTGCGAAGCGGTCACCAGCTTCTTCTCCGAGAACCATTGCGGCAACGGGACCTTGGCAGTAGCGGCCTGATCCATCGCAGCACGCGCCGCGCCTTCATCCAGAGCACCGTCCTGCACAAGCCGCCGGGCAATGCCCGTGATGCCAACCAAGTTGGCGGTGACGACGCTATTCATAGATTCCTGCCCCTCATTTCATCATGCTCATGGTAGACCGGCATTGGCTGCAGCGGATGTTATGCCTGACCAGCCTGGCCTTGCGTGCCCATGGCCCCTGACTGACATCCTGGCTCAACCACCCGCGCAGGATCCGCACCTTAGATGTCACGTACATAGAGTGTCTGCATTTCATGATGCGTGAGCCAATCGCCCAGCCAGCGTTGATCGAGCGGAAAATAGCGTGACAGTTCCAACCTGAAACCTGTCTCGGTCAAAAGCTCTGGGCGCGAAAGAAACCCGTTATCGATGAAGGTCAAATGTGTGGGATCGCTGCGAAACCCCGCCTTGCCCGGCACGATCACCAGCAATCGTTGCACGCCCAAACGACGGGCAGCCCGGGCCAACTTGCCAAAAATCTCCGCTGGCGCCTCAAGATGCTCCAGGACATGACTGACCACCATCGATTCGAACCGAACCGAATCAGGGACGACGCGCAACTGCCAGTCGTCAGCCAATCCGTCATAGTGGTCTACCGCGAGCCCCCGGCTGCGGCAGTACGCAACAGTTGCAACGTTGTACTCCAGCCCCATGGACCCCTCGGGCAACCGTCCAAGCAACTCCCCCACACCGCAGCCGAAATCCAGCGTCGGGCCGCGCAACAACGATTGCGCACTGCGCAGATAGAGCTTGCGCACCAGTTTCCTGAGCGGCGCACGATCGGTCTGATAGCTGGTGTAGCGCTCATCGAAGTCAGCCACGCCGACCCTCACCCGGTTTTCTATTGACCAGCAGGTGCAGAGTCCGCGCAGGCACGGCAGCGATATCGTAGGCAAGGAAACCCAGGATGAGCTGGATCCCCACGATCACCTGCAGCGCTGCGAGCATCACGCTACCTGCAGAACTGAAATACCCCGTCTGCGCCGATTGCAGCCAGAAGAACACGCCGGTCGTCGCACCGGAGAACAGGAACAGCACGCCTGCAACCAACTCCAACGATGCCAGGGACAGGTCGCGCAGGAAATAGTTGTAGAAGATCCGCTTTCCGAAGTTGCGTAGATGTCGGATGGCGAAATCCAGGACGATCTTGCGCACACTCAGGTTACTGACTTCGTCGCCATACCGTGCATCCATCGGCACATCGACCACCACTGCCCGGATGGTATTCAAGCGAAACAGCATGTCGCTCTCGAAAAAATACCGGCGACTGATCTTGTCCAGCGGCATGCGCGCCACCACGCTCGCATGCACGGCCGTATAGCCATTGGTCGGATCGAAAATGTCCCAGTACCCGGAAGACAGCTTGGTCAGAAACGACAATGCGGCATTGCCGATAATCCGCATCTTTGGCATCCGACCGATCTGCGCCAGGTCGTAGAAACGGTTGCCCTTGGTGTAATCGGCCTCGCCTCGAACGATCGGCCCGATCAGCTCCGACAACGCATCCGGATCCATCTGACCGTCGCCGTCCATCTTCACGATGATCTCCATGCCATCGGCAACCGCGGCCCGATAGCCAGCGATCGTGGCCCCCCCGACGCCCAGGTTGGAGGGATTGCGACACACCACCACCCGTGGATCCGCGCACCGCTCCTCCACCCAGGTGCCGCTGGCGTCGGGGCAATGATCGTCGACCACATAGATGCGTTCGACCTGCGCGGGAATGGAAGCCAGCACATCGAGCACCTTGCTCCTGACCCGGTAGCAGGGAATGACAACCGCCAGGCGCACCTCGAACCTCGCCTCGTCGGTCCTGGGCCACGGATTGGTGGCGTGCTGCACTGCAGTCTGCATGGTCACCCCCCGGCGCTGTAGGAGAGACGATAGACGCGGGCCAACAACGCAGCAACCGTACGCGGCCAGAAGCGTTGAAACATCATCAGATCCTCGGCGGCTCGCATACCCGACAGCACCCCGTCGCTGGTAGTACTTGCGGCATGCACACGATGCAGCATGGATACCTTGCGCACACGCACGAACGCCCCTTGCTGATCGGCTGCGCGCGTCCACGCGTCCCAATCCAGGTTCAACCTAAGATCTTCCCGGAAAACGCCCCAGCCGGCGTCCTTGCGAACGGTCACCGACGGGCATGGCACCGCGCACCCGAACATCAACAGACGCCGCTTCGAAGCCCTTGAGCGAATCACGGATGTCCCCAGAAAACCCATCTCCTGCAAGATCCACTTGACCGCCAACATCGGCGTCATTATGCGCCGCTGCTCGCCCGCCAGTTCGCCGTAACCGGTCATGACCAACACGGCACCAGGCTCCTGCGCGATGGCCGCCTTGGTCTCGCCTGCGAAGTCGGGCAGATAGACATCGTCCTGATGCGCCAACGTGACCCAGCGTGCAGACGCGGTGCCCAGCGCCAGATTCCAGTCGTGACCGATGCCCCGCGGCGCATCGGCATGCACCACCAACCTGGCGCCATAGCGCGCCGCCAGTCCCGCGATTTGCGGGCTGGGGGTGGACGTGCTGATCAAGATCGGAGATGGCGACGACTGCGCTGCCAACGAGCGCAGACACGCGTCCAGATAAGGCGAATCGCCGTATGCGGGCACTACGAACGCATGGTCGACCGTGCCAGGCATCGCCTTAGCCTGCCTGCGCGGTAAGCGAGACCAGCGCAACCCCGGTGGAGATCAGCACCAACCCAACCCATTGCCACGGCGTCAATCGCTCCCCGTAGAGCAACCAGCTGAGCAGAGCCAGCAGGAGATAGAAGAAGGCGCCGGAAATCGCAAACGCAACACCCAGCTTGACATGGCGAACCACCAGCATCCAGACCAGAAACCCGATGCCCTGCACCGCCACCGCAGTGATCACACTGGGCGACAGCACCGCCGCCAAAAACCAGTCGCGTCCCGTGGGCGCTGGCGTCCGCGCAGCGATTTGGGTCAACCCATGCTTTACCAGCAGCTGGCTTCCGATAGTCGAACACGTCACGAAAAAAATTAGAGGTATTTCACGTATCATCACATTGCCGCGTTCGGGATGGGGCCTGACCGCGCATCGAATGCCTGCGTGTCGTCGAGAACAGCATAAGTGCTGCGAACCGACCGCACCACTTGCGCAAACGGGCCGGAAAGAGTGACAAATTTGGTCACCCTCTGACCCATTTGGTCGCCGCGCAGAGCTGCAGCTCCGGTCGAGTCCGCCTGAGCGCTTGTTAAACGGTAAGCTGCTGGAGTTGGCACGTCCTTTGCTTTGAACAACACGTGGTGGTCACGCACAGCCACGGCCCGATCCCTGCCAATCAGGGCAACGGTCACCGAAGTGCTCTATCCAGTCCCAATCCAATCCAAGCCAAGGCCGAATCAATGAAAAAGAATATGCAGCAGGGCTTCACCCTGATCGAACTGATGATCGTGATCGCCATCATCGCCATCCTGGCCGCCATCGCGCTGCCGGCCTATTCCGACTACACCAAGAAGGCCAAGGTCTCGGAAGTCGTTCTTGCTGCTTCGGCGGGTCGCACCACCATCTCTGAGTATGTAGCCGCCAACAATGGCTCCTGCCCGACGTCTAGCGTTATTGACACCCAGTCGTCTGCCTATGTGAATGGCCTCAGCAACAGCGGATGTGTCATTACTGCTGTCAGCCGCGTCACAGGCGCTACTGGCAATATCGTTCTGACCGGCACCGTTAACTCCACCACTTACCAGGTTGACTGGGTCTGCGGCGGTACTGTTGACACCAAGTTCCGTCCGGGTTCCTGCCAGGGCACCAAGCAGTAATCTACTCTGCTCAAAAATAAAAAACCCCGGGCTCCCGGGGTTTTTTTTTAACAATTAAACGGACAGAAAATGCGGCCCTTATCATCCAAGCCCTCGCCAACGAGCCTGCTTGTCATTGCGACGGTAATTTGCATCGTCCTTTACTGGCCCGGGCTTGACGGCCCATTTTTAATGGATGATGAGCAGCATCTTGCTTTAGTTCAGTCTTGGCATAACGGAGCAATCGGCTTTTGGGACATGGCTGCCGGCAACGGCAATTGGATTTTGCATAGATCACTAGCCATGATGACGCTAGCCATCAACGTAGTCATAGGGGGAGAAACAAGCTTTTCTCTGAAGACCGGGAATCTAGTACTGCATCTGATCTGCGGATGGGTTGCCTATGCCACCTTCCGCCGAATGCTTGCGCTGGATAAAAATCTGAGCAAGCACTCATCATTGATTTCCGCGTTGATTTGCTCCATCTGGCTGCTTCACCCACTAAACGTGAGCACAGTACTTTACGTTGTGCAACGCATGAGTCAGATCGCTACAATTTTCCCACTTCTTGGTGTATGGCTTTATATTACGACCCGACAAAAGATGCTTAAAAAAAGCATTGCACCGGTCACAGCATTTTCACTCCTTTTCCTCGGGCTTCCAGCACTTACCCTCCTGGGAATCCAGGGAAAGCAAAGCGCCATAGTCCTTGTAGGACTTTGCCTAGTAGTTGAGCTAGGGTGGCTTAAACAACCAAGGGAGTGGGATGGCTTACTAAAAATATTTTACACAACTTTCGTAGCCCTGCCGATAATTATTCTTCCAGCACTTGTGTACTGGCAATGGAATACCCTCCAATCAGCCATGCTTGAATGGGGCATGACACCAATCGAGCGCCTAATCAGCGAACCCCGCGCAATATGTCATTATATTCGAATGCTCATAATGCCGTACTCACCAGCAATGGGCATCTATACAGACGATTTCGCTATATCTCATAGCCTTTCAAGTCCAGCGACTACTACTCCCGCGATAATAGGGCTACTTGCGGTCAGCGCTGCAGCTATATCCTGCCGAAAACGGCTCCCAGGTTTTTTTGTTGGCTGGTTTTGGTTCTTGGTCGCACATTCGGTAGAGGCCAGCATTGTTCCAATCGAGCTTTATTATGAACATCGCAACTATTTGCCTCAGCTTGGGCTTTGGTTAATGCTTATCGACCTAATTGCCGCCGCACTTCGCAAGCTTAGCCAATACGGAACCCGATCAAACGCGATCGGCTGGACGTTTGCATTAGGTTTTATTGGCGTAATTTGCGCACAAACCTGGTCGAGAGCATTGGTTTGGCAAACTCAATTAGGCATCAGCCTGGCTGCAATTGATAGCCACCCCAATTCCGCAAGGGCCCATATTGCCTTCGGCTTTGCAGCCATGCAAAGCGGGCTCGTCGGAGACACGTATAATGCTTTCCAGCGCCTAGCCTCCAATTCCGACCCAAGAATTTCCGGCATCGGTAAAATTGAATTAACCATACTAAACTGTCACCTCCACAAGGACAGTGATCCATCCTTATTGGAGGCCGCAGCACAGAATTCCCCACGCTTTATAAATCCCGTCCTGCCATATGCGATATCAAATTTACTTGAAATCCGCGAACGAGACGGTTGTGGCCGGATTACACCAGCCCTGCTCGCCAATACTATTGTGAGCATTTTGAATCAGGCAACAGACCACAGAGAAGCATCGCAATCAAAATGGACGCTTCGATACAATGCTGCACTTGCCTATTATCAAGCTGGCGATTGGCAGCACGCGCTTGAACAGACTCGTCTGGCTTGGCCGAATAGTCCAGACCCTACGATTGCCTTACTGCATGTTAGGTTACTACTCAAGGCCGGAGACATTGAAGGTGCCAAGAAGACTTTTTGGGACCTAATGCGTCGCGCCGGTTATACTGAAATCAAACAACTGCCCACAGCAACCCGCGGCACAGCACTGCGCGCGGTCCTCAAAGAAATAAATGAGTACGCCGCTCATAATTCAGTAGCCGGGCTGGACGAATCAGGCACTAGTCTCGCGCAGTGATACTCAACCCTCTGAGCATCACGTCCAGAGGGTTGCTAGACTTGACTGAAGCGTGCTACTTGCGACGCGAACGGCTATCATCACAGCACTAGGCTGGCATGGGGTGCCGGCGGGGGAGATAGGCCTTGGCTGCGATCACTACGGCGAAAAAACCGCCGACCACGACGAACCGTATGAATCAGATGGCAACCTTTGTCTGGGAGGGGACAGACAAGCGCGGCGTCAAGATGAAGGGGGATGAGCTCGCCCGCAATGCCAACATGCTGCGTGCCGAACTTCGGCGGCGCGGCATCACGCCGACTGTGGTCAAGACCAAGCCCAAGCCGCTGTTCGGCGCCGCCGGCAAGCCTATCAAGCCCAAGGACATCGCGTTCTTCAGTCGGCAGATGGCGACCATGATGAAATCGGGCGTGCCGATTGTGGGATCGCTCGAAATCATCGGCGAGGGCGCCAAGAACCCGCGCATGAAGAAGATGGTCGGCGAAATCCGCACCGACATCGAGGGCGGCCTGTCGCTCAACGAGGCCATCAGCAAGCATCCGGTGCAATTCGACGAGCTGTACCGCAACCTGGTCAAAGCGGGCGAAAGTGCCGGCGTTCTCGATACTGTGCTGGAAACGGTGGCGACATATAAGGAAAACATCGAAGCCCTGAAGGGCAAGATCAAGAAGGCGCTGTTCTATCCGGCGATGGTGATGGCCGTTGCGCTGATCGTCAGTTCCATCCTACTCATCTGGGTTGTACCGCAATTCGAAACCGTCTTCTCCAGCTTTGGCGCGGAGTTGCCGGCGTTTACCCAGATGATCGTGAATTGTTCACGTTTCATGGTGTCGTGGTGGCTGCCGATGTTGCTGATCGCAATCGGCTCGGTCGTCGGGCTAGTGATGGGCTACAAGCGCTCGCCGAAAATGCAGCATCTGTTCGACCGGCTGATCTTGAAGGTGCCGGTCATCGGCAAGATCATGCACGACAGTGCCATTGCCCGGTTCGCGCGTACCACGGCGGTGACCTTCAAGGCTGGTGTTCCGTTGGTGGAGGCGCTGAGCATCGTGGCCGGCGCCACCGGCAACAAGGTCTACGAAGAAGCGGTGCTGCGCATGCGCGACGACGTGTCGGTCGGCTACCCGGTCAACCTGTCGATGAAGCAGGTCAACCTGTTTCCGCATATGGTGATCCAGATGACCGCCATCGGCGAAGAGGCCGGCGCATTGGATACCATGCTGTTCAAAGTGGCCGATTACTTCGAGCAGGACGTGAACAATGCGGTAGATGCCTTGAGCAGCCTGCTGGAGCCGATGATCATGATCTTCATCGGTGTCGTTGTCGGCGGTATGGTGATCGGCATGTATCTGCCCATCTTCAAGTTGGGCGCAGTCGTTGGATAAGACGTAATGGCATTTCTAGACCAGCATCCCGGTCTCGGCTTTCCCGCCGCGGCCGGACTGGGACTGCTGATCGGCAGCTTCCTGAACGTGGTAATCCTGCGCTTGCCCAAGCGCATGGAGTGGCAGTGGCGGCGCGATGCGCGCGAAATCCTGGAGCTGCCGGACATCTACGAGCCGCCGCCGCCGGGGATCGTGGTGGAGCCCTCGCACGACCCCGTCACCGGCGACAAGCTCAAGTGGTGGGAGAACATCCCGCTCTTTAGCTGGCTGATGCTGCGCGGCAAGTCGCGCTACAGCGGCAAGCCGATCTCCCTCCAGTACCCGCTGGTGGAGCTGTTGACCTCGATCCTGTGCGTGGCCAGCGTCTGGCGCTTCGGCTTTGGCTGGCAAGGCTTCGGCGCAATCGTACTGAGCTGCTTCCTGGTGGCGATGTCGGGCATCGACCTGCGCCACAAGCTGCTGCCGGACCAGCTGACCCTGCCGCTGATGTGGCTGGGCCTGGTCGGCTCGATGGACAACCTCTACATGCCGGCCAAGCCCGCCCTGCTGGGCGCGGCGGTCGGCTATGTCTCGCTGTGGACGGTGTGGTGGCTGTTCAAGCAGCTCACCGGCAAGGAAGGCATGGGCCACGGCGACTTCAAGCTACTGGCCGCGCTCGGCGCCTGGTGCGGGCTGAAAGGCATCCTGCCGATCATCCTGATTTCCTCGCTGGTCGGCGCCATCCTCGGCTCGATCTGGCTGGTGGCCAAGGGCCGCGACCGCGCCACCCCGATTCCCTTCGGCCCCTACCTGGCCATTGCCGGCTGGGTGGTTTTCTTCTGGGGCAACGATCTGGTGGACGGCTACCTGCACTTCGCAGGCTTGCGTTGACTGGGGCACGGCGATGAGCGATTTCATCGTCGGCCTCACTGGCGGCATCGCCTCCGGCAAGAGTGCCCTCGCCGCCGAGTTCGAGAAACTGGGCGTACCCGTGATTGATGCCGATATCGTTGCGCGGCAGGTCGTGACGCCCGGTCCCATCCTCGATGCCATCACCGAGCAGTTCGGCCACGGGATCCTGTTACCGGATGGGACACTGGACCGCCAAGCGCTGCGTCAGATCGTCTTCGGCGATCCCACGCAACGGCGGACGCTCGAAGCGATCACCCATCCTGCAATTCGGGCCGAGCTACAACGTGCGGCACTGGCCGCCGATAGCCTCTACGCCATCGTCGCGATCCCCTTGCTCACAGAAGCCGGCGGGCGGATGACGTACCCGTGGCTGGACCGCATCCTGGCTGTCGATGTCCCGGTTGCGACGCAGCACGCGCGACTGATTCAGCGCGACGGCAGTACACCAGCGTTGGCCGATCAAATGATTGCCGCTCAAGCCTCGCGCGAACAGCGCTTGGCCATTGCCGATGATGTCGTGAGCAACGAGGGTCATGCAAAACACCTGGCAGGAGCGTCAGCCAAGCTGGATGCGGACTATCGCGTACGCGCGTTGGCCAAGCGGGGCACGGCAGCCACCTTCCAGCATTCCTGAACTTCTAAAAAACTATAACCCACTTGCAATACCAGCGAACGGAGTCAGATTCCGGCTGCCAGACAAAGAGGCTGCCAGACAAAGAGCAAGAACGGCTTGCAGCACTTCCGACCAACGGCTGGATTAAGAGTCTGCCTACTCGATTGAGAGCATTTCTTTTTCGGTATGCTTTGCCCACACATGCACCGCTACCGCGGCTTGCCAAAGAACACACGACACGGAGAGTTGAGGCGATGAAGGATCTTGAGCGTTGGATGCACGAAAAAAGTCCTCGCGGCACTTTGTTTGGACTTCTGCTTGCACTCGTTGCAGCGCTTTCTTATTTGGTCCCAATGCAAAAGGCTTACGCTGGAGACTCAGCTCTTTGCAATGCGGGCACTAGCCTATGTGACCAAGGGCAGGCATATCTCAATGCTTTGAGGGAAGGCAACGAAGCGATTTGCATCTCTGGAGGCGTAAATATTCACAGTGGAAAAGTGAACGATCGAACATACACCCAGCGTTACGAAGCAGTCGTCGAATGCTATCGCGCATTTGATAACTTCACTTGGGTTTCCTATTTAGACAGTAGCTTTTACGCCTCCACCTGCACCGCTCGCCCATCCATTGCACCTGCAGCCGGCAGCACCGGCAAAGTCTGCCAACAAGGCTGCGAGTACACCGTCGGCACCAACGGCAGCCAGCCAGTCGCCACGCCCAACGGCGCAGTCTGCGCATCTCCTCCACCAATCGATCCCGGCAAGAACAACGGCTGTTGCGACGCCACCACCGGGCCGACCACGGCTGGCAACCCCGCTAACGTGTTCACCGGGGCCAAACTCGAAACCGCAGTCGATTACCGCGCCCCGGTTGGACATCTGGAGTTCGTACGCTATTACAGCAGCGCAGCTGGCTTGCAACCCGTTACCGCACTCGGTTCCACATGGCGGCATAGCTACGCACGTGCATTGACGGTGGCCGATGCAGCAACCGTGGTCCTGACCCGTCCCAGCGGCAATTTCTACACCTTCAAGAAGTCTGCCAACGGGACCTGGACGCCCGACTGGGACGTGCGCGAAGTGCTGACCGAACTCCTCGACAACGGCGTGCGGACCGGCTGGCAAGTCACCACTGCAGACGATATGCAGGAAACCTTCGGCCCCGACGGCAAACTGACCGGCATGGCCTATCCGGATGGCGAGCGACTGACGTTGACCTATGCCGGCGCGCAATTGCAGTCGGTGCGGGACCTACGCGGCCGGCAGATCGTATTTACCTACCAAGCCGGCAGGATCGTCCAGGCCACGCTCCCCGATGGCTCAATCCTCGGTTATGGCTATGACACCCAAGGACGCTTGAGCTCGGTGGCCTTGCAGGCGGCAGGGGCATCGGCCTCCTCAATGGTGGCCAGCTATGGATATGGCGATTCACGTTTTCCGGATGCGCTGACGACACATCGCGATGCACAAGGCCAGGTCTATGCGTCATGGAGCTACGATGCGCAAAAACGCGTGACCCGCAGCGTGCATGGCAATCCAGCAGGCGCGATCGACCAATTCACGATTGCCTATGCAGGTACCGCCTCTACCGTCACAACGCCATCAGAAAACACCATCACGCGCACTGGCCTTTCCAAGCTCGGCCAGGCCAAGGTGGCAGCTGTCAAAGGGCTGTGCCCGGAATGCACAGGTGCGTCGTTCCAGTCCCGCAGCTATGACGGCAATGGCTATCCCGATCTGGAGGTCGATTTTGCCGGCGTCTCCACTGACTGGAACTACAACCATCGCGGCCTCCTGACCAGCAGGATCGATGCCGCCAACGATACGGCCGGCCGCAAGCGCACGATGCAAACCGACTGGCACGCCAGCTTGCGTCAACCTGTAGACCGCCGCAGCTATGACGCCGCCAATGCGCTGGTGGCCAGGACAACCTGGACCTACAACGCCAGAGGCCAGGCACTGACCGTCTCGCAACTCGACCCCGCCGGCGCTGCAGCGCGTGTCGCCACGCGGCGCTATTGCGAAGATGCCGATGTCGCTGCAGGCAGCTGTCCGCTAGCAGGTGCGCTGCTGTCCAGCGATGGCCCGCGCACCGATATCGCCGACAGCACGAGCTACAGCTACTACCTCAGCGATGATGCGAGCTGCGCCGCAACACCTACGACCTGTGCGCATCGCAAAGGCGACTTGTGGAAAGTCACAAGCGCCCTAGGCCGCGTCACCGAATACCTGGCCTACGACGGCGCCGGCCGCCCGCTGTCCATCAAGGACGCCAACGGCATCGTCACCGACTACAGCTACCACCCGCGCGGTTGGCTGACCGCCACCAAGGTGCGCGGGGCCGATGCGTCCAGCGAGGCCGATGACCGCATCACCCGCATCGACTACTGGCCCACCGGCCTGGTCAAGCAGGTCACCCAGCCCGATGGCGCGTTCACCGCCTTCACCTACGATGCCGCGCATCGGCTGACCGATATCACCGATAACGTGGGCAACACCATCCACTACACCCTGGACAATGCCGGCAATCGCGTCAAGGAAGACACCAAGGACGCGGCCGGCACGTTGAAGCGCACGCTTTCGCGCGTCTACAACGAGCTCGGCCAACTCAAGACGCAGGCCACCGCCGTGGGCGATCCCACCGACTTCGGCTACGACGCCAACGGCAACCCCACCACCGTGACCGATGCGCTGGCAACCGCAACCCAGAGCGAATACGACCCGCTCAACCGGCTCTCGCGCACGCTGCAGGATGTGGCCGGCATCAAGGCGGGCACCACCTTCGACTACGACGCGCTGGACAACCTCACAAAGGTCACCGACCCCAAGGGCCTGGATACCAAATACGAGTACAACGGCTTTGGCGATCTGGTGAAGCTCACCAGCCCGGACACCGGCGTCACCAGCTACACCTACGACAGCGCCGGCAACCGCGCCACCCAGACCGACGCGCGCGGCAATACCACCGCCTACGGCTACGACGCGCTCAATCGCCTGACCAAGGTCACCTACCCCACCAGCGGCCTCAACGTCAGCTACACCCACGACGTGACGCAGACGGCCTGCGCGAACGGGGAGACCTTCTCCATCGGCCGCCTGACCAGGATGCAGGACGGCGGCGCCATCACCCAGTACTGCTACAACCGCTTCGGCGATCTGGTGCGCAAGGTGCAGACCAGCAACGGCAAGGCGCTGGTACTGCGCTACGACTACACCGTCGGCGGCCAGTTGCGCCGCATGACCTATCCCGACGGTGCAGTGGTCGATTATGTGCGCAACTCGCAAGGCCAGACCACCGAGGTCGGCGTGACCCCGGCCGGCGGCAGCCGCCAGGTGCTGCTGGGCAACGCCAGCTACTACCCGTTCGGTCCGGCTGCCGGCTGGACCTATGGCAATGGCCGAATCCTCGCCCGCCAGTACGATCTGGACTACCGCCCGCAGGCGATTCAGGACACCCGCCCGGGTGGGCTGGACGTGGGCTTCGGCTTCGACCCGGCCGGCAACCTCACCGCACTGACCCCAGCCGGCAATCCCACGCCCGAAATCGGCCTGGGCTACGATGCCCTGGGCCGCCTGACCGGCCTCAAGGACGGCCGCACCGGTACCCTGATCGACGGCTACAGCTACGACGCCACCGGCAACCGCCTCAGCGCCAAGGTCGGCACTGCCACGCAGGCCTACACCTACCCGGCCGACAGCCACCGCCTCAGTGCGGTGGCCGGCGTGGCCCGCAGTTACGACGCTACCGGCAACACCACCGCCATCGGCGGCACCGCGCGCCAATACACCTACGACACCACCGGCCGCATGACCCAGGCCCGCCGCGCCGGCGCGGTGACCATGAACTACCGCTACAACGGCCGTGGCGAGCAGGTGCGCCGCTTCTTAGGCACCACCAACACCTACACGCTCTATGACGAAGCAGGCCATTGGCTAGGCGACTACGACAGCAACGGCGCGCCCAAGCAGCAGGCGATCTGGCTGGACGACCTACCGGTCGGCCTGCTAGCCAATGCCAACACGCTGTACTACATCGAACCCGACCACCTGGGCAGCCCACGCGTGGTGATCGACCCCACCCGCGATGTGGCGGTGTGGACGTGGAGCTTGAAGGGCGAAGCCTTCGGCAACACCGCGCCAAATCAGGATCCTGATGGGGATGGTGCGGCGGTGATATTGGATATGCGGTTTCCGGGGCAGCGGTACGACGCTGCGAGTGGATTCAATCAAAACTTCTTCAGAGATTACGAATCTTATACTGGCCGCTATGTCGAATCAGACCCTACTGGCCTTATTGGCGGCATTAGTACGTATTCCTATGTAAGCTCTGATCCCTACAATTTCGTCGACATATACGGACTTGAAATTGTTTTACCGTGGCTGGCACCCACCCTAGCAAGACCAGCGGTGCTACCACGCCCTATCGCTACGCCGCTCGATTCCGCAGCCCCAATTCCCTGGAGTGGACAAGAAGATCCGAATGGCGAGTATTGCCGAAGCCTTGCGAGGAAAATTGAGAATACTAGCCAAGAAATTTATGGAAAGAGGTACCCTGATCTACTTTCAAATCCCGCCGGCCTCCCCTGGCGGATCGGGCCCGGCGAAGCACTAAAAGACACGGTTAGGGGTCATGAAAAACTACTAAATAGAAGGCTTGGCGAACTTCGAAAGTTGGAAAATGAATATTCTCGCAAATGCCAAAGATGGGCATGCCTGTGATCAATAAAAAATGAAGAAAAATAGAAGTGAGGCTGCCCGCGCCATTGGAAAACTAATATCCTCCATTCAAAAAGAATGGGGGGATGAGCTCGGCTGCGGCAATGCCGAGATTACAGAGAATGTAATGGGAGCGGCACACAAACTCTTACAAGCAGAGACATCAGGTAAATTGCTTGAGGAGTTGGCACAATTGAACGTGCGTCAATATCTCGGGGATTTATGGGTTCAATCTCACCCTAGCGTCAAGCCAGCAATCACCGCAATAGAAAATGCCATAAATAAAATCAACTCGTCGCAGAACACCAGAGGTCAAGGTTAATTAGCGATTCTGACTAAAACATTCCTCGCAAAGAAACCGAATCACTCTTAATTCCGGAGTTACGCGTAAATTTCTAGCGATGGCACTCACACTACTGAAATCTTTATTCGGGGGCAGTTGACATCCCAATCGACCAGTAGCAACCTCTGCCTCAAGGAGCGTAGAAACTCCTCTCATAGCGGTACCCACCTCCGTCAAACTGGTGGGTTTTTTGTGCCTGTTCGAAGGCGCAAGCCGACGCGATGCCTGCGTCGGGAGGGCGGCTAATACAACACTCCTTCTGGAGGAATACGCCCGCCGGCTATGAGCGGTTTCTAACCTCCCGACATCCCGTCGCCGGCCGGCGACGGTGCCTATTTTTCGAAGGAGGCGTTGTCATGACAGATGCATCGATATTGGCTGGTGGGCGTCGTCGCTCGGTGGTGCTGGCGGAGGTGAGGCGATGAGCCGGGCGCAGTCTCCAACCGCCAAGCGGTCCAAATCAAATGCCAAGCGCGCCGCTACCGCAAAGCGGTCGACCACGCCGGCAAAGGACACGCAGCCCATGCGGCTGGTGCCCTCGCCCACGTTCGATGTGGACAACCTGGACGTCGACCGTCGCCACAGGCCTCGCGTGGACGATCTGCCGCCGCGTCCACCGCGCAAGGCGCGCACGCCAACGCGCTGCACGGTAGGTTATGCGTTCTACGATGCAGAACCCGGCCGGCCGCATAGCCAGCGGATTCCCAGCGTGTGCTTGCGCGGGCTGTGGCTGGAGCAGTTGGGGTTTGCGGTTGGGTGCAAGCTGCAGATCACTGCGCGCGAGGGCGAGTTGGTGGTGACGGTGGTGGAGCGCTGAGCTGGGTTTTGGGTGCGGTTGTTGTTTGGAGGCCCTCAGTGGGGAGGACGATATGTGTAACGCCCTCGCGCACGAGTGCGCTCCTACAGAAACGAGCGTAGTTGGTTAGCGGTGGAATGCCAGTGTTGCTATGACGCCGCGTTGCTGGCCCGGGCGTACGCTGACGCGCCAGCCGTATAGGTCGCAGAGGCGGCTGACGATCGACAGGCCGATGCCGCCGCCCTGCGAGTGGCCGGCGTGGGTGCCGCGGTAGCCGCGCTGGAACAGTTTGGCGGCATCCTCTTCGCTCAGGCCGGGGCCGGAGTCGATCACTTCCACGCAGTCGCCGCGCACGCGCACGCGCACCTGGCCGTCCTGGGTGTACTTGACCGCATTGCCGATCAGGTTGCCCAGCGCCACCGACAAGGCGGATTCGGGCGCATCGATGACCAGGTCGCGCTCGCCTTCCAGCAGCAGCTCCAGCGGTTTGCCGCCGAGCTGGGCGCGGTGCGCGTCGATCAGCTGTTCGGCCACCTTGGCGACATTGCTGCTGCCTTGCCCGCGCTCGTTGCGCGAGAGCAGCAGCAACGAGCCGATCAGGTCACTGCATTGTTGCTCGGCGCGCTGGATACGCTGCAGGCGTTGCAGCATCTTCTCGTCCAGGTTGGGCTTGGTGAGCAGCAGTTCGGTGGCGCCACGGATCACCGCCAGCGGGGTGCGCAATTCGTGGCTGACGTCGGCGTTGAACTCGCGGTCGCGCTGCACCACTTCGGTGAGGCGGGCCGAGTAATCGTCCAGCGCCTCGGCAAGCTGGCCCACTTCGTCATCCGGGAAGTGCGCGGCCAGCGGCTTGGGTTCGCTGGTGCCGCCGCGGTAGGCACGCAGGCGCGCGGCCAGGTCCGACACCGGGCGCATCACCTTGGATGCGGACCACCAGCCGATCAACAACGAGAAGCCGCTGAACACCAGCACCGAGAGCATCAGCGTGCGCTTGAGCTGGATCTCGCCCTTGAGGGTCTGGGTCATGTCGTAGGCGAGGAAGAACCACTCGCTCGGTGTCTTGCGCACCGCCAGTTTGTACGAATACGCGTTGCCGCCGTCGTCCACGCCGGAGATGGTATGGATGCCGTCGGGCAGTTGATACCACTCCGGCTGCTCCAGCCGCAGCGCATCGAACTTGTCGCTTTTGACCACGCGCCCGCGCATCTGCTGCACCGGCAAATCCGGGTTACGCAGCGGGTCGGAATAGAACCGCTGCGCGAAGGCGTCGATATTGCGGTTCATTACGTCTTCGACCAGCTGGTTTTCCACGCGCGCACGCGCCCAGTTGGTGGCGAAGGCGAACAGCGTGGTCAGGCAGAACCCCAACAGCACGAACGACAGAATGATGCGGCTGCGCAGGCGCCGCCGGTAGCGGCCGCGCTTGCGCGCGGGCCGCAGGCCAATGGCACTCTCAGGCATCGGGCGAGGCGATGCGGTAGCCAATGCCGTGACGGGTCTGGATCATCGGCACGTCGAAAGGCTTGTCGACCACCGCGCGCAGACCGTGGATATGCACGCGCAGCGAATCCGAATCGGGCAATTCTTCGCCCCAGACGCGGGTTTCCAGCTCCTGGCGGGTAACCACGGCCGGCGATGCCTCCATCAACGCCTGCAGGATCTTCAGCGCGGTCGGGTTGAGCTGCAGCAGCTTGCCGCGGCGGCGCACCTCCAGCGTATCCAGGTTGTATTCCAGGTCGCCGGTTTCCAGCACGCGGGTGTGCACGCCCTTGCCACGACGCGACAGCGCGTTGAGGCGCACTTCCACTTCCTGCAGCGCGAACGGCTTGATCAGGTAGTCGTCGGCACCGGAGTCGAAACCGGCCAGCTTGTTGTCCAGCGAATCGCGCGCGGTCAGCATCAGCACCGGCGTCTGCTTGCGCGCTTCGTTGCGCAGCTTGCGACAGACCTCGATGCCGTCCATGCCGGGCAGGTTGAGATCGAGCACGATGGCGTCGAACTCGTGCACCACCGCCAGATGCAGGCCAGTGACGCCATCGGCGGCGAAATCCACAGTGTGGCCACGGTCTTCAAGATAGTCGCCCAGATTGGCGGCGATATCGCTGTTGTCTTCAATTACTAGAATTCGCACTGGAACCTCGTTGTTGGGTCACGTACCCGGCTGCCTCTGGACAGTTTGCCGTTGCATCCGCGTCAATTCGTCTTTGTTGCTTTCTCGGAGTCGGCGCCGTTCGGCCGCCGTCATGCATTGCGTCGTGGAAAGATTGGAGCCCACTGCACGCACACGCTGACAGATCATCCGGCTCTCTTCGCCTGCCTTGCTCAACAGTGCGTTGACCATGGCTTGATCATTGAACACCGCCATCTTTGACTCAGGCGTGAGTTCCCCTGGAGCAGGCCGGGACTGAAGTGCCGTTTCTATACGCTGCAGGGCCGACAGCACCCTGCTGCGATCCTCGGTACCGATCTCCGAATACTTATCGCCGCTCCTCAGGTCTACACGCACCTGTTCGGCCTGCTCGGCAAATGGGCGGGAAGCCTCCACATCCACAGCCTTCTTGTCGGCGGCAAAGGCAGGCAGCGCTGCGCACAGCAATATCAGCAGTAGTCCTTTCATGGCTTTACGCGTCGTTCCATCGGTGGTTGGTAGCTGAATGTAGACGTGAACCTCAATACCGGCAAGCCGTCCATAAAAAGGCCCAAGTGCGACACCGCACTTGGGCCAAAAGTTCATCCCGATCACCGTCACTGCCGAGAGCGGAGCTACGGTCGACAGAGGCTAGCGATCAAAGGATTATATTTTCGTTAATTTTCCGCTAAAAACAGTCTGCTACCGATCAACGGGCCGATTGCTCCAGATGCTGAATGATGCTGGCGGCCACATCGACGCCGCAGACGCCTTCCACGCCTTCCAGGCCAGGGGTCGAATTGACCTCCAGTACCAGCGGCCCGCGCTTGGATCGGATGAGGTCGACGCCGGCGACCGCCAGGCCCAGCGCGCGCGCCGATCGCACCGCCACCTGCTGCTCCTGCTCGGTAGCCTGGGCCACCGCAGCGGTGCCGCCAAGATGCAGGTTGGAGCGGAAGTCGCCCTCGGCCGCCTGACGGCGCATCGCTGCGACGACGCGGTCCCCGACCACGAAGCAGCGCAGGTCGGCGCCTTCGGCCTCGCCGATGAACTCCTGCACGATGAAATTGGCATAGAGCCCGCGCAGCGCTTCGACCACCCCACGCGAGGCGCTGGCCTTCTCGGTCAGGATCACCCCGGCGCCCTGGGCACCCTCGTTCAACTTCACCACATGCGGTGGCGGGCCGAGCATGGAGAGCAGGTCCTGGGTGTCGTCCGGGTTGTCGCCGAACACGGTGACCGGCATGTCGATGCCCTGCGCGGCCAGCAGTTGATGCGCACGCAGCTTGTCGCGCGAACGCAGGATGGCATCGGAGGGATTGGGCGTGTAGGTGCCCATGAACTCGAGCTGGCGCAGCACCGCGGTGGCATAGCGGGTCACCGAGGCGCCGATGCGTGGAATCACCGCATCGAAGCCGGTGATCGGCTTGCCCTTGTAGTGCAGGCTGAAGCCGTCGGCGGCGATGCGCATGTAGCAACGCAACGGGTCGAGGATGCGCACGGTATGGCCACGCTTGCGCCCGGCCTCGATGAGCCGCCGGGTCGAATACAGCTTGCTGTTGCGCGAAAGAATGGCGATTTTCATCGCAGCAGGAACACGGCGCGGCCTGGACATGGTCGAAGTCTGATGACGAGGTGACCCAAGTCCGTACGCCTGCCGGCCGACCGCGCGTGCGGGCGCGCTGGACCCTGCTCGCGACGATGGAACTGGTATGCGACGGCCCCGAGGATGGAGAGGCGATGGCGCCCCGGCATGTGTTGCAACGACGCAAGGCTGCGCTGCCCCAACCGGTTCGATGCTAGCAGGGCGTACCCGCGGCCCTCAAGCAATCGGCAGCTGCGTTGCATGCGCCAACACGCGTTGTCATGCAGCCAAGGCTCGGACCGAAGGCAGGTCACCGCAGTAATCAGTCATGAGCGGCGAACGCTGCGGCCGCGACAAGCGAACGCCGCAGTTGTGCCATGTCATCGCAGCTGCCTCGCGCCATGCCTCGACCTTGCGCCCTCACACCGCACCCGTGTTGCCGTGACGCGTCTTGCACAGCGGAAACCGCAATGCTTGAGCCCCCTCAATGCCGGCATGCCGGCGCACCCGAGACTCTCAATGCGACGTCCAGCAAGCGCGGCCTATGCCAATCCCTCCCGCATCCGCCAGGGGCGTCCGTTCCCCCGCGGCGCCGTCTTCGATGGCAAGGGCACAAATTTTGCGCTGTTTTCCGCGCATGCCACCCGTGTGGAACTGTGCCTGTTCGACGAACAGGGCAACGAAACACGCGTGGACCTGCCCGAGTACACCAATGAAATCTGGCATGGCTATCTGCCCGATGCCAAGCCGGGGCAGCGCTATGGTTACCGCGTGCATGGACCGTATGCGCCGACCGAAGGTCACCGCTTCAATCACAACAAGCTGTTGCTGGACCCGTACGCACGCGAGCTCGAAGGCGATCTGATCTGGGCCGACGAGCTCTATGGCTACACCGTCGGCCATCCGGACGGCGACCTGAGCTTCGATGAGCGCGACAGCGCGCCATTCATGCCCAAATGCGTGGTGGTCGAAGACACCTACGATTGGGGCGACGATGCGCGCCTGCTCAAGCCGTGGAACGAAACGGTCATCTACGAAACCCACGTGCGCGGCTACACCATGCGTCATGCGCAGGTGCCTGAGGCCGTGCGCGGCACCTTCGCAGGTCTGGCCCAACCGCAGGTACTGCAATACATCAAGGACCTGGGCATCACTGCCGTCGAGCTCTTGCCGGTACACGCGTATCTGGATGATCAGCATTTGCTGGACAAGGGGCTGCGCAATTACTGGGGCTACAACACCATCGGCTTTTTTGCGCTGAAGTCGCGCTATCTGTCCAGCGGCCACCGCGACGAGTTCCGCGACATGGTCAAGGCCATGCACAAGCAGGGCCTGGAAGTGATCCTGGACGTGGTCTACAACCACACCGCCGAAGGCAGCGAATTGGGGCCAACCCTGTCGTTCAAGGGCATCGACAACGCCAGTTATTACCGGCTTGCCGAAGACAAGCGCTATTACATCAACGACACCGGCACCGGCAACACGCTCAATCTGAGCAATTCGCGGGTGATCCAGTTCGTCAACGATTCGCTGCGCTATTGGGCCGGCGAAATGCACGTGGACGGTTTCCGCTTCGATCTGGCCACCATCCTGGGGCGTGAGCCGAGCGGTTTCGACCAGCGCGGCGGTTTTCTGGACGCCTGCAATCAGGACCCGCTGCTGTCGGAAGTCAAACTCATCGCCGAACCTTGGGATTGCGGCCCGGGCGGCTACCAGGTGGGTCATTTCCCGCCGGGCTGGTCGGAGTGGAACGACAAGTTCCGCGACAATGCGCGCGAGTTCTGGAAGGGCGAGGATGGCAAGCTGGCCGAGTTCGCGACTCGCTTCACCGGCTCGGCCGATCTGTTCGATCGCCGCGGCCGCCGTCCTTGGGCCTCGGTCAACTTCATCACCGCGCATGACGGTTTTACCCTGCGCGATCTGGTGAGCTACAACGAAAAGCACAACAGCGACAACGGCGAAGACAACCGCGACGGATCGTCCAACGACGGCTCCTGCAATTACGGCGAAGAAGGCGAGACCGACAACGCCGACATCCTGCAAATTCGCGAGCGGCAAATGAAGAATCTGCTTGCGACGCTGCTGCTGTCGCAGGGCACGCCGATGATGCTCAGCGGCGATGAGCGCGCACAGTCCCAGGGCGGCAACAACAACACCTATTGCCAGGACAACGAAATCACCTGGCTGGATTGGGAAAACGACCCGACCGATGGCCGGCTCACCCAATTCGTCAAGGCATTGACCGCGCTGCGCAAGCGCTACCCGATTCTGTCGCGTGGCCGCTTCCTCAATGGGCAATACAACGAAGAAGCCGGCCTGCGCGATCTCACCTGGCTCAATCCCGGTGGCACCGAGATGGACGATGCGCATTGGACCGATGCCGGTGCGCGCTCGATTGGCCTGCTGCTCGAAGGCAAGGCGCAAACCTCGGGCGTCAAGGAACTGGCCAACGACGACACCTTGCTGATCGTCATCAACGCCTATCACGAGGGCGTGACCTTCACCCTGCCCGCCACCGATGAGCCGGTGCATTGGAAGCTAGTGCTATCGACTGATGAAGCGCTGGAAGTGGACATGATGCCGGCGGGCGCCAGCGAATTCCTGGCACCGCCACGCAGCGTGTCGGTCTTCGAGTGCAAGAGCGATCAGTAACGCTTGAACGGTCGACAGGCTCGCTGCCACCAGCATGGTGGACAGCGAGCTTTTTAATGCGCGCCGGGATGCTCGCGGAGCGACAGCGTGCGAGATGCGGTTATCAGATGCGGTGCAACTCCCGCATTGACAGCACCAACATCAATTCCCAAATACAACTGCGACAGTTTTCTTCGCGAATGCGTCAGCCAGGCTATGGCCGAATTCGTTAGAGTCTACATATCTCCCGCTGCCGCCAGACATGCGAGCAACGCGACGGGAAGCGGATCGACACGTCTGGCGACTGACGATTGGCGATCAACAACTGGGCGTAATGCCTTCACACTGGCCATGTTGCGCCTGCAGCTTGAATCCGTCACCGGCTCCCGCCAGGACGATGCGCATCACGATCCGTTCGCTTCCATGCATTGTCTGTGGCCGTGATGACGAACGTACAACCGGACGAACGCGCACGGCGAAACGCTGCATACGGCATCAAGTGATCACGCGGCTAACCGACTCGACCCGGATCCAAGAACCCACGAGCACGCCAAACCGGCGACAACTCACCCTGGATAGAGCGGGAAACGCTTGTCCGGATGCTTGGACTTCCATTCCTTATAAGAGCTGGTGCCTTCCCAGGCCTTGAATGCACGCGGCGTGCGGCCACGGCCGGACCAGGTTTCGCCGGAATGCGGAAGCCAGTATTTGGCAACCACCTCGCCGGTGGACGACAGCGGGCCCTTGGACTTGCCGGTCATGGCGAGCGAGGCGATCTGGGATTTCTGCTTCGCGTTGAAGCGGCTACCGAACTGGGTGAGCACCTCGACGACCTGGTCGAAGGCTTCCAGGGTCTGGGCATACTTGAGCTGCGCCTCTTCCTGCTCGAGCTTGCGCAACTCTTCCAGCAGTTGGGCTTTGGCGGCGGCAGAGGGTGAAGCGGGCGGAACCTGGCGCATTGACGAAACTGAGGTTTGGGCGGGTCAGCGAGTATTGCCCCTGCGCCGGCTAGCGTAAAGCGTCCAGGCCGCGCCGGGTCTGCTGGCGCTCAGCGATGACGCAGCAAGGCGTGCTCGCGGGCCATGGTCAGCACCGGCCCAATGCGCCCTGCCCGGATCAGCTCGCTGCAGTGTTTGCCGACAAATTCGACCCTGGGCGCGGTGAACCACTGCACCACCCGGTCCAGCTGTCCGGCGTTGATCGACCACGCGTGACAGACCGCCTCGCCGAGCTCCTCCACCCCGACCAGGCCGATCTGGCGAATCTGATCGGCGTCGAGCCTGAACATCTCAAGCACCTTACCGGCGTCGTCCGGCGTGCCGCACGTACTCGCCTGATCCGCCGGCCCGGTGCGATAGGCAATGGAGGCCGCGCGCGCCGACTCTGCACGGCGCATGCCTTTCATCAACGCACCGATCAGCTGGGAGTGAGTAGTGGTCATGGTGTCCGCTCAATGATGCAGTCACTATGGTGGACATGCGAAGCGTTCTCAATCAGGAGGTTCCTGACCCTGAGGAAGAAAAAGCCGAAGCTGTGGCGCACTTTTACAGTGAGTAAGCGCCTGCAATCGATGTCATTGGCAGCACCCATCGCAGCGATAGAGACCAGCTTGGGATTGCCGCATCGCGCAAGGCCGCCGACACCGGTCGAATCGTCCCGGCAGGAGGCACCGACCTGATCGCCGCGCATAAAAGGGGCTAACAGCACGGCTGTGCTCACCGCACGGCTGGCGCGCGGGCGCGGCCGGTGCTCGCACGGCAGTACTGCTAGTGCATTCGGGTTCTGAGCGCGCCACCCCACACCCACCTGACAACCACTCGCCACGTTTGTTAGCCGCTGCAGAATCAAATCAGCCTGTATCTGCCATCGTGATATCCGAGACCGCGCCTGCAGCACGTGCAATGCGGCGAACCGGCCTTGTGGAACCCGCGACATCCCGCAGCGTCGTTGCAACGCATCACCGCACCAACGACTGCTCCACATCCTTCAACATGCGCCCGTAAGACGCCCGCTCTGCTGCACTGAGAAAGCCTTGCTCGCGCACAAGCCTGGGAACGTCCGCAGCAACCTTCGACAGGTAAGCGGTCAGTTTTTTCGCGCGTACGGGCGTCATCGATTTGCTCTTGCGCGCATCCGCAATCGCACTGCGCAAGGTCTCCACGCGCTCGGCAAAATACAGTTGCTGCGCCTGATTGACGCGCCAATGGTCATCGGCCGGTCCGGCTTCGAGGCCACTGCCACGCACCGATTGAATGAAGGCCTGATCGGCGCTGAAGGACCCAACCAATGCAGCGGCGCGCCTGCCCTGCAGAAGCGATGGATCCACTTCCACCGCGCATCCGGTTACGTGGGCCAGCTGCTGCAAACGCTCGTCGAGCCGCTGTGCAGGCAGCGAGACAGCAAACGGCCCGGGCTGGCAGGCGGCGACGACCGGCCCCGCACAAACGATGGAACCCAGCGCAACGATAATTGAGGGCAGCCGATGGCGAACGACAGACATGACAGCATCCGGACTGCACGGACATCCGTGCGTTGCGAACGCTAGACCGGCGATCCCGAACGGCAACAAAACCGGCCTCGTACGGCGCCCCTATCGCCAACGCTTCCGCGGCAGCACATCGGCGTAGCGCCATGCACCTATCTGGCGATCTCCATCAGCACGTATTGAAATGCAACGGCACCGTAGGCCAATGCTGCCGCAACTAGACCGAACCACATCCATCGCCGTGGCCCGCGCGCGACGCCCACAACAACCGTGCACAGCGACAACGCAAGCATCACCGCGAACTTCAGCACGTACGCCGAGGAAGGCAACCACGCTGCCAGCGGCAGTCCAACGGCCACACTCGCCATCGCACACTGTCTGATGACCATCGAGGCACGCCCCGACGCATGTCGAACCAGCATCATTGCCACCAGTGAAAAGGCGACAAACCAGATGGCGATTGCCGTTTGACCCGCTATCGCATCCGATGAAGGTGCAAACACGCCCTGATGCCTCCCTGCGATCAGAATTGAGCGACGCGGGTCGATAGAGCGAGCCAGCGCCTGACATTGCCCCGCAAACGAGCAGGCTGGCAAAGACAGCAAGGATGACGCTGCGAGCGGCGTGGCCGCCTCGACGCGCCCAGGCCGTTGCGGCCATGGAGCGGGCGATGGGAATCGAACCCACGTCAGTAGCTTGGGAAGCTACAGCTCTACCATTGAGCTACGCCCGCGCGGCGTGGGGAGAGTGTAGGCGGGTGCAGGTATCGGGCGCAATGCGCAGACGTGACGAGGGCCGGTTGCCCGGCCCTCGTGTGTTAACCAATTCCTGCAAAGTCACTCGGCGCGATCAGAAGTTGCCGCTGAAGTTCACGAACAAGGTGGCATCGCGGGCGCTGCGCTGGGCGGTGGTGGTGCTCAGGCCCACATTGCTCTGCAGACCCCACAGGCCGGTGCGCGCCCCCAGCACCACGGTGGCGTAGTTGCGGTCGAAGTTCTGGCCCGGGACGGTGTACATGCCCACGTCCGGCATCGACTGCAACCAGGCGCTGGCTTCGGTGCCATCCTTGAACTCGTGGTCGTAGGTCGCCTGCAGGTACGGCTTGACCGCAGCACCGTCCAGGCGCACCTGGAAGCCGATGCGGCCGACCATCGAGTCGATGTCCTGATCGGCATAGCCCAATGCGGTGGAGCTTTCGTTGCTCTCGGTGTAGCCGTCGAGCTTGAGCTTCTGCCAGGTCAGGCCGACCACCGGGCCGTACTTGACGTTGCCTTCGCCCAGCGAATAGCCGGCGTTGACCGCGGCGGTGAGGTTGCTGCCGTCCGGCGAGCCGCTGTGCACGCGGGTGGCCGGCCCGAGCTGCACTTCGCGGTCGACGTCGTAGCTCAGCCAGCTGTAGCTGACCTGCGCGTTGACCCAGACCGGGCCGGTGTACCAGCCGAAGAAGCCGCCCAGCGTGGTGTCGTCCTGCTTGAAGCTGCCGTTACGGTTGCCGAAGTCGGCGTCCATGCTGCCGAAGCCGGCAAAGCCGCCGAACACCAGGTCGCCCGCAGTCCAGTCCACACCGAACAGGCCGGCCGGGGCCATGCCGTCGTACAGATCGGCGTGGTCGTAACGCTGCATGTCGCCACGCACGCTGCCCCACCAACGCAGGCCATCGGCGTCCGGCTTGCCGTCCAGATGCCAGGCCACCTGGTCGGCGCGCGCGCGGCCGATCGCCTGCGCCGAATGCGTCAGCACCTGCTGCAGACGCGGCGCTTCCAGCAGCGAGATGGCGTACTGGCCCAGGATCTGGTGGGTGGCGGTGGTGGGGTGGATGCCGTCGGCGAACACATAGGTGTTCTGCGCGTTGGCCGCGACCAGGCTGGTCGGGTTGCACGCCGGCAGCGGCACCGCCGGGTTGCAGGCGGTGCTGGTGACGTTGCTGAAGCCGTAGGTACCCGGATCGGCAACCACTTCCTGCAGGATGTGGAAGGTGTCCACCGGGATCACGCGCAGCCCGGCCGAACGCAAGCCGTTGAACAAGGCGGTGTTGTAGGCGGTGGCCGCTGCAGTGCCCTGCGCCATCGCAGCAGCACCGCCGGCACGGAAGCGCGGGGTGATGCCCACGTCCGGAATGGTCGGCACCATCACGTAGCGCGCGCCGGCAGCCTGCAATGCGCCGACCGCACCGACCTGGGCGGTGACCGCGCTGCCGATGATGGCCTGCGCCTGTGCCGGCACGGTGGCTGCGGCGAGCAGGTCGTTGGCACCACCCCACACGGTGTAGAGCGCGTTCGGGTTGGCGCGGCCGCCATTGGCGGTGAGGTAGGTGTTGATCTGGCTGGTCACCGACGGTGCGGCGCCCAGTGCGCTGACCGAGCTGGCCTGGATGCGCGCGCCGCCAGCGGCGTAGTTGTCGCCGGTCTGGCCATTGCCGTTGGGCGCGGCGTTGGTGCCGAAGTGGTCGCCGACATATTCGGCCCACACCCAACCCGGATTGGTGGTGAACTTGCCGGTGACTGCGCGCGAGGCAGCCGGCAGCAGCGGGTTGTAGTAGCCGCTGTCGGTGAGGCTGTCGCCGAAGAAGACGGTCTGGTCGAAGGCCGACTCGGCCATGGCCGGTGCGGCCGCGATGGCGATGGCAACTGCCATCAGGGAGCGGATCGGGCGAAATGTTGAAGCCATGGGAGTGCCTGCTTGAAGTGGATGGGACCGGACCGGGCTGCATACGTACGCCGGCGAATGGCAATGGTTTCACCCTCGCCGCCCGCGCTCACGCTGCACCGCCGCATAACGCAAAAACGCGCGCCCGGGCGGCGCGCGATGCAACAATGATGACATGAACATTCAACTCAACGGCAGCCCGCGCACGCTTCCCGACAACCTGCCGCTGGCGGCCCTGCTCGAACAGGAAGGGCTGGCACAGCGACGTGTGGCAGTGGAGGTCAACGGCGAAATCGTGTCACGCGGGCGGCATGCCGAGCATGCGTTGTGCGAGGGCGATGTGGTGGAGATCGTGCACGCGCTCGGCGGCGGTTGACCGCCGGATTGGACACTTTCGCAATGCCACTGTTCACGCTCACCGTCCGCCACGAACGCAGCTGGTTCTCGACGCAGCTCGCTGCGCCGAATGCCCAGGCGGGGGTCGTGCAGTTTCTCGACAGGGTGTACCCGTCGATCCGTGAGAGCGCCTTCGGGACACTGGCGCCCGATATCAGCGCGGCGGACCTTGTTCTGTTCGTGCCGATGCAGGGGCTTACGAACGTCTGGGCCGCAACCGCGGGGAGCGCCGGCAGTTACGTCGAGCTTGTGTGTTCCTGCACCGTCGATGTCGCTTGAGCCTGACAACTCGCGCACGTGCTAGCCGGCGTGCTTGCGCATGATGAGTGATAATTGCCCCATGACGACTCCCATCCCCTCCGATGCGTTGCTGATCGCCGGCAAACGCTACCGTTCGCGCCTGCTCACAGGCACCGGCAAGTTCAAGGATCTGGACGAAACCCGCCTGGCCACCGAGGCCGCTGCCGCCGAAATCGTGACCGTGGCGATCCGCCGCGTGAACATCGGCCAGGACCCGAACGCGCCCAGCCTGCTCGATGTGCTGCCGCCGGATCGCTACACGCTGCTACCCAACACCGCCGGCTGCTACACCGCCGAGGACGCGGTGCGCACCTGCCGGCTGGCGCGCGAACTGCTGGACGGCCACAACCTGACCAAGCTGGAAGTGCTCGGCGATGAGCGCACGCTGTACCCGGACGTGGTGCAGACGCTCAAGGCCGCCGAACAACTGGTGGCCGATGGCTTCGACGTCATGGTCTATACCTCCGACGATCCGATCCTGGCCAAGCGCCTGGAAGAGATCGGCTGCGTGGCGGTGATGCCGCTGGCCGCGCCGATCGGCTCGGGCCTGGGTATCCAGAACAAGTACAACCTGCTGGAAATCATCGAGAACGCCAAGGTGCCGATCATTGTCGATGCCGGCGTGGGCACGGCATCGGACGCTGCGATTGCGATGGAGCTGGGCTGCGACGGCGTGTTGATGAATACCGCCATTGCCGGCGCGCGCGATCCGATCCTGATGGCCAGCGCGATGCGCAAGGCGATCGAGGCGGGGCGTGAGGCGTTTCTGGCCGGGCGGATTCCACGCAAGCGGTATGCGTCGGCGTCGAGTCCGGTGGATGGCGTGATTGGATGAGTGGATATGCTGCGTTGACAGTGCGGTCGATGCGCAATGATGGGCCGTGTGGCGTGCAGGATGTTGCCGTTGCTAGATCGCGCGTTGCTGCGAGTGCCTCTTCACCCCGTACCCTCACCCCAACCCCTCCCCCAAAGGGAGAGGGGCTTTGTTTTCTGATGCGACTTGACTCATGACCGATCCTTTCACCAGCGACGGCGCCAAGATGCCGCCCAAACCCTTCACCATCGAAGAGGGGCGGCGCCAGGTGCGCAGCTTCGTGTTGCGCCAGGGCCGTTTCACCCCCGCGCAACAGCGCGCCTTCGACGAGCTGTGGCCGCGGTTCGGGCTGGATTACACCGGCGCGCCGCGCGATCTGGATGCCGCATTCGGGCGCAACGCGCCCAAGGTGCTGGAAATCGGCTTCGGCAATGGCGCCGCGCTGCGCTTTGCCGCGCAGCAGGACCCCAGCCGCGACTACATCGGCATCGAGGTACATGCACCCGGCGTCGGTCGCCTGCTCAATGCGCTGGACGATGATGGCAGCACGCATGTGCGCCTGTATCACCACGATGCGGTGGAAGTACTCGAACACGAGATCGCCGATGGTGCGCTGGACGAAGTGCGTATCTACTTCCCCGATCCGTGGCACAAGAAGCGCCACAACAAGCGCCGGCTGATCCAGCCGGCGTTTGCGGCGCTGGTGGTGCGCAAGCTGCGCAATGGCGGCCGCCTGCACGCGGCCACCGACTGGGCCGATTACGCCGAACAGATGTGGGACGTGCTCGACGCCACACCGGGCCTGGTCAATCGCGCCGGTGCGCGCGGTCACGTCGAACGCCCCGCCTGGCGCCCGCAGACCCACTTCGAAACCCGCGGCCAGAAACTCGGCCACGGCGTGTGGGATCTGCTGTACGACCGGGAATGGGGAGTCGGGAATCGGGAATCGCAGGAGCAAACGGCGGCGCCCCCCAGATAACTCACAACGTCAGCGCTTTCCCGCTCTGCCAATTCCCTATTCCCGACTCCCCATTCCCGGCCCCCAATGGATACCGCGCTGACGCTGACCAACGATATGAAGCTCGTCCTCGGGCTGGTCGGTTTCACGATGGCGATGTTCCTGTTCGAGCGCATCCGCGCCGATGTGGTGGCCTTGATCGTGCTGGTGGTGCTGGGTGTCACCGGCCTGGTGGCGCCGGAAGAACTGTTTGGTGGTTTTTCCGGTAACGCGGTGATGAGCATCATCGCCACCACCATCCTGGGTGCGGGGCTGGAGCGCACAGGTGCGTTGAACCGCCTGGCCACCTGGCTGCTGCGGCGTTCGCACGGCAGCGAGCAACGCCTGATGATGATGACGCTGGCCATCTCCGGCTTGAACTCCTCGTTCATGCAAAACCCGTCGGTGATGGCCTTGTACCTGCCGGTCGCCTCGCGGCTGGCCGCGCGCACCGGGCTCACCCTGCAGCGCATGTTGTTGCCGATCGCCGCGGCCATCGTGATGGGCGGCGCGCTCACCATGGTGGGCAATTCGCCGCTGATCCTGCTCAACGACCTGCTGGTGTCGGCCAACAACAACCTGCCCTCGGGCATGGCCAGCATCGAGCCGTTGACGATGTTCGCGCCGCTGCCGATCGGCGTGGCCTTGCTGATCGCCGCACTGCTGTACTTCCGCTTCTACGGCGACCGCAAGCTGATCGAAGAGGAAAGCCTGATCAACGAAGGCGTCACGCCATCGCGTACCGAAAGCTATTTCGCCAAGACCTACGGCATCGACGGCGATGTGTTCGAGCTCACCGTGACCGCCGAGAGCCCGCTGGTCGGCATGACCCTGGGCGAAGCCGAAGCCATTCACGACGCGCCGCTATTGCTGGCCCTGAAGACGGGCAACGACACCCGCCTTGCACCGCCGGCGGACATGCGCATCTGGGTCGGCAGCGTGCTGGGTGCGATGGGCAAGCGCCAGGAGGTGACAGACTTTGCGCAGAACCACTTCCTGCGCATGTCCTCGCGGCTGCGCAACCTGGGCGACCTGTTCAACCCCAGCCTTGCGGGCATTTCCGAAGCGGTGATTCCGCCCAACTCACGGCTGATCGGCAAGAGCGCCGGCGAACTGCGCCTGCGCAAGCAGGCCGGCATCAGCCTGCTGGCGATCAACCGCGACAAGCAGGTGATCCGCGAAGACGTACGCAACGTGCCGCTGCGCGCCGGCGACATGCTGGTGTTCCATAGCATCTGGCAGGACCTGGCGCAGGCAGCGGAAAGCCGCGACTTCGTGCCGGTGACCGACTTCCCCAAGGGCGAGCAGCGCCCGCACAAGTTCAAGATCGCGATGGCGATCTTCGCCTTCACCATCCTGATCGCATTGACCTCGCGCCTGCCGGTGGCGCTGACCTTGATGACCGGCGTGGCCTGCATGCTGGTCAGCGGCGTGCTGCGCATGGACGAGGCCTATGCCTCGATCAACTGGAAGACCATCTTCATGATGGCCGGGCTGATTCCGCTGGGCTGGGCGATGGACAGCAGCGGCACCGCGGCCTGGGTGGCAGGCCACACCATCGACCGCCTGCCCGAAGGCATTCCGGTGTGGGCGCTGGAAATCAGCCTGGCATTGTTGACCACCGCGTTTTCGCTGGTGATCAGCCATGTGGGCGCCACCATCGTGATGGTGCCGATTGCAGTCAACCTGGCACTGGCGGCCAACGGCAACCCGACCGCGTTCGCGCTGATCGTGGCGCTGTCGGCGTCCAACAATCTGATGACCGCCTCCAACCCGGTGATCTCGATGGTGGCCGGCCCGGCCAACTATCAGCCGCGCGAGCTGTGGCGCGTGGGCGCACCGCTGTCGCTGATCTACATCGTGGTGATGGTGTCGATGATCAACCTGATGTTCTGGTGGGCGGCGCGCTGAAGGCTGGTGAGTTGCGGGTTGGCGCTCGATCGGCATGCGCCGTCACCGCATCAGCTCACGCGCACGGAGCAACCTGCCTGCGACGTTCCATCGTCGATCTCCACGCATCAAGCGCCGGACTGCATTCGCCATCGGGTTGCAGCGCGCAAACGTGATCGGCCTCTAGCCGAGCACCACGTGCTCGCCGTCGATGCGTACCGGCACTGCCACCAGCGATTGACCGCGACACGGGCCACCGATGCATTCGCCCGCAACGAGTTCGAAGGCGGCACCGTGCGCAGCGCAGACCAGATGGCCGTCCTTGGTCTTGAGGAACTGGCCGGGCGCCCAATCCAGCCTGCGTCCGGCATGCGGGCAGACGTTCAACCATGCGCGTACCTGCGCACCATCGCGATACAGCACCAGCGACTCCGGGCCGTCGTCCCAGGTCGCTTCCACTTCCAGAAATCCGGCATCGGGAATCTGCGCCAGGGTGGCGAGCGCGGTCGGTGAGGACGATGACATGAGCAACGCTTGCGAAGAACGGTCGCCGATTGTGGCATGTGCCGGCATCGTCTCTGCGTAGCGCGACGCCGCGTCGCTGCCGGCGCCGCGTGCGAGATCACCTGGAATCACCGCTCATCCAGAGGCTGCGGCAGCCCCCGGTCAGCACACACAGCGTGATGCATTTAACAAAACGGCGCTCGAATTAACGAAGTTTTCACTCAATGACATGAAACCGCAACGATACTGCGCGCTTGTTTCCTGCCCGGCAGCCCACCGCCATGCCTGCACGCATCTTCCAATTCGGCAACCTTCACCACCTGTTTGCGCCACGCAAGCCGCGTCACCCGTTGGTGCGCGTTGCCGCAGGTCTCGCCGGTCTGGCGATTCTTGCGGTGCTGATCTTCTTCAGCGTGTTCGTCGGCGCGGCGATGATTCTGGGCGGCGTCGCCTGGAAAGTGTTGAGCAAGTCGAACCGCCGCACGCCGCAGCAGGCGCGTGTGGTCGAGGCCGAATACCGCGTGGTGCGCAAGCCCGCGCTGCCGATGTCGCACTGAGCGTCTCGCGCACCCGACGCGCCCCGCGCCGGGTTCCACATCGTCGACTCCTTGAATCGGCATGTCTGCAGGCATGCCGACTCGCGTTTTGATGGCTGATCGGTCGACCTGCCTGCCGTGCGAGCGAATGAGCTGCCGCACACTTCACTAGCGAAGGTTCCGTCGTACACGGCCAAGCGGCTAGACTCACCCGTCCCGTTCCGAGGATGCGTGCATGACCCACGATGTGATTCCCGCTGCCGATGTTCCGCGCATTCCGGTGGTGGGTGGCGGCAACTTTCCGGTGCACCGCATCTACTGTGTCGGCCGCAACTTTGCCGATCACGCGCGCGAGATGGGCGCCACTGCGCCTGCCTCCAAGGCCGAGCGTGGCCAGCCGACCTTTTTCATGAAGCCTGCCGATGCGATCGTGGTCGGCCACGGCGACCAGATCCCCTACCCGCCTGGCACCAACGAGCTGCATCACGAAGTGGAACTGGTAGTGGCGTTGGGCAGCGATGCGCCGGCCGGCGAGTTGCCGCTGGAGCAAGCCGAAGGGCTGATCTACGGCTACGGCGTGGGCCTGGACCTGACCCGTCGCGACCTGCAGGCTGCGGCCAAGGCCAAGGGCCTGCCGTGGGACATCGCCAAGGGCTTCGATCACTCCGCACCGATCAGCGAGCTGGTGCACGCCGGCGAAGTGGGTGCACTGGATGCGCTGAACCTCTCGCTGGAAATCAACGGACAGGTGCGCCAGCAATCGCTGCTGGATCAGATGATCTGGAACGTGCCGGAAATCCTGCATGAGCTTTCCAAACTGTATGCATTGCGCGCGGGCGACCTGATTTTCATGGGCACACCGGCCGGCGTCGGCCCGTTGCTGCCGGGCGATCGGTTCAGTGCGCGCCTGGAGAACGTGGCCGAGCGCCACGGCATCATCGCCGGCTGACATCGGCCGGGCTACGATCGGCGCAGCGGCAGTCGGTCCGCGTCCGCAGCTGGAGTGCACTATGGGAATGGTCAGCGAATTCAAGCAATTCGCAATGCGTGGCAACGTCATCGACCTGGCGGTCGGTGTGGTCATCGGCGCGGCGTTCGGCAAGATCGTCACCGCGCTGGTGGAAAAGATCATCATGCCGCCGATCGGCTGGGCCATCGGCAACGTTGATTTTTCCAAACTGGCCTGGGTGCTCAAGCCTGCAGAGGTCGACGCCGCCGGCAAGGAAATTCCGGCCGTGGTGATCGGCTACGGCGATTTCATCAATACCGTCGTGCAGTTCGTGATCATCGCCTTCGCAATCTTCCTGGTGGTCAAGCTGATCAACCGTCTGAGCAATCGCAAGCCGGATGCGCCCAAGGGCCCCAGCGAAGAAGTGCTGTTGCTGCGCGAGATTCGCGACTCGCTGAAGAACGACACGCTCAAGCCGCCAGGCGCGCTGTAAGCGGACACATCCACTGCGCGCTTCGCGCATGGGGATGACTTTTCGCACGCAGACGGGGGACCTCGCGCTGATAAGCTCGGGGACCCCCTTGTCGTTGGAGCCGCCCTGCATGCGTCGCCTCGCCGTTGCCATCTCCGCCCTGCTCGCCACCTCCTCCGCGCTCGCTGCACAGACCACCCTTGCCGATAGCGCGCTGCGCACCGCCGCGCAGCTGCGCGAGCAGGCCCTGGCCGACACCACCGGCTTTGCCGTGGTGGAATCGCTCACCACCGAAGTGGGCCCGCGCATTGCCGGTGGCGACGCCGATCCGCGCGCAGTGGCCTGGGCCAAAGCCAAATTCCAGTCGCTGGGCTTCGACAAGGTGTGGACCGAGCCGGTGACCTTTCCCAAGTGGGAACGTCGTAGCGAACACGCCGCGGTACTTGGCGCGCACGCGCAACCGTTGACCGTGACCGCCTTGGGCGGCAGCCCGGGCGGCAGCGTCGAAGGCGAGGTGGTGCGCTTCGAGAACCTGGCCGCCCTGCAGGCCGCGCCTGCCGGCTCGCTCACCGGCAAGATCGCCTTCGTCGATTACCAGATGGTCAAGGCGCGCGACGGCAAGGATTACGGCAACGGCGGCGCGGTGCGCAGCAAGGGCCCGTCCGAGGCGATCCGCAAGGGCGCGATCGGCTTTGTGATGCGCTCGGCCGGCACCGATTCGCATCGCGTACCGCATACCGGCATCACTCGGTTCGACGAAGGCCTGACGCCGGTACCCGCCGCCGCGTTGTCGGTGCCCGATGCCAACCAGCTGGCACGTCTTGCCGCGTTGGGCGCCACGCGCATCCGGTTGGCGCTGGATTGCGGTTGGGACGGCACCGCGACCTCGTACAACGTGATCGGCGAGATCACCGGGCGCAGCAAGCCCAAGGAAGTGGTGGTGATCGGCGGGCATCTGGATTCGTGGGATCTGGGCACCGGTGCGATCGACGATGGCGCGGGCGTGGCCATCACGATGGCCGCCGGGCATCTGATCGGCCAGCTCAAGCAGGCGCCCAAGCGTACGATCCGTGTGGTGGCTTTCGCCAATGAAGAGCAAGGGCTCTACGGCGGCAAGGCCTATGCGGCCGCACATGGCAAGGATGCCAAGGACATGGCCTTGCATCAGATTGGCGCAGAAAGCGACTTCGGTGCCGGGCGCATCTATGCGTTCAACACCGGGTCCGCAGCGCCGGACGACTCGCGCGCGGCAACCAGGCAGATTGCCGAGGTGCTGGCACCGCTGGGCATCGAATACGCGCCGAGCAAGGGCGGGCCCGGCCCCGATGTTGGGCCGATTTCCGCCAAGGGTGGCGCGTGGGCGTGGCTGGCGCAGGACGGCACCGACTACTTCGATCTGCACCACACCGCCGATGACACGCTGGACAAGATCGACCCCAAGGCGCTCGCGCAGAATGTTGCCGCCTACACGGTATTTGCGTATCTGGCGGCCGAAGCCGATGGTGATTTCGGCAGCCGTGCCAAGACCGTGCAACCGCCGAACGAGTAATCTGGCAACGCAGCGCTGCGAACGCGTTTTTACTCCAGGACGAGCACATACGATGGCGGTCAAGCGGCAACGCAGTGCGAATACCGCGGCCACGTTGCTGGACGTCGCCAAGCATGCCGGCGTCTCGCCGATGACCGCCTCGCGCGTCATCAATCGGCACCCGCATGTCGGACAGGACATGCGGGTGCGCGTGGAAGCATCGGTGCAAGCCTTGGGCTACCGGCCCAATCTCGCCGGCCGCTCGCTGCGCACCAGCGGCCTGCTGCGCATCGGCGTGTTGTACAGCAACCCCAGCGCCGCCTACCTCAATCAATTCATGCTTGGGCTGCTGGAACAGAGCAGCCTCAACGGCAGCCAGGTGCTGGTGGAAAAGTGCGGCGCCATCCGCAGCCAGCGCGCAGCCACCGAGCGCTTACTGGCGGCCGGCGTGGATGGCGTGATCCTGCCGCCGCCGTTGTGCGATTCGCGTCAGACCATCAATGAACTGGATGCGCGCGGCATCCCGGTGGTGGCGGTGGCGAGCGGCGCACCGATGGCGCAAATCAGCTCGGTACGCATCGATGACTACCAGGCCGCACGCGCCATCGTCGCGCACCTGATCGAACTCGGACACCGACGCATCGCGCTGATCAAGGGCGACCCCAAGCACACACCGAGCGCGCTGCGCGCCAGCGGCTATCTCGACAGCCTGCAGGCTGCGGGAGTGGAGATTGCAGAGAACCTGATCGCCGAGGGACTGTTCACCTATCACTCCGGGCTGCTCGCTGCGCGCAGCCTGCTGGCCCAACCCAGACCACCGACCGCCATTTTCTGCAGCAACGACGACATGGCGGCGGCCGCGGTTGCGGTTGCACACGGACTGGGCCTGCGCGTGCCCGAAGATGTCTCGGTGGCCGGCTTCGACGACACGCCGGTCGCCACCACCATCTGGCCCGAACTCACCACCGTGCATCAACCGGTGACGGCGATGGGACGCGCGGCAGTGTCGTTGCTGGCAGATGCGATTCGCCAACGCCGCAAGGGGGATGCCGCGCAGGGCGTGCATCAGGTGATGAAGTACACCCTGGTCAAGCGCGGCTCGACCGCCGGGCCGCCCGAGGACTGACGCGTTGAGGCATGAGCGTGCAGCAGATAGCTCGAGGCTGGAGTTGGGAGCGTGTGTGTCTGCGATCTGGCAGCAACGTCCTTCGCGTCGTCTCGCTGCGCCGATGCACCCCAGTTGCCGCTGCATCCGCGCTCAAAGAGCCGCATGCCCTAGCCACGCACGACGTCGACCCGAGATACCCCGAGCAAACCTGCCAGCGGAACCTGTGCCTGGCGCTGCCGCGGACTGACGACCAACCCCTGACTGCGCAGGATGTCCAGCAACTGCTCCGCAAGGGGCATCACCATGTGCCTGCCCCAACAGCGCTCTGACGCGTGACCGAACGGGAAATAGCCAGGCTGATGATCCGGATCCAGCTGGTTCCAACGCTGTGGGCGAAATTCATCCGGCGCCTCCCACAATGCGGGGTCGCGATGGCTCAGCAGCGGCAACACCAACACATCGTCCTGCGCGCCGATACGGGCATCGAGCAGCGCATACTCCGGCGATGCATTGCGCAAGATGTTCCAGGACGGCGGCAACAGACGCAGCGACTCGTAGACGATAGTGCGGCTGGAAATGTCCGGATCGAAAGGCGATCCAAGCCACAGTGCGTTTGCGACCAGGGTGGAGATGGTGAAACACACCGGCGCCGCAGTTCGTCGATACAACCCCATGGCAAAGCGCCGCGCATCGTAACCGTCCGCGACGGCGGTCACTGTCGCAAGTGCCGACGCGTTGGCTTGCAGCGCGAGCGGCCTCAATGCACCGACGGCGATAAGTGCCCAAGTCAGCTTGGGCGTCAGCTCCAGGGTGCGATCCATCAACATGCGTAAACGCAGGGGGTCGCCACCCAGCAGCAGATCCCGCAAATACACGTGCCCCACATGCGGCCAAGGGCCGGATAGATCAACGTCCGCCGCGATGGAGCGCTTCAATGCCTCGCGCACATCGCGTCCGATTGCCTGCATCAGCTTGGACGCCTGCGCGCGCGCAATCGATCGCCCCTGTAGCGGTTTGAAGGTCGGCCGCTCGGCTTCGGTTGCCGGACGTGCAGCGAGCAATCGATCCGTCACCGAGGAGCCGGCAACGCCAACGGTCTCCCCATCCAGCCGAAACAGGTCCTTGCCCATGTGCTCGCGCAGCAGCGCCTGCAAACGCGGCGCAAAGACCGTCGCCCGGCCCAAATCAGCGCTGGTGGATAGGGACATGAGGATCGCTCTGCGCTTGTTGAAGCCCGCGTCCGGCGGTGCCTGCCTCGCGCGGGCGGGCATAACCAACATCACACGACACGCAAGGCGGTTTTTGCCGCGCTTGCCAGCGTGCTCAGTACCAGATGTACCAGGAGTAGGACTTCAGACTTTTCTTGGAGGCCAGCAGATTCTTCAGCGAGAACAGCATCTTCATGAGCGACATCCTGTTTGGGGAGCGGTGAGTTGCCCTGATGGGCGTTCGCACAAGCGGTTATGCGTGATGCGAGCGGACATGGTCGCGCCCGCCACGCCAAGCTACGCCCAGCGATCAACCGGGAACATTGCGTGTGCGCACAGATTCGTCACCCTGTAGCAATCGCATTGCCGCAATGCGCGCTTTGACGCACACAACTTCGCGCTCCGGACAAACGCCCATGGCGGCCAGCTGGCCGCCATGGGCTCAACACACCAACCGGTCATCGCCGCAATGCCGTCGTGGCGGCCACATGCGCCGACCACGACGGATGGACACCGGCGTCACCGGTGTCCATACGACGGCATCACTTGACCGGCTTGGCACGCACCACGGCCGATGACGCGCTGGTCCCGGCACCGCTGTTTGCCGTGACCACATAGTCGTAGTCCGCACCATTGCTGACGGACCGATCGACATACGACGCCGTTGCGACGTTGGAACCAACCGTCGTAAACGCAGCTGCGGCACCTGCACGACGCTGCACCGTGTAGCTGGTTGCTCCCGCTACCGGCGACCAGCTCAGCCTGACCTGGCGATCGCCGACCGTGGCAGTGAGACCGCGTGTTGCGCTCGGCGCCGCGATCGTTGCGGGGGCGGCGACCGCGGTGCTGGCGGTTGCGATCGCCGGGTACGCGTTATTCACCAGCTCGACGAACTGGTTATGGAACCAGGCTCCGGAGATCGGCGCGCCGGCCAGTGCGCCGGTCAACACGCCATCGGCCGTGGTGTAGGTCGGATCGCACATCCGATCGAAGCCCTTGCCCTCGTTATTGGAAATGAGGGTGCTGGAGCCATCGGACTCGCCCGGCGGCTTGACCCACGCATACGCATCCAGATGCGGACCCGGTGCTGCGGTGGGGAGCGCACCAATCCCTGCCCCGCTCTGATTGCACCAGTTGCCACGATGCAGGCGACGGTCGATGCGGCCGCTATTGACGTAGGTATTGATGTCGCTGCCGGACGCGCCGGCCGGACGATTTGGCCCGCCCCATCCGTTACGGCCGGTATCGATGATAAAGCCGATCGTGCTGGGCCAGCCCGCGCTGACGAACCCGCTGTAGAGGGCCTGGGTAAAATCGGTCTCGTCGAAATAGGGATTCCATTCGTAGTATTTCGACGACTTGATCGGCTGCCCGCTCACGCTCAACTCGGGATTGGGCAGATTGGGTTCGTTCAACGGCGTGGTATTGGCGGTGTTGGTGACGAAGCCGTCAACGCTTGCCAGACCCGCGTTTGTTTCCTGGACAACGCGCGTATACAGCGAAATCGACGGGCCGCGATTGCTATCCCAGCCCAACCAACCGGAGTGACCGATATCCAGGTAGTTGTAGGTATTGGGAATGGCATGCAGCTTATTGAGCGCGTACTTGATGCCCTCCTCGTAAATTCCCGTGGAATTGGCCAGCGCGCATCGCATGTCATTCAAGTTGGTGACGAGGTTTGGCAGGCTATCGGGCTCGATCACATTGACGATGCGGATATCCTTGTATTTCGGATCCGCAAAGATCGCTGCAATGACGTCGATATATTCTTTCTTATAGCGCTCCAGCGCCGCCGGGGTCAGTGGCAATTCGCCATTGGACGCCAACGCGTGACAATCGCGGCCAGGCAGATCGTAGATGACGAAACTGGCGGTAATCGGCGTATTGGCTTTTTTCTGCGCCAACGCGGCATCCAGATGCCCCCTCAACCCAAGCCGCCCAGCATTCTGTGCCCCACCGGAAATCGCGGCGATGCGATCCAGCCAGACCGCAGTGGGAAAGGTCTTCACCACGCCCATCTTGGCCTTCAACGGCACCCCCTTGACCTTCGCAATCGATGCATCGACTTTCTTGGCGTAATCGGGATTCACATAACCGCTTGCCCCCACGAAGGGGTTGTCGACGTGCACCTGGGCGCAGACGCCGGCGGCGAATAACGGATTCAATGCCAATAGCGATAACGCCATCGAGCGCCGGAGGTTATGACCGATACCCTTACTGAATTTCATTGGATTCACCTTGTTTTTAATCGAATGGTGTTTATTCAAAATCCAAGAAGCGCTGCCTCGTGGCCTGCCTTGTTCCTCTTCAGGGCACCCATCAGAGATGTCCGGAGCCAATCGAACGCGCTCCGTCGGCGTCCCGCCGAAGAGCATTCGCATGGCATAACATCGACAATGTCCGCACCGACACGCAGGCCAATGGCCTGTTTGTGTCCCGAGACATCACCTAAGACCTCAGATTCATTGGAGGCGAATGCGGCCGCGCCGACGTTATCGTCGCGACGATTGCCACCGTGATATGCGGAGTATCTCCAGGGAGCGTTTGAGCGATCAGCATGGAATGCTGTGCCTGCGAACGGGGTGGTAAGTTCGCCATGCGGAAACTACGCCGCATAACCGGCATAAGCAATCGTCAAACATTGCGTTTGGGCACAGATCCAACGACTGTCCATAGCGACATTTCAACTGCAGGCATTACTGCACAAATGGATGTGCCATTACGCACAAAAAAAACGGCCGCATCGCTTCCCGACGATGCAGCCGAATGGGAGGGTGCCCAACGTTGCCGTCGGGCGTCTTACAGCACCGGCACGCCGGTGACGGGAAGAAAGCGAAATGACCGCTTGGAGAGGGACAACAGAAGATCATGTGCGACACGAGGCAGAGGTGCGCCGTGTCGCACATCTAAACATCACATCAAAAGCGCAGACGCAGGCCCGCGTAATAACGACGCTCGAAGATGTTCTGGTCGTAGTAGTGATTGGTCCACTGCGCGTAACGCCGCTCGCTTTCACCGGTGAGGTTGGTGGCCTGGGCGTACAGCGTCAGATGATCGTTGACGTCGTAGCTGAAGGAGGCATCCAGGTAGCCGACATCGTCGTTCCAGATCGCCAGCTCATCGCCCCAGGCACCGCTGTTGACCTGACTGAAACGCTTGCTGCGCCAGTTGTAGGCCACACGCGCCTGCAACTTGTCCTTTTGATACCACAGCACCGCATTGGCCTGATGCTTGGAGTTGTCGCCGATCGGAAGCGTGTTGCCTTCGATGTCGGTGTTGTCGGTATCGGCATCGGAGAAGGTGTAGTTGATGTTGGTACCGAAACCGCTCAGCCAGCCCGGCAGGAAATCGAAGGCCTGCTGATAGCCGATTTCAAAGCCCTTGATCTTGCCGCCACCGCCATTGACGATGCGTTCCACCGGCCCACCCAGCCGCACCACGCCGTCGGCATCGGGTTGCGGCTCGATGTTGGTCACCGTGGTGGGGAACGACTTCACATCGATCAGGAACGCGCCCACGCTGATCAACGAAGCATCGGAGAAATACCACTCCCACGAGGCGTTGTAGTTGGTGGCGCGGTACGGGTCCAGATCCGGGTTACCAGAGCGTCCATTGAGAAACAGCACTGCATCCGACGGCAGCGCGGGGTTGCGCGGCGGCGTGCCATTGACGGCGTAAAAGCTCACCAGGCCGCGGCCGAGATCGGGCAGATCCTGGCGTGCCACCGCCTTGTTGTAGGCAAAGCGCAGCTTCTGCGCATCGGTGATATCCAGCGACAGGTTGGCGGTAGGCAGTACATCGGTGTACTGGCGGTTCAGGCGATTGGTGCCGATCGCCGGGCTGACGCCGTTCCATTCCACGTTGCCGATGAACACGTTGCCGCTGCTCAGGTACTGATCGATCGCCAGCTTGGTCTGCACGATGCGCGCGCCGATGTTGGCCGTCCACGGCACCGCACTGCCAATACCACCTTCCAGGTTCGCAAGGAAGTACGCTGCGGTGCTCTTTTCGGTGACCTTGTACGAGTCTGCCGCCTGCTGGTAGGCCACGTTGCCCGGGTACAGGCTGTTGAGATAGCCCACCGGGTCCTTCATGACCTGCGGGTTGATCGCCGGCAAGCCCTGGCTGCCCAGGCCGGTGACCTTGAGCGGATCGAAGTCGTTGAAGTACGCCCAATAGCCGGGGATGGAGTTGAACGGCAGCAGACGCGCTTCGGAGACGCCGCTGCAGGTGTCGACGATCAACGGGTCCTTGAAGTAGTACAGCGAGCGATTGGGATCTGCGCATGTGGTCGACACCGGCGACAGGTAGCGATAGGTATCCAGCTTGACCTCACGCTCGCCGTAGCGAATGCCGAACTGGAAGCCGCGCACCACGCCCTCATCGAACTCGAAGGTGCCGTCGGCGCGGAACGCGTCCATCGTCGCTTCGATCTTGTTGCCCTGTGCCCACGTGGACATCAGCTGCCAGTTGTCCGGGTTGGATACATCGGTGCCCAGGTTGACCGCCGGATAGGTGCCGCGGAAATCCACCGAAGCATCGACCGTCGGCAGTCCGTTGGCATTGGCCCATTGCGTGACGCCGCCGGCGCGCGTGATCTGGTCGCCGCGCGTCACCACCGCATCGGCGCGCGCTTCGTCGTAGGTACGCTGCGCATCGCCATGCACCCAACGGAACGACGCACGGAACGGACCGCCGTCATCGAAGCGCAGTTCCAGGTTGGTATTGAGCGAATCCGAATCGGCCACACCGGCCATCGAATGCGCCTGGAAGCGGTTGTAGCGGAACTGGCCGTATTCGAGCACACCGTTGGAATCGACCACCGATCCTGGCTGCAACTGATTGGTCGCCCAACCGGTGTGCAGCTGTGCGGCCACCGAGGTGTCGTGGTCTTCGAGCTTGGTATAGGCCGCATCGGCCAATACCGTCCACGAATCATTGATGTTGAACTGGAACGAGCCGTTGACGCCGGTGCGCTGGCGGTCGGTGCTGCGGTTGTCCAGTTCGGTGGCGACCCAGTTGTAGAAATAGTCGCGCGGCAGGTTGGACGGATCGGTATTGCTGCCGATGCGGCCATCGCCGTTGAAATCGAAGCCCACGTTCTGCTCGGTGGATTTCTGCGCACCGTTGGAATACACGCTTGGGTGCTTGTTCTCCAGCGTGGCATCGGAGTACGACACAGCCAGCAACGCGCCCCAGCGCTCGGTGCGGAAGCTGGCAAGGCCCGAGTACAACTCGTTGAGTTCCTGCACTCGGTCGCCGTAGGAGCCTTCGGCCTGGCCGCTGAAGGTCCAGCCTTCGGGCAGATCGAACGGGCGACGCGTCTTGAGCGACACCGTGCCGCTGATGCCGCCATCCAGGTCGGCGGCGGTGGGCGACTTGATCACGTCCACGCCGCTGAACAGCGTTGGCGGAATGTCGACGAAGTCCGGTTGCGCACGTCCGATATTGGGTTGGCCGAACTGATCGCCGCCACCAGCGCTCAGATACAACTCGCCGTTCATCGTGGTCTGCACCTGCGGCATGCCGCGGATATTGAGCTGCGAGCCCTCGCCCGCAGAGCGCCGGATCTGCACGCCGGGCACGCGCTGCAGCGAATCGGTGATGGTGACGTCGGGCAGCTTGCCGATGTCTTCGGCGGAGATCGAGTCGATGATCTGCGCGGCAGTGCGCTTGTTCTCGATGGCCTCGGCCTGCGCGCCGCGCACGCCCTTGACCATGACCTTGTCCAGATCGGTGACGCCGGCGGTGCTGCCGGCTTCCTGCGCTGCGGCAGTTGCCGCGACCAGTGTGAGTGCAGCCGCCAGCGCGGCGGCCAGCGGGGTGTGACGGGTACTGCGATGCAGCTTGTTCATGGTCCCCTCCCAGGGATGACGACAATCCACGACCGTTTCGAATGGCAATGCCGGGGGGCAATGCAGTAATGGCTGACGCGCCGATCGGTGCGTCAGTGCAGACGCCGTGCAAGCGCACGACGTGGCAACTTGCTGGTGCCGCTACGGAAGCCCGTTGGCAGCGCCAGTTGATGGTTCGACATTCCAGCCGCGCACTTGCAGCGTGGCGTTGCGCAGGGTGTCCGCAGACGGTCCACGGATTTCCACCTCGCGCTGCTCGCCCGGCACCAGGCTCAGATAGTTGTCGCTGTAGTACGCCGGCAGGATGCGTTGGCCTTGCGCGTCCACCAGGGTCAATTTGGTGTTGAGCGCCACCTGTTGCGAGGCGTTGCGCACGGTCGCGCGTAGCACCGGTTCCGCACCGTCCTGCAGCTGCGTGCCGAGCTGCACCGGCACTGCCGCCAGCGCATCCAGGCCGCGCATGGCCGCCGCATCGCGTGCCACCCAGTAGAAATTGCGCGAGCGCACCACCGCATCGCGATCGAGCAATTGCAGGCGTACAAAGCCCAGCCCGTTGGTGTCCTTGAGCAGCGGCGCCAGTTGCAGCACCGGTGCCGAGACCGCAACGGGCGCGGCGTCCACCGCCTGTTCGCGTTGCTGCAGCAACGTACCGTCGGTGCCGTAGATCTCTGCACGCACACGCAGGCCGCGCACCGGGTCGCTGGCGTTGTTGACTACCACCACTTCATGGCCGGGCAGGTTCATCTGCACATGCAGCATCTCTGCCGCGTTGCGCACGCCGTAGTAGGCCGCGTGGGTGTCGTAGTCGTGGCTGTAGACCTGCCACATGTTGCTGGGCCAGGCCGGATGGCTCATCCACAGCAGGCGCCCGCTGTTCTTGGTCCACAGCTGCGCGTTGAAGCCTTCGAAGATGGCGCGATGGGTGTCGTAGTTGAGCAACTGCGCCTTGCGCTCGAAATCTTCCAGGCTGGTGGGCGCACCCAGCTTGTCGGTGAGCGAACGCATGAAGCTGGCGGTGTCGCCGTTACCGGACTGGTGCCAGTCATGATACGCCCAGGCATCGCTGATGGGCCATTGGTCCTGCGCTGCAGGTACCGAAGCCTTGAATGACTCCAGCGTGGAGAACGACGGCGTGCCCACCTCCACCGAAAAGCCCTGCGCCAACGCATTGAAGTAGGCCACCGGCTCGCGGTAGTTGTACGGGCCGCTGCCCTGCAGATTGACCTGGTTGGAACTGCCGGTGTACCAGCGCGTGCCGTCCAGTTCGGCAACCAGCGCATCCAGGCCTTCGTTGAGGATGGGCGCGGGCACCCCTTCGTTGCGGCCGAACCACAGCACGATGGAGGGGTGGTTGCGGAAGCGCCTGATCACCTCGGAGGCGTTGTCCAGGAACAGCGCCGCATCGGCCGGCTCCATGTTGTAGTTCTGGGTGGACTGCCAGAAGTCGTTGAAGACCAGCATGCCGTATTCGTCGGCCAGCTCGAAGAAGCTGGCTTCGGTGTTCTGCCCCACCCAGTTGCGTACCACGTTGAAATGCGCATCGCGCTGCAGGCGGAAGTACGGCTCCAGCCGCTCGCGCGAGACGCGCTTGCGCCAGTCGTCCATGCCCCAGTTGCCGCCCTTGACGGCAATGCGCACGCCATTGATGCGGATGGCCAGGTAAGGTGCCAGTGCGTCATCGCTCAGCGGCGTGACTGCCGGCGATGCCTGCGCGCCGGGATAGAACGATTGCGCATCGCCGCCGGGCACGGGGCGGATCGCACTGTGGCGGGCATCGACAATGCGTTCGCCACGCTGACGTGCCTTGTTGAAATCCACCAGCACGCGGCGCAGCGCACCGTCCTGGTCGAACAGCGACAGCTCGTAACTGACCTCGCGGATGCCGAAGCGCAGCTGCTGCGTGTCCGATGGCGTACCGGCCACTTCGACGCTGGCCTGCAAGGTATACAGCGCAGGCTCGCCATAGCCGTTGGGCCACCACAGGCGCGGATTGGCAATCGCCAGTTCCGGCGTGTCGGCTGCGCCGAGCGTGAGCGTGGTACCACCGGCCGGCACATTGACCTGCCGCTGGATGCGCACCTCGCCGATGGCCAGTTGCAGGGTGCCCTGCACCGCCGCGGCACTGTCGTTGCGCAATGGCACGCTGATTTCGAGCTCGGCACGCCGGTGATCCGGAGCCAGCCGCGTCGTCACCACCCGGGTGTCGCCAAGCGCCAGCGGCCCGGTGGCGTGCAACTGCACGTCCTGCCACAGCCCGGCATTGCGGTCGCGTACCGCCGGAATCCAGTCCCAGCCTTCGCTGGCGATGAAGGTCGGCCCATCCAGCGCCTGCACACCGCCATTCTCGCCCACGCCTGCGGTCATCGATTGCTCGTGCGCGATGCCGGGATGCGGCGGCGGCGAGACGCGCACTGCGATGATGTTGCGGCCAGCCTTGAGCTGCTTGCTGACATCGAAGCGGCCGCGTGCGAACGCACCGCGCGTACGCCCGACCTGGGTGCCGTTGACCCAGACCTCGCCCGCATAGTTGATGCCGTTGAACAGCAGTTCCAGCCGCTTGCCCTGCGCTGCAGCAGGCAGATCGAAATGGCTGCGGTACCACCAGTCCTGCCGGCTCAGCGACTCGGGAATGGCCATGTTGTTGAGACCGATGTCCGGGTCCGGATACACGCCCCGATCGACCAGCGTGGTGAGCACCGTGCCTGGCACCGTGGCCACGTGCCAGGCCGCGCCGCCGTGGTCATCACCGCGCGACAGGCTGGCGCCCGTGGCCTGCCCCAGCTCCGGTGCCGCAGCCAGTTGCCACGCACCGACCCGCCATGCCGCAGCATCCAGCGGCTGCAACGCGGGCGTCGGTTGTACCGGCTTGGCCACCGGCGCAGAGAAGGCCGCCGCACTGCGCGGCAGCGTTGCGGGCGCCTGCGGTGCGACCTGGCCAGCCATCTGCCTGACCTGCACCTGCCAGGCCGGCGAGGCGTCTTCGAAACGCTGCATGGCCTGATCCGGCGCCTTGGCCGCAAGCTGCGCAATGGCCGGCGCATCCAGTGCAGCGGAATGCGCAAGAAAGCCGGCAATCTCGCCACCGAAGTGCTGCGTATAGGCGGCGGGCTGCTCGCGCGGACCGAACATCAGCACGGGCGCGACCGCACTCTGGCGTATCGCACCGCTGGCGACCTGACGGCCATTGGCGTACACCGTCAACCGCCCACCTCGCGCCACCGCAGCCACCTGCGTCCAGGTTCCTGCAGGCAGCGCCTGCTTGCTGCGCAACACCGTATCTGCGCCCTGCACGAAAGCGAGCCTGCCGTTGTCGATTGCGAAGTAACGCCCGGCCGATTTCGGATCGCCCATCCCGGCGATCAATGCCGGGCCGGCATTCGCACGCGAGGGACGCACCCAGCCTGAGATGCTCCAGTCCGCGTCGGCAGCCAACCCTGGCGCATCGGCGGCCAGCTTCTTTGCCAGCCCCATCCCGCCCGCCAGCACGCGGACATCGTATGGACCGGGCGACTGCACATCGGCGGGCGCAGCCTCCACTGCAGCCCAGGCCATGCAACCACACACCACCCACAGCGCTCCACGGCGGAACGCCTTGCGAACCATCAGCATTAGAGGCCTCTCCCAAGCTCTACTGCCAAGCAACGGTGCACATCACTCGCACGCAACCGACAAGACGACTCGCAGTCGTGGTGTCGCTTGCTTTCGAATGATGCCGCCCGTGGCTGCCGCCCCTGTTTCAGCGGCCATGGTGCGAGGTAACGTTACCCCAGGTGGATACCGACAACAACCGTTCTGCGTTAGGGTTGGCGCTCCCAGGAGGAGGGACTCATGCGAAACCTGATCCATTCCGCATTACCGGCGGCGTGCGCATTGCTGTGTGCGATCGCGCTTCCTGCAGCTGCGCAACGTTTGCAGGTGCAGTCGCCCGATGCACGTACGCAGGTGGAATTCACGCTGCGCGACGGCGGCGTGCCGACCTATCGCGTGCTGTATCGCAACAAAGTCGTGCTCGACGACGCCCCGCTTGGACTGGATCTGGGCCGCGCCAATACGCTCGGCAAGGCGATGACGCTGCAGGGCAGCACGACCGACACGCATGACAGTCAGTTTGCCTTGACGGTGGGCAAGACGCGTCAGGCGCGCGACCACTACCGCCAATTGCGCGTGCAGCTGTCCGATCCGCAACAACGCCGTCTCACGGTGGAGTTGCGCGCCTACGACGACGGCGTTGCACTGCGTTATGTGCTGCCCGACGCCGGTGAAGTACGGATTCGCAATGAGCTCACCAGCTTTGCGTTTCCGAGCGATTACCCATGCTGGACCTTGAACCTGGGTCGCTTCGGAACCAGCCACGAGGGCGAGTACGACGCCATCGCCGCGTCCAGATTGCGCCCGCACAATCTGCTGGAGTTGCCGCTGGTGTGTCAGACCGACGCTCGCGGCACCACGCTGGCGATCGGCGAGGCGAATCTGCGCGACTACGCGGGCCTGTATCTCACCGGGCGCGCCGATGGCGGATTGGGCGTATCGGCGAAGTTGTCGCCGCGTCTGGACAACCCCAAGCTGGCGGTCAGCTTCGACGCCAAAGGCCGCGATTTCGCCACCCCATGGCGGGTGATCATGCTCGGCGATAACCCGGCCAGCCTGATCGAATCCAACCTGATTTCCGCACTCAACCCGCCGCCGGCCTTCGATGTGAGCTGGGTGCGCGCGGGCAAATCGGCGTGGGATTGGTGGTCCGGCTCGCTGGCCAGTGGTGTGGCCAATCCGGGCATGAATACCGCCACGATTCAGCGCTATATCGATCACGCCCAGCAATTGAAACTGCAGTACATGTTGATCGACGACGGCTGGTATGTCGGCAGCACCGGCGATGGCCAGTACAACGTCGATGCCGATATCCGCAGGCCGGTGGAGCAAGTCGATCTGCCGGGCCTGGTCAGCTACGCCCGTCAGCGTCAGGTCGGGCTGTGGTTGTGGGCGCACTGGCGCGCGCTCGACGCACATATGGACGAAGCACTCGCCTGGTACCAGCAGCTCGGCATCAAGGGCATCAAGGTCGACTTCATGGACCGCGACGACCAGCAGATGGTGGACTTCTACCATCGCCTGCTGGGCAAGGCCGCCGAACACAAGCTGTTGGTCGATCTGCACGGTGCGTATCACCCCACCGGCCTGACCCGCACCTATCCCAATTATCTGACCCAGGAAGGCGTGCTCGGCGCCGAATACAACAAGTGGACCACGCGCATCACCGCCACGCATAACCTCACGTTGCCGTTCACGCGCATGTTGCTGGGGCCGATGGACTACACACCGGGCGGCTTCCGCAATGTGCGCCCGGCCGAGTTCAAGATGCAGCACATCGCACCGCAGGTGATGACCACGCGCGCGCAGCAGCTGGCAATGTACGTGGTGTACGAGAGCCCGTTCGCAGTGGTGGCCGACAGCCCCGAACAATACGAAAACGTGCCGGCAGCGCAGTTCCTGCGCGATGTCCCGGCAAGCTGGGACGAAACCCGTGCACTGCAAGGCGCCATCGGCGAGCACATCGCGCTGGCGCGGCGCAGCGGCAAGGACTGGTATGTGGGCGCGATGACCAACGAGCAGCCACGCACCTTGACCTTGCCGCTATCGTTCCTGGGCAAGGGCAGCTGGACCGCAACGATCTACGCCGACGGCCAGGCGCCCACCGAGGTCCACATCGAGACCCGCAAGCTCACCCGTGAGAGCAGCCTGCAACTGGAACTGGCTGCAAACGGCGGCGCGGCGGTACGGCTGCAGAAGAAATAAGCGCGGCGATCTGGGCCCGCGACACCCCCTTTGCCATCTGCAGAGGGGGATGGGGATACGACGGCGATGTGCAAGGATCACTCCCGCTATCGCGCTTGACCTGTCGAATGGCAGGTCGATAGCAGCCCGGCATCTCAGCAACACTACAGCTGCATGGGCGTGATCGTGCGCACTGTTGCGCAGCGGCACCGCGCCGCACATCGCCTGGCGCGCGTGTGCAGCGGACATCCGCTTAGCGCATTGCGCTTGCCGTGTGCCTGGCGTCACGCAATCAACGCATACGGATATTTTTGCAAAGCATACGTTTTAGGATGCGCGCACCTTCACCGCAGGTCGAGCCGGCTGTCCTCCGGCTCGACCTGCGACGTGATGGCGCGGCCTGCATGGTTCGCCGCATGCGGGGCCGTTTCATTCCGGCGCCAGGAAACACTCCCATGACGTTACGTTCAAAGCGACCGATGTCGATCGGCCGCGTCGTTGCTGCGCTTGCCATTTGCACCGCAGCACCCGCCAGTTTCGCAGGCACGCTGCTATCGCCCTCCACCTCGGCTGCAGATGATCAACGTATCGATGCGCTGATGCCGCCGCTGCTGCACACGCCCGCCTCCGCACGTGTTGCGCCCGAGCCGCGTGCAGGCATGCCGCGCAGTACTGCGGCTGCGGTATCGCGCGCATTTCCGTCGGTCACGCAGGAGTTCAAGCAATTCCTGGACGCGCAGGCACAGCTCAGCTACGCCACGCGCGCGGTGACCGCCAAGGTCGGCGGCCCGGCGGACTTCGCGCAGATGCAGCGGTATCTGTTCAATCGCTACAACGGCCTGACCGTGCTGCGCAGCGTGCATCAGCGCGGCAAGGTGTTCGACTGCATCCCGCTTGCGCAGCAGCCTGCGTTGCGCGATGGCAGCGTGCCTGTCCTGCCACCGACTATTGCGGCCGGGGTCAGCACTGGCGCTTCACTCGACGCAGCGCAGCGCTGCGACGCGGGCAGCGTGCCGTTGCAGCGCATCGGCCTGGCCGAGATGAGCCAACACGCAACGCTGCAGGCGTTCTTGCGCGGCACCACACCGCGTGCGAGCGCACCTGACCGCCCCGCACTGGCACCGGCCGCACAGGATGCCGCGTCGGTGGTGCACTACTACTCCACCATCTACCTGGACACTGCCGGCTCGCCGGTGACCGGCGCCGGTGCCGACCTCAATACCTGGGTACCGTCCGTGCGCGCCAACGATGCGCAGTCGATCAGCCAGATCTGGCTGGGGGGATACACCCCGCAAGGGCAGATCCAGACCCTGGAAGCCGGTTGGCAAACCCAACCTGGCGCAGGCTGGGGCACCACGCCGATCCTGTTCATCTATTCCACGCAGGATGGCTACATCAGCACCGGTTGCCATAACCTGGATTGTGCCGACTTCGTGCAGACCAGCACGGCGAATGTGCTCGGCGCCGCGCCAGCCGACGGCTTCAGCACCGCGGGCGGCAAGCAGGCCATGCTGCATGTGGAATTCCAGCGCAATACCGACGGCTATTGGTGGTTCGGCTTGAATGGCGAATGGATCGGCTATTACAAGGCCGAGCTCTATACGGGCGACATCGCCGATGGCAGCGCCAGCATCTTCATCTCGGCCGGTGGCGAAATTTCCACCTGGGATGGTCGCCCCAGCGCACCGATGGGCAGCGGGCGGTTCGCATCGGCCGGCTACCGGCAGGCCGCGTTCCAGGCCAATCACTTTTATCGCGATGCGACCATGGTCACCCGGCCTGCACAGCGGTTGTCATCGCTGAATGTGGAGCAGCCGTCGTGCTACACCTTGGCGATCGCCGGTTACGGCTATCCGTATGCACTGGGCGCCGGCGTTTCCCGCACCAGCCTGTCGCCGGAGATGCAGAGCGGCGGCATCTACTTCGGCGGGCCGGGCTGCGCCCGCTGAGTCGCTGAGTCGCTGAGTCGTTGCGAACGCGCGCACCGCTGCAGCGCGCGCATTCGCCTGGCGGCCACGACATGGGCCGGCATGCGGTTATGCGGTAGATGCTGAAACGTCGGCACTGCAGTCACCCCGTCAGCATGCAGCCAGCGAGGCAGTGGTTTGTTGGCATGCCCAATGGAAAGCCTCACCACGGCACGCGCATCCACGTCTTCTGGTTGTCCTTGCCGGCTTCACACAGCCGGCAAGGACGCACCACGCCGCTTGCCAGCCGTGGCAATGGGCGCCGGCTTACGGCAAGTCCACGCCTGCGCACACTGCCGGGCGCGCATCCTTGATCTGCTGCACGCCGCGCGCATCGAACTGTAGCGCGGCATGTTTCGGCGCGAATGCCGGCCACGCGGGCAAGCCCTTGGCATTGGGATTGCCACGCTGCACGAAGGCCGCCCAATACCGTTGCAGGCTCACCGGTGGCTGCCCGATAGGCAGGTTCTTGAACAGGAACGGCAGCTCGGCGCTGTGGGTCACTTGCCCACCCGGCGCGGCGGTGTCGAACACGTAATGCCACACCGGCACGCCCAGTGCGGCCTGGTGCTGCGCGACAGTCACCGCCGGGCAGCGGAAGGTGAGGTCGGTGGACAGCTGCATCGCTGCATCGCCCTGGCGCTCGGCCCGTTGCGCCGCATGCGTGCGTTGCGCCTGCAACACGGCCTCGGCGCGATCGGGATAGTCGCGACGCAGACGCGCCTGTGCGCCCTTCTCGCCACCGTAGGTGAGCTCCTGCACCACGTAACCGATCAACAGCGGCACCTTGGCCTGTGCGCCACTGGCCAGCAATTGGGCCGGTGCGCGCGGCAGCACGCGCCCATCGACGACGGCTTGCAACCAGACATAGCCGTCGTCGTCCAGGGCCGGCACGTCCACACCCTGCCCGGCCTTGAGCAACTGCTCCACCGGCAACGCGCGCAACTGGCTCAGACGGGTGGCCGCATCGTCGATGCCGGCGCGTTTGGCGATGGCAGCGCCCAAGGCGCGATTGTCTTCCAGGCTGCGCGCCGGCAGCCCGAAACCAGCGGTACCGCTTTGTTCGATCGCTGCAGAAAACAGGCCACGCGCAAGCGGGCTGAGCATCAGCAAGCCCACATCCTGGCCACCGGCCGACTGCCCGGCGATGGTGACCCGTGCAGGGTCGCCGCCGAACTGCGCGATGTTGTCGCGCACCCAGCGCAATGCGGCGATCTGGTCGAGCAATGCGTAGTTGCCGGCCGCTTCGTTGTCGCCATCGCGCAGCTCCGGCAGCGACAGGAAGCCCAGCGCGCCCAGCCGGTATTGCAGCGTCACCACCAGCATGTTCTGCGCGACAAGATTGGTGGGCAGATGCCCGTCGGCACCGCCAGCCACATTGGCGCCGCCATGAATCCACACAAATACCGGCAACGGGGCTGCCGGCTGCAGCGTGGGTGTCTGCACTTCGACGTAGAGGCAGTCTTCGCTGCCGCGCCTGGCCATCGCGTCGTTCCAGCCCAGCGCGGGCTGCACGCACGGCGTGGCCGCCTGCGTGGCGTCGCGTACCTGCGTCCATGCGGTCGCCGGCTGCGGTGGGCGCCAGCGCAACGCACCCAGCGGCGGCGCGGCGAAGGGGATGGCACGGAATACCGCGCTGCCGTCGTCCTGCCATTGCCCGCGGACCACGCCATGATCGGTACGCACTTCCGGCGGCGCTGCAGCAACGGTGGCCGCGGCAGCAGACGCGCTGCCACTCAGCATGCAGCTGGCGGCAAGCAAACAGGCAGACAGGCGCATCACAGTTCTCCGGGGTTGACGCGGGCGCGCCAGGCGGCCTGGAACACGGCGGTGGCCGAGGCCACGTTGAGGCTTTCGACCTTGCCGCTGCCGTGGATGGAGAGCTGCAGATCGCAATCGCGGGCGAACTGGCGGTCCATGCCTTCGCTTTCGGCACCCATCACGTACACCAGACGCTGCGGCAACGCGGCGGCAAACACATCCTGCCCACCCTCGACCAGCGTGGCGGCCACCGCAAACCCGGCCTGACGCAATTGCGTCATCGCCAGTGCCGTCTCCGGCAGTTGCACCAGCGGCACGGCTTCGGCACCGCCTTCGGCCACGCGTGCCGCAGCACCGGACAAGCCCAGCGTGGAGCCAGCCGGCAGCAGCAGGCCCGCCACACCAAAGTGGGCCGACGAGCGCAAGATCGCGCCGAAGTTATGCGGGTTGCCCACGCCATCCAGCCACAGCGCCAGCACCGGGCCTTGCGGCAATGCCGCCAGCCACTCCTGCAGCGGCTGCGGCGGCACCCGCAACACTTCTGCCACGATGCCTTCGTGATGCGTGCTGGACGCCAGCTTGGTGAGGTCGGCGTCTTCCACCACGCGGTAACCCAGACGCTGCGCCACGCACCAGGCCAGCAAGGCCTTGAACTGCGGGATGCGCGCTTCGCTCAGGTAGATCTTGCGCAGCGCCTGCGGGCGCGCCTTGAACACCGCCTGGATCGCATTGATGCCGTACAGGCGCAGCTCGCGCGCGGTGTTGGCGTTGGCAGCGGCCGGTGCGGCAGCGGCGGTGCGTGCCGCCGGCGCAGCCGGCGCGGGTGCGCGTGGCGCCGCACGGCCCCACGGGTTGAGCGGCGCAGCGCCGCTGCCGGTGGTGTCGCGTGGCGGCCGGGCGCCACGTCCATCATGTTGTTTCATCGTTGTGTCCAGAAATCCGCGTTCTTGATGCCAAGCCGGACCGGATCGAAGACCGGATCCAGCCCCTGGCGCTTTTGCCGTTCGTAGTCCTTCAAGGCCAGCATGGCGGGCTTGTGCAGGATCAGGATGGCGATGATGTTGAGCCAGGCCATGACGCCGACGCCGATATCGCCCAGCGCCCAGGCCAGCTGCGCATTGTGGAACGCGCCGAAGATCACCATGCCCAGGATGCCCAGGCGCAGCAGCAGCACGGTGAGCGGCCGGCGCCGGTTGCCATTGATGTAGCTCAGGTTGGTTTCGGCCATGTAGTAATAGGCCATGATGGTGGTGAAGGCGAAGAAGAACAACGCCACCGCAACGAAGCCCGCGCCCCAGCCCGGCAGCACCGATTCCACCGCCGCCTGCGCATAACCGGGGCCTTCTTCCACCCCGCTCAGGCCGGCGTACAGGCCGGGCTTGGCGCCGTCGGGCGCGTACACGTTGTACTTGCCGGTGGTGAGGATCAGGAATGCGGTGGCGGTGCACACCATCATGGTGTCGAAGTAGATCGCAAACGCCTGCACGTAGCCCTGCTTGGCCGGATGCGACACCTCTGCCGCTGCCGCGGCATGCGGCCCGGTGCCCTGCCCGGCTTCGTTGGCGTAGATGCCGCGTTTGACGCCCCATTCCACCGCCAGCCCCAGCAAGGCACCGAACGCGGCGTGGCTGCCGAAGGCGCTGCTGAAGATGGTGGCGAACATGCCCGGCACGCGCTCGGCGTTGAGCACCATGATGACCAGCGCCATCAGAATGTAGCCCATCGCCATGAACGGCACCACGATTTCGGCGAAGTTGGCGATGCGCTTGACGCCGCCGAAGATGATCACCGCCAGCATGCTCGCCACCAGGATGCCGATACCCAGCTTGGCCGCATCGCGCATCGGCAGGCCCATCCACTGCCCGTCCATCGCACCGCACAGGCTGGTGCCCCGGCAGGCGTTGATGACGCTGTCGGCGATTGCGTTGGCCTGCACGCCCGGCATCAGGAAGCCGGTGGCGATGATGGTGGCCACCGCGAAGGTGAGCGCGTACCACTTCAGCCCCATCGCCTTTTCTATGTAGTACGCCGGGCCGCCGCGATAGCGGCCGTCGGCATCCTTGATCTTGTATATCTGCGCCAGCGTCGATTCCACGTACGACGTGGACGCACCGAGAAACCCCATCACCCACATCCAGAAGATTGCGCCCGGCCCACCGAAAGCGATGGCGGTGGCGACGCCGGCGATGTTGCCGATGCCGATACGCCCGGCCATCGACATCGCCAGCGCCTGGAACGAGGACACCCCGGCATCGGACTTCTGCCCGCCCACGGTGAGGCGGATCATTTCCACGAACCCGCGTACCTGCATGAAACGGGTGCGGACGGTGAAGTAGACGCCTGCTCCCAGGCACATGAAGATCAGTGCCTTGCTCCAGACGATGCCGTTGATGCCATTGATGAGTGCTTCCACGCAATCTCCCCGAGTGCTGGATCGTGAACCCCAGCATTAGTGGGGAGTGGATCGATTCTGGCCGAAAGCGCCGCACGATGCGACGTGCGCGCACGCCGCGCCATCAACGCGCGCCAATGTGCCGGCTGTCCATATGCAACTCGTGTGCGCCGTGATGCAGCATCGGGGCGGCGCGCCGCATGCTCTGTGCAGCGACGCCAGCGTTGTGCGGAAGCTTGGCCGCGACCGGCTTCACGTCGCGAGAGATCGTCGATGAATGCGGGCGGTGCGCCCGAAACCGACCTGTACACGTGGCACAGGCCGATTCCGTACACCGCTCGCAACCGCGCGGCGGCGCGCTCGCGTTGCTGGCCGCTTAGCGCTTGGCGGCCTGTGCCTGCTTGAGCGCGGCGCACAGGCGGATGGTTTCGCCCGTCTGCGCCAGGCCGCGGTCGGCACCGCTGAGCTTGGCCAGGCGCGGCTGGAAGAAGGCATCCAGGCGGTCGGCGTCTTCTGCGCTGCAGCCGCCGGATGCGCCGAGCGCCGGCAGACCGCCGCCGTCGAACGACCCGCTACGCTGCACGATGCGGTCGAAGTTGGCGGTGAACCACGGCCACATCGACGCGTGCGAATTCTCGTAGCTGTTCCCACGCATCAGCATGCTCTTCATCTCGCCGACCTTGATCGCGTCGGTCAACGCAAAATCGCGCACCTGGGTGAGCAGCGCAGGGTCCTGCACCGCACCCAGTGCGGCGATCATGGCGTTGCGCTGCGCAGGGTCGGCGTGGGTGCGCAAGGCCTCGATCAGGGTCTGCACCGCGGGGGCGCCGCGTTCCTGCGCGGTGACCGCCAGCACGGTGCCGAGCAGATCCGGGTTGGCCGCAGAGAAATCCAGCGCCCCGTTGCCACCGGCCAGCACCGCATCGCCCTGGGCGAGCAGCGCCTTGCGCACTTCCGCGTTCTGCAGGCGCAGCGCGAACAGGCCGGCCAGCGACGAACGCAGCGTGGTGTCGTCGATGGACTCACCGTTACGCCGCGTGTAACCCAGCTGGCGCAGACGCGGCAGATAGGCCTGTTCGGCGGCCTTGCGCAACCCGCCGCGCTGGGCCTCGGTAGTGGCCTGATAGCGCCAGATCCACACGAAGCGATCCACCAGCGCGGTGGAGACGTCGGACGATGCAGACGGTGCCAGCTGCTCGATCGCCATCAACACCGCGTCGCCGTCGGCATCGCCATGGCGGTAGGCCGCATCGATGGCATCGGCATAGGCCAGCTGCTCGTTGTCGTCGAGCTGGGCGACCTGCTTGCCGAGTGCGGCCAGCTGCTTCTTGGGCAGGCTGAAACGGTAATAGCCGGCGCCACGCGCATTCGGAAACACCCAGGTGTTCTTGCCGGCACCGTCCAGCACGATGCTGCCGCTGCCGTCTTCCAGCAGCTGACAGGCGGTACCGACCTGGTTCTTGCCCTTGCCGTACTTCACGCACACCGGCACGCCCCACTGTTGTGCAGTGGAGCCGGTCGAACCCAGCGGCAAATACCGCTGCTGCTGCAGCTTGACCACGGTCTTGCCGCCTTCGCGTGCCACCTGGGTCTGCAGGTAGGGCACGCCCGGCTGATTCAGGAAGCTGCGGAATGCCGCCTTGAAGTCTTCGCCCTTGCCGGCGGCATCGGCGATCGCATCGACCAGATCGTCGGCGGTGGCGCTGCCGAACTTGTGCTTGGCGATATAGGCGCGCATGCCTTCGCGGAACACGTCTTCGCCGACGAAGGCTTCGAACATCGCCAGCACCGCCGCACCCTTCTGGTAGGTGATGCCGTCGAAGGCGGTTTCGATATCGCCATTGCCGGTGATGGGCTGACGGATCTTGCGCGCGCTGACCAGGCTGTCGTTGTCCATCGCATGCTGGGCGCCGCCGATGCGATCCAGGTTGGCGCGGTATTCCGGGTGCAGCTGCATGGTGATCTTCTGCTGCATCCAGGTGGCGAAGGCCTCGTTGAGCCACAGGTCGTCCCACCACTCCATGGTGACGGTGTCGCCGGTCCACTGGTGCGCCAGCTCATGCGCATTGACGTTGAAGGAGCGCTGCACGTTCTCGGCCGGCGAATCCTTGTCCAGCAACAGCAGCCAGTCGCGGAAGGTCACAAAACCGGGGTTTTCCATCGCACCGGCGCTGAAATCCGGGGCAGCGACCAGATCGAGCTTGTCGAACGGATAACCGAAGGCGTAGTAGTCCTCCAGTGCGGCGATGATCGCCGGGGTCTGGTCCAGCGCCGGGGTGATGCGCGGGCCCTGGCCCTGGGCGGCGATCCCGCGCAGCGGGGTCGGGGTGGGGCGCTGCGGGGTGGCCGGCATGGCCGGCACGTCCACCACGTCCCACGGGCCGGCGGCGTAGGCGACCAGATAGGTCGGCAGCGGCACGGTCGGGGCGAAGCTCACCGTCTTCCAGCCCTTGCCGGCCGGCTTGGTCGAGGTGGCGATGGTGTTGGCCAGCGCCTGGTCGTCGGCGGGCACGGTCAGGCTGAGGTCGAACGGGGTCTTGAACGCCGGCTCGTCGAAACCCGGGAACGCGTAGCGCGCACTGATCGGCTCCATCTGCGTCATCGCATACGCCTTGCCCTGGTACTTCACCTGATACAGGCCCTGCAGCTGCTGATTGAGCGGCGCGCTGTAGGTGATGTCCACGGTGAGCGTCTGCGGCTGCAGCGTGCGGCCGAAATCCAGCCGCACCACACCGGTCTGCGCATCGGCGTCGACATAGCGTGCGCTGAGCGCCTTGCCCTTGGCCGGCTTGACCGTGGCCTTGCTGACCTTGAGCTCCTTGCCGTGCAGCCACAGATGGTCGGACGCCTGCTTGAGCTGGACGCGGATGGTGGTGCGGCCACTGAACTGCGCCTGCTCCGGGTCGACCTTGATCGCCAGGCTGTAGCGCTCGGGCACCGCCCAACCCGGCAGGCGTCCATTGGGTACCGGCTCGCCGGACGTCTGCGCAAGTGCGCTACCGCAGCACAGCGCAAGGAGAGAAGGAGCAAGCAGGCAGGCAAGACGACGCATGGGCAATTCCGGTCAGGTAACCGCCGAAGTCGACCATAGCCGGGCATGCCTGTCATGTGACCTTAGTCATTGCGCGGCCGAAGCGATGGGCGCGCAGCCGCCCGCCAGCGCGCGCTACGGCAGCGGCCACAGCACGACCATGTCCACCACCAGCAGCACCAGCGCAATGCTCCCGAGCAGGGCTGCACGCAGGATCGGACACCGCAGCGGCGCTGCGCCGCGTGCTGGTTCGATCGAGCGCTGCCGGTGCATGCCTGTTTGCGCAGGCGCTGCCGCAGCGGCATCAGGCGGTTGCGCTGTGCCCGGCGTCGTAGCGCCTGCCGAGCGTGCAGCGACATCGCCAGCGCGCGATGCCGCGCAATGCGGACACTGCACGCGCAGCGTGGACGGATCGGCATCGACGAAAGGCAGCGTCTGCATCGCATGCACTCCTGGGCTGGATTGCGCCATCTGACTCGATCACGCGGCAGCGTTGCAGGCAGTGGCCAAGACGCTCCCGGCAAGGCGATACCGGGCTGCGCCGCGTCATCGCATCGATGACGCTGGCCTGGAACTGACGCGCTCGATGGGCACAGCCTGCGCCCGGAGGTTTGGGTTTTGTTTGCGGTGCAGCCAAATGCAAACGCAGCGATCAACGCCATCCCCGCGTCGTCGACAACCGGCAGCAGCGCACCGCTGCCGGTCTCACTCAGGCGTGACCACCTACCGAAGGCGTCTGCGCCTCCAGGGTTTCCAGCTCGCGCGCCACCGCTTCGGGCGACTTGGTGAAAGGCGCGATCAGGCTGTAGAACGCCGGCACCACGTACAGCGACAACAGCGTGGACAGCGACACGCCGAAGATCACCACCACACCGATGGTGGCGCGACTGGCCGAGCCGGGCCCGCCGGCCACCACCAGCGGAATCGCACCGACCACCGTGGCGATCGAGGTCATCAGGATCGGGCGCAAACGCACCGATGCCGATTCGACGATGGACTGGTGCACGCTGCGGCCTTCGTCGCGCAACTGATTGGCGAACTCCACGATCAGGATGCCGTTCTTGGCCGCCAGTCCCACCAGCATCACGATGCCGATCTGACTGAACAGGTTGAGCGTGCCGCCGGTGACCCAGAGACCGACCAGCGCACCCAGCACCGCCAGCGGCACGGTGAGCATGATCACCAGCGGATGGGCGAAGCTTTCGAACTGCGCGGCCAGCACCAGGTACACCACCAGCAAGGCCATGCCGAAGGTCAGCAGCACCGCGCTGCCGGATTGCTGGTATTCGCGCGATTCGCCCTTCCAGTCCAGCTGCGCGTATTCGGGCAATTCTTCCTGCGCGGTCTGCTGCGCCCAGGCGATGGCATCGCCCAACGGGTAGCCCGGCGCCAGGCCGGCGGTGATGGTGATCGCGCGCAGGCGATTGAAGCGGTTCAAGGTGCCGGCTTCGGCCACTTCGCTCAAGCTCACCAGATTGGACAGCGGAATCAACTCGCCACGCGTGGAGCGCACGCGGATGGCAGTGAGGTCTTCCGGCGCCATGCGGCCTTCGCGCCCGGCCTGCAGCATCACGTCGTATTCCTCGCCGTTGTCCACGAACGTGGTGACGCGGCGCGAGCCCATCATCGCTTCCAGCGCGCCACCGATGGCGGTCACCGGCACCCCCAGATCGGCCGCGCGCAGGCGGTCGATGTTGACGCGCATCTGCGGCCGGGTTTCCTTGTAATCCGAATCCGGGCCGACCAGGCCGGGATTGGCTTCCATGCGCTGCAGGATGCGGTCGCGCCACTGCGCGATCTCGGCATAGTCCGGGCCACCGAGCACCAGCTGGAACGGTTGGCCGCGGCTACGCACCAGCCCGCCGCTCACCTGCGTGCGCGCACGCACGCCGCTGAGCACGTTGAGTTTCTGCTGCAGTTCGTCGGCCACTTCGGTGGTCGGTCGGGAGCGCTTTTCCCAATCCTGCAAAAACACACTGACCCGGCCGGTGTGCATTTCCTCGCTGCTGCCAAAGCCACCGGGCACGCGCGGATTGGCACGCACGATCGGTTTGTCCTGCCCCACGTACGGGCGCAGGATGTCTTCGACCTGATGCATCTGCCCGACGGTGTAATCGAAGCCGGCGCCTTCGGGCCCGTCGATCATGATCTGGAAATTGCCGCGATCTTCCGCCGGCGCCAGTTCGGAGGGAATGCGGCCCATCAACCAGGCGCTGGCGCCCAAGGCCAGCAGCATGAGCAGCGCGAAGATCCAGGTGCGGTGCACGTGACGCTCCAGCGAGCGCCCGTACGCGCCGGACACCGCCTGCATGCGCCCGTCAAACCACCGATGGAAGCGATTGGGTTTGGCCTGGCTGTGCGAGCGCAGCAGCTTGGACGACATCATCGGCGTCAGCGTCAGCGCCACGAATGCCGATATCGCCACCGCCGCGGCCAGTGCCACCGCCAACTCGCGGAACAAACGCCCGGTATTGCCTTCCAGAAACCCCACCGGCAAAAACACCGCCACCAAGACGGCCGTGGTCGCGATCACCGCGAAGGCCACCTGGCCGGTACCGCGCTTGGCAGCCACCAGCGGCGGCTCGCCCAGATCGATGCGGCGCTGGATGTTTTCCACCACCACGATGGCATCGTCCACCACCAGGCCGATACACAGCACCAGCGCCAGCAAGGTCAGCAGATTGATCGAAAAATCGAATGCGTACAGCGCGATGAATGCGGCGATCAGACACACCGGCACCGTCACTGCAGGAATCAGCGCAGCGCGTGCGCTGCCCAGAAACACCCAGATCACCACCAGCACCAGCACCACCGCTTCGATCAGCGTGTGGTACACGCGCTCCACCGCCGCATCGATGAAGGTGGTGGTGTCGAAGGCGACGAAGATGTTGGTGCCCTGCGGTAGCGACTTCTGCACTTCCTCGGCCTGCGCGCGCGCCTCGCGTGCAACGTCCAGCGCATTGGCGGTGGAGTTGCGCACGATGCCCAGGCCCACGTTGGGCACGCCGTTGCTCTGGAAATACGCGCGCCGCTCGGCCGAGGTGAGCTCCACCTTGGCCACATCGCCCAACCGCACCACATAGCCGCCCTCGCCCTTGCTCAACGGCAACTTGGCGAAGTCTTCCGGCTTGAGGTAGCTGCGCTCCACACGCAGGGTGAAGTCGCGCTGCGCCGATTCGATGCTGCCGGCCGGCAACTCCACGTTCTCGTTCTGCAGCGCCGCTTCCACATCGGCCACGGTGAGCTCGCGCGCGGCCAGTTGATCGCGGTCCAGCCAGATGCGCATCGCATAGCGCTGGCGCCCGCCGATACGCACCTGCGCCACGCCGTCCAGGCTGGAGAAGCGATCCACCACGTAGCGCTCGGCGTAGTCGGACAGCTGCAGCGTGTCCATCGTGCTGGAGCTCATGTTGAGCCACAGGATGGGGTCGGCGTCGGCTTCGACCTTGGAAATCTCCGGCGGGCGCGCCTGGTCCGGCATGCGGTCGGAGACGCGGCTGACCGCATCGCGCACGTCGTTGGCGGCCGCTTCCACATCGCGCGACTGCACGAACTCGATGCTGATGTCCGACGAACCGTTACGGCTGCGCGCCTCGATGGTCTCGATACCTTCGATGCCGGCCAGCGCATCTTCCAGCACCTGGGTGATGCGGCTTTCCACCACCGCGGCCGACGCGCCGGTGTACTCCACGTCCACCGAGACGATGGGCGGGTCGATCGCCGGCAGTTCGCGCAGGGTAAGGCGGGTGAACGACATCACCCCCAGCACGATCAGCAACAGGCTCATCACCACCGCCATCACCGGGCGGGTAATGGACAGGTCGGAGAGCTTCATTGTGCCGCTGCCTGCGGGCGCGTCGACGCGGGCGCGGCCTGGTCCACCACCTTCAGGCCCGGACGCAGTTTGCCGGTGCCGTCCACCACGATGCGCTCACCGGCCTTGACACCCTCCAGCACCTCCACCTTGCCGTCGCGCCGCTCGCCCAGGCGCACATCGGCGCGCTCCACGCTGCTGTCGGATTTGACCCGGAACACGTACGACTCGCGCCCCACCTGCACCACCGCAATCTCCGGGATCACCAGCGCCTGCCGCGCCGGCTGCAACAGCCGCACATCCAGCAGCATGCCCGGGCGCAGGCGACGGTCGTCGTTGGGGAAGTCCGCACGCACCGTCACCGAGCGGGTGGTCTCGTCGATGCGCGAGTCGATCGCGGCGACCACGCCATCGAAACGCGCACCCGGATACGCCGCCGCGGTGCCATTGACGGCATTGCCGAGCTGCACCAGGCCGAACTGCGATTCCGGCACCTGAAAATCCACGTACATGCGCGCCACATCGTCCAGCGTGGCGATCACGGTGCTGGAGGTGATCAACGACCCCGGACTGATCTGGCGGATGCCCAGCACGCCGGAAAACGGCGCACGCACCTCGCGGTCGGTGATTTCCGCGCGCATCTGCTGCACGCGCGCCTGCGCCGCATCGCGCAGCGCACGCTGGGTGTCGACGGTGGACTTGGCAACCAGTTGCTGGCCAACCAGGCCCAACTGGCGGCGATACAGCTGGTCGGTTTCCTCGAAGGTGGCCTGCGCGGCGGTCAGCGCGGCCTGCTGCGAATTGCCGCGCAGCCGCAGCAGCAACTGCCCGGCCTTGACCTCGTCGCCGCTGTCGAAATACACCTGCTCGACCACATCGCTGACCGCCGCAGTGAGCGCGACCGATTCGCGCGCACGCACGGTGGCGATCGATTGCACGGTGGAGTTCCAGGGCTGCACCGCCACCGGCTGCACGACCACCGGGATGGGCTTGGCAGCGGCCGGCGCACTGGCCTGACGGGCACAACCGGACAGCCACACGGCCAACAAGAGCGCGGCGCAACTGCGCGCGCTGGGCAGAACAAGCATCAGAACATCCTGGCGGGGTACCGCGAAAGTTTACCGACCTCGCCGCCATGCGTTGACAGAAAGGGCGCGCTTTGCACCATGACCAAAGACCCTTGCCGTCCGGGTCACGATGCGCTGGTCGGCGCGGCCCTCGATGCTGCAATCCGGTACCCCGGCAAGCCCTGAGGCGCAGACCCGCGCAGTCGTGCCACGGTTGGGTCTGATGCCGCGCACAACGCGCGGGACACTGGATGCAACGTCCTGAAGGCTGCGCTCAGCGCTCCAGCCCCAGAAACTCGAGCACGTGGCGCGCCAGCGCCTCTACATTCTCACCATCGGCGTGAAGATGGATCTCCGGTGTCTCGGGCGCCTCGTACGGCGAGTCGATACCGGTGAAGTTGGGAATCTGCCCGGCCCGCGCCTTGCGGTACAGCCCCTTCACATCGCGCGCTTCTGCCACCTCCAGCGGCACATCCACAAACACCTCGACAAACTCGCCCGCATCGAACCGCTCGCGCGCCAGTTGCCGCTCGGCGCGGAACGGCGAGATGAAACTGACCAGCACGATCAGGCCGGCGTCGGCCATCAGCCGCGCCACCTCGGCCACGCGGCGGATGTTTTCCACGCGATCTTCGTCGGTGAAGCCCAGATCGCGGTTGAGTCCGTGGCGCACGTTGTCGCCGTCCAGGATGAAGGTGTGATAGCCCAGCGCATGCAGGCGCTTGTCGACCAGATTGGCGACGGTGGATTTGCCCGCGCCCGACAGGCCGGTGAACCACAGCACGCGCGGCGCCTGGCCCTTGATGCGCGCACGGGCGCTGCGGTCCACATCCAGGTGCTGCCAATGCACGTTGCCGGCGCGGCGCAACGCAAACTCCAGCGTCCCCGCCGCCACGGTGGCATTGCTCTGCCGGTCGATCAGGATGAAACCGCCGAGCACGCGGTTGCGTGCGTAAGGCGCAAAGGCGATGGGCTCATCCAACGCGAGATTGCAGTAGCCCACCTCGTTGAGTTCCAGCCGCTTGGCGGCCAGCCGCTCCTGCGTATTCACATCGACCTTGTGCTTGATCTCGCTGATGCTCACGGTGACCGTACGGCTGCCGATCTTGAGCCAGTACGGGCGGCCCGGCAGCAAGGCGGCATCGTCCATCCACAGCAGATGCGCGGCGAACTGGTCGGCCACTTCCGGCGGGTCGTCGATGGCGGCGATGATGTCGCCGCGGCTGATATCGATCTCATCGCGCAAGGTCAGCGTGACCGCCTGACCGGCGCGCGCACTGTCCACCTCGCCATTGGCATCCAGCACCGATGCCACCTGGGTACGCCGCCCGGAGGGCACCACCACCACGGCATCGCCCACCCGCACCTGGCCGGCGGCAATCGTGCCGGCATAGCCGCGGAACTGCGCGTTGGGGCGATTGACCCATTGCACCGGCAAGCGCAGCCCGCTGCCGGTCTCAGGCGGCTCCAGCTGCACGCTGTCCAGATGCTGCAGCAGATGCGGCCCGCTGTACCACGGCATGCGGGTGGAAGCGCTGGACAGGTTGTCGCCAGCCAGTGCCGACAACGGAATGCACTGCACATCGGCAATGCCCAACTGCGTGGCCAGCGCGCAGTAGCCATCGGCGATGGCTTTAAAGACGTCGGCGTCGTAGTCCACCAGATCCATCTTGTTGACCGCCAGCACCACGTGGCCGATGCCCAGCAACGACACGATATAGCTGTGCCGGCGCGTCTGCGCCAGCAAGCCCTTGCGCGCATCCACCAGCACCACCGCCACATCGGCGGTGGACGCGCCGGTGGCCATGTTGCGTGTGTATTGCTCGTGGCCGGGGCAGTCGGCGACGATGAACTTGCGTCGGTCGGTATCGAAGTAGCGATACGCCACATCGATGGTGATGCCCTGCTCGCGCTCGGCAGCCAATCCGTCCATCAGCAACGCGTAATCGATGCCCTCGCCCTGCGTGCCATGCCGGCGGCTATCGCTTTCCAGCGCTGCCAGTTGATCGTCGAACAAACGCTTGCTGTCGTACAGCAAGCGCCCGATCAAGGTGCTCTTGCCATCGTCCACGCTGCCGCAGGTGATGAAACGCAGCAGCGGCTTGGATTCGTGTTGATGCAGGTAGGCGCCGATGGCGCCGGTAATCGGTAATCGGGAATCGGGAATGGCAAAAGCGGCATCATCGAACGATTCAGACGCAGCGAACTGCTGTTCCGATTCCCCATTCCCGACTCCCGATTCACGGCCCATCAAAAATACCCCTCAAGCTTTTTCTGTTCCATCGACGCACCCGGCGCATGATCGATCATGCGGCCCTGGCGTTCGGAGCTGGTGCTGACCAGCATTTCGGCGATCACCGCTTCCAGCGTGTCTGCAGTCGATTCGATCGCGCCGGTGAGCGGATAGCAGCCCAGCGTGCGGAAGCGCACCGAGCGCAGCTGCGGGATTTCGCCGGGCTGCAGCGGCAGGCGCTCGTCGTCGACCATGATCCAGGCGCCATCGCGCTCCACCACCGGCCGCGTTGCGGCGAAATACAGCGGCACCACCGGGATCTTTTCGCGATAGATGTATAGCCAGATATCCAGCTCGGTCCAGTTGGAGAGCGGAAACACGCGCACGCTCTCGCCGGGCCTGGTGCGCGCGTTGTAGAGATTCCACAGCTCCGGGCGCTGATTCTTGGGATCCCAGCGATGACGCGCATTGCGGAACGAGAACACGCGCTCCTTGGCACGCGATTTCTCCTCGTCGCGGCGCGCCCCGCCGATCGCCGCATCGAATCCGCCCTGCTCCAGCGCCTGCTTCAGGCCCTGGGTCTTCATGATGTCGGTATGCACCGCCGCGCCATGGCTGATCGGGCCGATGTCCTGCGCGACGCCGTCGGGGTTGATGTGCACGCGCAGGTCCACGCCGGTCTCGGCCGCACGGCGATCGCGAAAGGCGATCATCTCGCCGAACTTCCAGCGCGTGTCCACGTGCAGCAGCGGGATCGGCGGCTGCGACGGCGCAAAGGCCTTGAGCAGCAGATGCAGCAGCACCGAGCTGTCCTTGCCGACCGAATACAGCATCACCGGGGCCCGGAACTCGGCGGCGACCTCGCGCAGGATGTGGATGCTTTCGGCTTCGAGCCGGTCCAGGTGTGACAGCGGTGGCAGGGTCATCAGGGTGTCGGGGCGGCGGCAGGCAAGACCAGCCGATGGTAGGCCAAGGCAGCGCAGTGTGTGGCGGGCAGATGTCTGCCTGAAATAAGCGGCCGGCATAACGCGATAACCGGTGATCCTTTCTGGACGGGCGAACGCTTCCCTAACATCGTTCATCCAATCGCCGCTCCTGGATCCGAATGACCGCCGCCAGTTCCGCGCTACCGCCCAGCCCCTTGCCCGACGAGCGCAAGGCGCTGCTGGAACGGTTGGTCGACGGCCTGGATACCGCCTCGCTGTGGTGGCTGTCCGGCTATACCGCCGGGCTGGCGCAGGGCCAACCGCCACGGTCGCTGGCGGTCCTGCCGGGCGGGCAACCGCAGGCGGCCGCGCAGGACAGCCAGCGGCTGACCGTGGTGTACGGCAGCCAGACCGGCAACGCGCGCCGCCAGGCCGAACAACTGGCCGCCGATGCCGAGGCCGCCGGGCTGAGCGTGCGCTTGCTGCGCGCCGACGCCTACCCCACCCGCGAGCTCGCCAGCGAACGCCTGTTGTACGTGGTGATCAGCACCCAGGGCGAAGGCGACCCGCCGGACGATGCGATCGGCCTGGTCGAATTCCTGGCCGGCCGCCGCGCGCCCAAGCTGCCCGAGCTCAGGTACGCGGTCCTGGGCCTGGGCGATTCCAGCTATGCGCAGTTCTGCGGCATCGCGCGGCGCATCGACGACCGTCTGGCCGAGCTCGGTGCCAGCCGTGTGCAGCCGCGCGGCGAAGCGGACCTGGACATCGACAGCATCGCCGACCCGTGGCGCGCGCAAGCGCTCAAGCAAGCGCGCGAGCTGCTCAAGAGCGCTCCGCACTCGGCCACGGTCACGCCATTGCGCAGCAACCCGGTTGCGCCGGCGTGGTCGCACCAGCACCCGTTTGCCGCCGAGCTGCTGGCCAACCAGATCATCAGCGGGCGCGACTTCAAGGGCCCGGGCTTTCGCGTCTATGCGCAGCCCGGCAAGCGCGTGCGGCACCTGGAATTTTCGCTGGAAGGCAGCGGCCTGAGTTACGAGCCCGGCGATGCGCTGGGCATCGTCCATCGCAATCCGCCGGCATTGGTGGATGCGGTGCTGCAGACCTTGCGACTGGATGGTCATGCCGCCGTCACTGTCGGCGACCAGACTCTGGCCTTGAACGAGTGGCTGGCGACCCGGCGCGAACTGACCAAGCTGTCGCGGCCGTTTCTGACCGCCCATGCCGAGCGCGCGCGCGCAGACGAACTGCAGGCGCTGCTCACCCCTACCCAGACTGCCGGCCTGGCGTCGTTGCTCTCCGATCATCAAGTGATCGACGTGCTGCGACGCTGGCCGGCGGATTGGGACCACGCCAGCCTGCTGGACACCCTGCGTCCACTCACCCCGCGGCTGTACTCGATCGCCTCCAGCCGCAAGCGCGTGGGCGAAGAAGTGCATCTGGTCGTGGACGAACTCACCTACCAGGCGCACGGCCACGCGCATCTGGGCTCGGCCAGCGGCTTTCTCGCCGCACTCGCCGAAGGCGATACCGCCCCGGCCTACATCGAACCCAACACACGCTTTCGCGTGCCGGCCGACGCCGACCGCGACATCCTGATGATCGGCCCGGGCACCGGCGTGGCGCCGTTCCGCGGCTTTGTGCAGGAACGCGCCGAAACCGGTGCCAAGGGGCGTAACTGGCTGTTCTTCGGCGCCCAGCATTTCAATACCGATTTCCTGTACCAGGCCGAGTGGCAGCACGCCCTGCAACGCGGCGAGCTGCACGCGCTGGAGCTGGCGTTCTCGCGCGACCACGCCGACAAGGTCTACGTGCAACACCGCCTGCGCGAACGCGGTGCCGAGGTCTACGCGTGGCTACAGGGCGGCGCGCACGTCTATGTCTGCGGCGCCATCGGCATGGGCAAGGACGTGCACGCTGCCTTGCTGGACATTGTGGCCACCCACGGCGCCCGCAGCGCCGAAGACGCCGCCGCGTATCTCACACAGCTGCAGGTGGAGGGACGCTATGCGCGCGATGTCTATTAATGCCGGGAATCGGGAGTGGGAAATCGGGAATCGGTACAGCCCGCAACTGACCTTTCCTGGCAGACCAAGCAGTTTTTTACGACTCCCTATTCCCCATTCCCGATTCCCATGAGCCACTCCGTCGAAGACATCAAATCCGAAAGTCGCCGTCTGCGCGGATCACTGCAGCAGAGCCTGGCCGATGCGGTGACCGGGGCGCTGCGCGAGGACGATCAGACGCTGATCAAGTACCACGGCAGCTACCAGCAGGACGATCGCGATATCCGCGATGAGCGGCGTCGGCAGAAACTCGAGCCGGCGTATCAGTTCATGATCCGCACCCGTACCCCGGGTGGGGTGATCTCGCCCAGCCAGTGGCTGGCGCTGGATGGCATCGCCACCCGTTACGCCAACCATTCGCTACGCATCACCACCCGCCAGGCGTTCCAGTTCCATGGCGTGATCAAGCGCGAACTCAAGGCGACCATGCAGGCGATCAACGCCACCTTGGTCGATACGCTGGCGGCCTGCGGCGACGTCAATCGCAACGTGCAGGTTGCGGCCAACCCCTTGTTGTCGCAGGCCCATGCCACGCTGTACGCCGATGCCGCGCGCGTGTCCGAGCACCTGTTGCCCAATACCCGTGCGTACTACGAAATCTGGCTGGACGAGGAACGCGTCTCCGGTTCCGGCAGCGAAGACGAGCCGATCTACGGCGATCGGTATCTGCCGCGCAAGTTCAAGATCGGCTTCGCCGCCCCGCCGCTCAACGACGTGGACGTGTTCGCCAACGACCTGGGCTTCATTGCCATCCTGCGCGACGGCGAGCTGCTCGGTTACAACGTCAGCATCGGTGGCGGCATGGGCGCCAGCCATGGCGACGCGGAAACCTGGCCACGCGTGGCCAACGTCATTGGTTTCGTGACCCGCGATCAATTGCTGGAGCTCGCGACCGCGGTGGTCACCACCCAGCGCGATCTAGGTAACCGCGCGGTGCGCAAGCGCGCGCGCTTCAAGTACACCATCGACGATCACGGCCTGGACACCATCGTGGCCGAGATCGAACGTCGCGCCGGTTTTTCGCTGCAGCCTGCGCAAAGATTCGCGTTCGAGCACAACGGCGACCGCTATGGCTGGGTCGCAGGCGACGACGGCCTGTGGCATCTGACCCTGTCGCTGCCGGCCGGGCGCATTGCCGACACCGAGACCAGCGCGCACCTGAGCGGGCTGCGCGCGATTGCGCAGTTGAACGTGGGCGAGTTCCGGATGACGCCCAACCAGAATCTGGTCATCGCCGGTGTACCTGCGCCGCAGCGCGCGCAGATCGATGCGCTGGTTGCGCAGTACGCGCTGGATGCGGGCAACCATGCCGCCACCGCGCTGGCACGCGGTGCGATGGCCTGCGTGGCACTGCCGACTTGCGGCCTGGCGATGGCCGAGGCCGAGCGCTACCTGCCTGATTTCAGCGCTGCGCTGCAGCCGCTGTTGCAGCAGCACGGGCTGGCCGACACCCCCATCGTGCTGCGCCTGTCCGGTTGCCCCAATGGGTGTTCGCGCCCGTATCTGGCCGAGATCGCACTGGTGGGCAAGGCACCCGGTCGCTACAACCTGATGCTGGGCGGCGACCGTCGCGGCCAGCGTCTGAATACCCTGTATCGCGAAAACATCGCCGAGCCGGAGATCCTGGCCGCGCTGGACCCGTTACTGGCCCGCTACGCCGCAGAACGCGATCAGGCCGGCGACGAAGGCTTCGGCGATTTCCTGCACCGCAGTGGACTGATCGCACTGCCGCCCTACCCCACGCACCGTCACCTCGACCTGGAATTGCTCGCATGACCGCGCTGCCCGCTGCATCGATCACCTCTTCCGCGCTGGACGACCTGGACGGGCTCAACGCGCAACTGGAAAGCCTGCGCGCCGACGAGCGCGTGGCGTGGGCGCTTCAACATGGTCCGCAGGACGCCGCGCTGTCGTCCAGCTTCGGCGCGCAATCGGCGGTCACGCTGCATCTGCTCACCCAGCAGCGCCCGGACATTCCGGTGATCCTGGTCGATACCGGCTACCTGTTTCCGGAGACCTACCGCTTTGCCGATGCGCTGGCCGACCGGCTCAAGCTCAACCTCAAGGTGTATCGCCCGCTGGTCAGCCGCGCCTGGATGGAAGCGCGCCATGGCCGGTTGTGGGAACAGGGCATGGTCGGCATCGACCAGTACAACAACCTGCGCAAGGTCGAACCGATGCGCCGCGCACTGGACGAGCTCAATGTCGGCACCTGGTTCACCGGCCTGCGCCGCAGCCAGTCCGGCGGACGCGCGCAGACGCCGATCGTGCAGAAGCGCGGCGACCGCTACAAGATCAGCCCGATCGCCGACTGGACCGACCGCGATGTGTGGCAATACCTGCAGGCGCACGACCTGCCGTATCACCCGCTGTGGGAGCAAGGCTACGTCTCGATCGGCGACTTCCACACCACCCGCCGCTGGGAACCGGGCATGCGCGAAGAAGACACACGCTTTTTCGGCCTCAAGCGCGAGTGCGGGATTCACGAGGACATTTGAGTGGTGGCTGCACACGCAGCCACCACATCACGCCGCAGCGTCTGCTTGCGAGCGCTGTATCCAGTAACGATCGAACAGCCACATCAGCAGCAGCGACAGCCCCACCATCGGAAACAGCAACCCGCACAGCACCAGCAGCACCAGCAACCCGCGCAGGGTGCGTGGGTCGGCGGGCAAGGGCGGCACGCCCAGCCCACCCACCGGCCGCCGCTTCCACCACATCACCGCGGCACTGACGCACAACAGCACGATCGCCGCGCAGGCAAACAACAGGATCAACTGATTGGCAGTGCCGTATTGCTGGCCCAGATGCACATTGATGCCCCATTCCAGCGCGCGCCCCACCGGCCCGTAATCGCGGTAGTGCATGTCCAGCAGCACCGCACCGCTGTACTGATCCAGATGGATCACCCGCTGCTGCTGCAGATCGGCCGGGTAAACCGAAGCCGTATACACACCACGCGCGCCACGCGGCGGCGACACGCTATACCCCGGCGCAATACCGAGCGTATCGAACCGCGCCATCGCCGCATCCAGTCCCATCGCGCCCCTCCCTGGCGCAGCGACACTGCCGGCGCCACCGTGCGCCGCATGGACGGATTGGTCTGACTGGCTTGAATGCTCCGGTTGCTCCGGTTGCTCCGGTTGCTCCGGTTGTTCTGAATGTTCTGAATGTTCTGAATGTTCTGAATGTTCTGGATGTTCTGGATGTTCTGAATGTTCTGGATGTTCTGAATGTTCTGAATGTTCTGAATGTTCTGAATGTTCTGGATGTTCTGGATGTTCTGGATGAGCCGGATGGAAGCCAGCCGCTCTCCCCTCGGGGCTCGAAGGCACTGCTTGCGCGCCTTGGCGCGCCCGCGCTGCTGGCACGGACCGGGGCGCGGAGCTGGGGTTGGGGTGAGGATCGGCCGCGTGCACCGCAGCTGCGCGCAGCCCGTCCGCTTGCCCGTCCTGCCATCGCTCGTCCAGCGCACCAGCCGCAGGCAACGCGGACTCCGGCAGACGTGCCTGCCGCAACGACCACGCCGGATCGGTTGTTTCGGATAAGCGTTGCTCCGACATCGGCTGCTGCACGCGCAGGCCGGCCGGATAGCCGAAGTCGTGCCCGTTGGCCCAGCGATTGACCTGCGCTCCCCATAGCCACGACCACGGCATGCCGGTCAGCGCCAGAAACACCAGGACCGCCCCCACGCCGGCACCGGTCACCGCATGCAGGTCGCGCCAGAACAGCCGCTGTTTCGGCGTGCCACGGACGTTGACCACCCCACCACGCCGCCCGCGCGGCCACCACAGGTACACACCGGTGAGCACCAGCACGATCGCCCACCCCGCCGCCATTTCGATCAGGCCCCGTGCGAACGGGCCGATCAACTCCAGACTGTGCAGCCGCCGAATCGTCCAGGCCAGGGTGCCGTGCTCGGGCAAGCTGCCCAACGCACGCATGCGATACGGGTCCACATACACCACCCTGCGCGTGCCCTGCGCATCTACCAGGCCAATCTCTGCACTGGCATCGGCACGTTTGGGCGTGGTGTAGCGGAACAACGTGCCGCCACCGTCGCGCTGCGCGACCTCCACCAGGTGCTGTGCAGACGCGCGCGCCGCGCCCACCGGCACCACTTTCAAACCGTGGTGCACCGTGCGATCGATGGCATCCTGATACAAGAATGCCGCGCCCGTCAGCGCCAGCCAGATGATGAAAGGCAGCACCAGCAGCCCGGCATAGAAATGCCAGCGCCACACCGCGCGATAGAACCGCCAGCGACCATCGCCCGGCGCCAGGTCGACGCTGGCAGTCCCCGTGCGTGTGCGCATCAGAAGCTCCAATCCCAGGACACCGACAGCGCGCGGCCATCGCCCGGCGAATAGCCGGAACTGCCGCTGTCGTACCACGCATACACATAGGCGCGATCGGTGACATTGCGTAGCTGCACGCTGAGTGCATTACGCGCATCCACGTTCCAACGCGCGCCAAGATTGAGCAAGGCATAGCCACCGGTGCGGCCCAGGGTATTGCTGCGCTCCAGGTAATAATCGCCCTGCGCGTTGCCCCAGGCGCTGAGCTGCACCGCTGCACTCACCTGCCACTCCAGCCCGGCGGTAGCCAGCCAGTGCGGCACGTTTTCGATCTCCTTGCCGCGCGTGGCCGGCGCGCTGGGGTCGGGCGTGGCGATGCTGGCCTTCTGACGCGAATACGACATCCACGCACGCCAGTGTTCGGCCGGTTGCAGATTCAGTTGCGCATCCCACCCGCGCCGCAGCGTCCGGCCGACATTGGCCACATCACCGATGCCGGCCACGCCGTTGACGCCGAGAATGGTGGCCACCTCGCCGGACGCGCGTTGTTCCCAATACGCCACCCGCCCATCCAGCAGTGCCGACGGCGCGAATTTGAAGCCGGTTTCCCAGCCATCGTTGATCGATGGCCCGAGATTGCCCGGCTGGCGACGATACGCACCATCGCCGCTACCGATCTGGAAGGTGCGTCCCCAGTTGGCGTACACGCTACCCTGTTCGCCAACACGATAGCTGGCGCTGAACTTGGGCTGCTTGATGGTGCCGTAGTCGTAGGTCGGCGCCCACACGCCGGCCAGCACGTCATGCAAAGTTCCATCGACACGATCGATGCGATACCCCGGCACCAGTTGCAAACGGTCGACCGGGCGCAGCACGGCCTGCACATAGGCACCGCGAGTGTGCAGATCGTAGTTCCAGTCGCGCAGTTGTGCGCCGCGCACGCGTGCCATGGTGCGGTAGCGCTGCGACCGGTTGTCTTGCCACTGCGCATCGGCGCCGGCTTCCAGCGCCGCGTTCCACATGCCCCAGCCGGGCTGCCAGTTGCCATGCAGCAGTACGCCGCGATGGGTTTCAGCGGTGTCGCGTTCCTGCTGCAGGCCGGCTGCGGAAAACCGTACCCAGCGTTGATTGCGGTAGCCGTTCTGGTAGGCCTTGGCGCTCCACTGCGCATCGGCACCCAGCGTGCCATCGGCGTGCAAGGCGGTCTGACGCACACGGCGTTCACTGCGATCGTCCTGCGCATACGCAGGCGAACTGCGCGGCGCCGCACGCGCACTGGCCGCATCCAAATACCCCGCCTCCAGCGCGTGGTTGTCGTAGTAGCGCGTGGTCAGCCCGGCACGGAAGGCGCCATCCGGGTCGGTATAGAACCACTTGCCGGCCACGCTGCGTTTGCGCGCATCCGCGTGATCGCGATACCCATCGGAATCGCGCCAGGCCAGCACATAGTTCTGACTCCACGGGCCCCGCTCCCAGCCCTTGCCCAGTTGCACCTCGCGCGCACCGAAGCTACCGGCGGTGACGCTGAGGCGGCCATCGTTGCCACCGGTGCGGGTCAGCACATCCACGCTGCCGGCGATGGCGTTCAGGCCGTACCGCGCATCGTTGGTGCCGCGCACGATTTCGATGGCGCTGATGTCCTGCGCAAACACCGCATCCAGATACGGCATGCCACCAGCGTTATCGTTGCTGGGGATGCCGTCGATCAGCAGTTTGACCGCGTTGATCCGTCCCTCGCCGTTGAAGCCGCGGAACGAAAACCGCCCTGCATCGGTCCCCATACGGAATTGGGTCACCTGCACGCCGGGCGCGCGCATCAACAGTTCCCAGCTGTAATCCACGTGCTGATCGTGCAGCAGCGCACCACCGATCACATCGACCGAACTCAGCACGCGCGCCGTACTCGGCGTGCGCTGTGCGTGCTCGCTCACCTGCACCTTACCCAGTGTCAGCGCGGCATCCTGCGCCTGTACCTGGCAGGCCTGACCGCACACCAGCGCCAACGACGGCGCGTACCACATCGTTTTCGACAACCGCAAACGCATGACCAACCCTTTGCCGCGTCACCACGGCAATGCAGCCGCACGCCGCCCCCACAGGGCGAGCACCGGCTTCATTCAAAGAATGCGTCGTCCATCGCGTCTGCGCAGGCGCGCCAACGCATCAAGCGCAGACAGGCCGCAGCAGAGCGGACGCCCGCAACGGGGCAAGGCTCAGGCGGACAACGGTGGCCCACGCGCTCCGAGCGCGGGCCAGTGCAAGGCCGACCATGCCCGCACCGTCGCCGGCAACGGCATCTGCACGGGGCGTCGCGGCAGCAGACACAGCACCAGCAGCGCCAGCCAGGGCAGCAGGCGTGCGGCCAGCATGCAGTAGTCGCAGGCTTCGCCATGCAGCGCGGTGTCATGGTCGCCGGCATGGTGCATGGCGCCGGCCATGGCGTGATCCGGCGGCACCGCGCCGTGCGCTTGCGCCGGCGCGTGGCCCGCATGCACTGCAGCAGCGGCAGGCGCCGGGCCGCTCATGCACATCGGCTCGGGCGCGCGTGCCTGGCTCCAGCGGCTGATCAACGGCGCCACCAGCATCAGTGCCACTGCCAGGCAGGCGAGCAGGTGCAGCAGGCGATGGCGATGGGCCGAGGACATCGGCGCAGTGTAAGCCGCCGTGTCGGCGCGAGCGATGGGCGCGGCCGGTGCGCGACCGGATGTCGCACCCCACACCGGTGCAGGCATCTGCGCGAACGGGCATCGCCTGGAGCTTGGTCGACCATCGCTGTCCCGCCGGCTCGCGACCACGTCCCTGGCGATGACGCGCAAGCCATCCCCTCAATCCATTGTCCAGGCCGGCAGTCACAGTTCCATCGATGCATCCGAACGGGCATACGTGCGGGGCGCCGCCATGCCCTATGCTTGCACGTCGTCCCATTCATCCTGCGCGCGCATGAGCACCGTCCTGTCCGATCCAGCGGCCGAGCCACTTCCCTGCGCGCCCAAGCCGCCCAGCGAGGCGCTGCGCCTCCAGGCGCTGCGCAGCTACGGCATCCTCGATACGCCGCGCGAGGCCGCCTTCGAGGACATTACCCGGCTGGCGTCGATCATCTGCCAGACCCCGATCGCCCTGATCAGCCTGGTGGATGCGGACCGCCAGTGGTTCAAGAGCGAGCTCGGGATGGGCGAGCGCCAGACGCCGCTGTTCAAGTCGATGTGCGCGCATGCGCTGCTCGACAGCGACGTACTGGTGGTGCCCGACACGCGCGAAGACAGCCGCTTTTCGCGCAACCCGCTGGTCACCGGCGAGGCGCCGCTGTACTTCTATGCCGGCGCGCTGTTGAAGACGCCGGACGGCCTGCCGCTGGGCACCGTCTGCGTGCTCGACCGGCAGCCGCGCAAGCTCACCGACGAACAGGTCGAAGCCCTGCGCGCGCTCGCACGCCAGACCATGGCGCAGCTGGAATTGCGCCGCGCGCTGCTGATCGCGGAAGAATCCGACCGCTACCGCAGCCGCCTGATGGCCATTGCCGGGCACGATCTGAAGACCCCGCTGCGCACGGCCGCCTATGCCATCGACAAGATGCGCCGGCATGCCAACGTCGATTCCATTCCGACCCTGGTGACGGCGCGCGATGCCATTAGCCAGGTCGGGCGCCACCTGGACGAGTTGGCCACGCTGGCAGCCGCCAGCAAGGCAGCCATGCCGGACATGCAGCCGCTGCAGCTGGAAGACGTGCTGCACTCGGTGCTGGGCGTCTGGCGCCAGCCGGCCATCGACAAGTGCCTGGCGCTGCGCCACGTGCCGACCTCGCTGCGCGTGGTCAGCCACCCCACCTTGCTGACCACCCTGATCGGCAACTTGGTCGGCAACGCCATCAAATACACCGAGCGTGGACGCGTGCTGGTCGGCACCCGCCGCCGGCCCGGTTATGCGGTGGTGGAGATCATCGACAGTGGCATCGGCTTGAATCTGGAACAGCCCGAGCAGGTCTTCCAGGCGTTTCGCCAGGCGGACCCGCGCAGCGATGGTCTGGGCATCGGGCTATGGATCGTGCACCGCACCGCCGAGACGCTGGGGTGCGAGGTGACGGTGCGGCCGCGGTCGGAAGGCGGCACCTGTTTTTCGGTACGCATTCCGCTGGCCTGACGCGTTCGCGCGCGGCTGCACGACGATGGGCGACCGCGCGATCAGGCAATCAGGCGGCAGCCTGCCGCACACCATATCGCCGGCGTTGAGCCGGGCATTCCGACCCGTGCCAGTAGCGGCCAACCAGGTTTGGCAACTGCCGCGCACTGCGCTCGTTTCGGCAAAAAAAAGGCGGACCCGGGCTCCCGACCCGGATCCGCCGCCAAACACGCCAGGCCTCTCCCCAGGGACCCGGGTGCGCCAGTCGCACTGTGCGCAGCCTCGCGCAACAGTGATGCGACAGCGCTAGCAACCCTCTACGACACCCCTTGATCAAACCGGTGATGCGATACCTGCATCGCCGGTCCTGCGCCGTCCACCCCTAGACGTCCGAGATGTCGCGTCATAGTTGCTATAAGGATTTACGACAGCGCCGCACCCAACTTGATGGGTGACGACAACGCCGCGAAGCCGGCCCCGACACGCGTAGGGAGAATCACTGACAGCACGCAGAGCCACGCACCGATCGGCGCACGTATGGCATTGATGGAAAAGAGGATTTTCAGGCGACCCTACGTTGCAGTGCAACATGCACGTTAGCGGACACAACAACACGCAACGCGCCCAGCGCACCACCACGACGTGGCAGAGACCGCTAGACGAATCGCGAATCCCTACTCGCCAATCCCGGCCTCATCCCCCTGCTGCGCAAACCACGCCGCCGAATGCACGTCTTCTGCGGCCACTTCCAGTGCCTGACGCAACACCGCCAACGGAATCTGCACCGGCATTGCGCCGGCTTGCAGCGCCACCCACAGCGATTCGTCCTGCGGGTCCGCCAGCACCGTCAGCACGGCGTGCTCGCGCCCGTCGATGTTGGCCGACAGTTGCAACGACATGCCGCCATCGGGTTCGGGCGACCAGAGTCTGCTGAGCGGCGGGCGTGCTGGCTCGGTCATCGCGTGGCGCTCAACTGGTGATGGTCTGGGTCAGCGATTCCCAGGTCGGCGGCAGCGGCCAGTTCGGCGCCTGGTTGCCATCCAGCACGCGTCGCAGGTCGCGCTTGTCGATCTGCGGCGCCAGCACATGCACCAGATCCAGCGCGTAATCGCGCAGCACGCGGTCGCGCGGCAGCACCGCCCAGGCGATGCATTCGGCAATCGGCGCCGGCGCCGGCCAGGCGCGCAGGTCTTCGTCATTGGCGTTGACCGCCATTTCGGCCACCAGCCCCACGCCGAGCCCGGCGCGCACATAGGTCTTGATCAGGTCCGCATCCAGCGCGGTTAACGCAATGCTCGGCTCCAGCCCGACCTGCGCGAACGCCCGCTGCAGCGACGAGCCCGGCCGGGTGGACGATTCGTAGCTGATCAGCGGGTGCCCGGACAGCGCCTGCATGTCCGGCGCCACCCGCGTATCCAGCGCATGCCCGCGCGGCACGATCACCAGTCGCCGCCAGCGATACAGCGGCACCGCGATGCCCGCACTGGGCTCGCCGCCGGCGGTGCTGACCACCGCGATATCGGCATCGCCCTGGCTGAGCAGGTCCAGCGCCGCGCTTTCGGCCGCCTGCTGCAGATGCACGCTCACCTGCGGGTAGGCGTGCTTGATCTGCGCCACCGCCGGCGGCAGCACGAAGCGCGCCTGGGTATGGGTGGTGGTCAGGGTCAACTGGCCCTGGCTTTCGCGGCGCTGGTTGGCCGCGTAGGTGCGGATGTTGTTGGCTTCCGACAGCACCGCACGTGCGCGTTCGATGACCTCCACCCCGGCCGGCGTCACCGCGTCCAGGCTGCGGCCCTTGCGCACGAACAACAGGAAGCCCAGCTCGTCTTCCAGCTGCTTGAGCTGCTTGGACAGGCCGGGCTGGGTGGCGTGCACGCGCGCGGCCGCCAGCGTGATGTTCAGCTCGGCATCGGCGATGGCCACCAGGTAGCGAAGTTGGGTCAGCGTCATGGGCTTATATCCAAAAAAGCGCGAGGCGCTACAAGGACATCGACTGTAGAGGAGTTCGGCGGGCCAGCTTATAACCGAACGCTATTTTTAGGGCGCATGAAGTCATTTCCGACAGCTATAAGCCGGCGTTACGGTCTGGCCCTCCCTTCGATGCTCCCGGTCCGTGACCTCTGTGTTCCCGCTTCTTGCCGACCTGCGTGGCCGTGCCGTCCTGGTGGTCGGTGGCGGTGCCGATGCCGAACGCGCCACCGCCAACCTGCTGCAGGCCGGTGCGCTGCCGCTGGTCGGCGCCCCGCAACTGACCCCGCAGTTGCAGCAGTGGGCGCAGGCTGGGCGGATCCGGTGGCTGCCCGGCCACTTCGAGCCGGCCTGGCTGGCGCTGCCGGATTCCCCGGTCTGGCTCACCATCGCCGCCAGCGAGCAGCCGCACCCCAACGATGCCCTGCGCGCCGCAGCAAGCCGCCACCGCCTGTTGACCCACAATGCGGCACCTACCGCATCCGCAACTGCCTCGGCACCCTCCCCCGCGCCGCAGACCGGTATCGCCCCGCTCTCTCCCGGCAGCGTGACCCTGGTCGGTGCCGGCCCAGGCGACCCCGGCCTGCTCACGCGCCACGCCATGCGCGCACTGCGGCAGGCCGAGGTGGTGCTGTACGACCGCCTGGTCAGCCCCCAGATCCTGCAACTGGCCCGTCGCGATGCGTTGTGCGTGGAAGTCGGCAAGGCTGCGCAAGGCCATAGCACCCGCCAGGAACAGATCCATGCGCTGATGCTGGAACATGCCCGCGCCGGACGTCGGGTGGTGCGGCTCAAAGGTGGCGACCCGTTCGTGTTCGGCCGCGGCGGCGAAGAGCTGGAATTCCTGCGCGCGCATGGCATCGGCTTTCGGGTTGTCCCCGGCATCACCGCCGCCCTCGCCTGCGCCGCGTATGCCGGCATCCCGCTCACCCATCGCGATCACGCGCAGTCGCTGCGCCTGATCACCGCGCACTGCAAGGATTCGCTGGACACGCTGGACTGGCAGGCGCTGGGCCAGGAGCGCCAGACCCTGGCGTTCTACATGGGCGTGGCGGGCCTGGACGGCATCCAGCAGCGCCTGCTGCAGGCCGGCCGCGCGCCGACCACGCCATTCGCACTGGTGGAAAACGGCTCGCGCCCGCAGCAACGGGTGATCACCGGCACGCTCGCCACCCTGGCCAGCACCGCGCGGCAGTTGCAGGTGCAGGCGCCCGCCTTGTTGATCCTGGGCGAAGTGACCGCGCTGGCGCCAGCGCTGCACTGGTTTGGCGCCACGCCGGTGAGCGCGACGCTGCCACACTCACCCATCGCAACGCCCGACACGCCCACACTGGCCCACGCAGCCTGATCCGACGGAGACCCCATGGCCCTGTACGACAACATCCTCGACACCATCGGCCGCACCCCGGTGGTCAAACTCCACCGCCTCGCCCCGGGCAACGTGTCCCTGTACGTCAAGGTGGAATCGTTCAACCCCGGCGGCTCGGTCAAGGACCGCCTGGCATTGGCGATCATCCTGGACGCCGAGCAGCGCGGCCTGCTCAAGCCCGGCGACACCATTGTCGAAGCCACCTCCGGCAACACCGGCGTGGCGCTGGCCATGGTCGCCGCCGCACGCGGCTACAAGTTCGTCGCCACCATGGTGGAAACCTTCTCCATCGAGCGCCGCAAGCTGATGCGCGCCTACGGTGCCAAGGTCATCCTGACCCCGGCCGCCGAGCGCGGCAGCGGCATGGTGCGCAAGGCCAAGGAACTGGCCGAGCAACATGGCTGGTTCCTGGCCAGCCAGTTCGCCAACCCGGCCAACCCGGCCTACCACCGCAACACCACCGCCGCCGAAATCCTGCGCGACTTCGCCGGCCACCGGCTGGACCATTTCGTCACCGGCTGGGGCACCGGCGGCACGCTCACCGGCGTGGGCGAAGTGCTGCGCGTGGCGCGCCCGGAAGTGCGCATCACCGCCAGCGAACCGGCCGGTGCGGCGTTACTGCAAGGCCAGGACTGGAAACCGCACAAGATCCAGGGCTGGACCCCCGACTTCGTGCCCGACGTGCTCAATCGCGAGGTTGCGCACGACGTGCTGAGCGTGGAAGACACCGACGCGATCACCATCGCACGCCGGCTGGCCGCCGAAGAAGGCATCTTCACCGGCATCTCCGGCGGCGCCACTGTCGCCACTGCGTTACGCGTGGCCGAATCCGCCGCTCCAGGCGCGGTGATCCTGGCGATGCTGCCCGACACCGGCGAGCGCTACTTCTCCACCCCGCTGTTTGCCGACATCAACGAAGGCTCGGACGACGACTGGCTGGCTGGCCTGCCCTGATCGGCTGGTTGGTGGCATTGGAAGGCCGCGCATCTGGCGCGGCCTTTTTTATCCGCGACCAGCCACCCGGCAAGCGCATTCGTTCGGCAGGCCCGAGCATGGTCCTGCGCGCCTTGTCGCCGCGGCCACTTCGCATCGCCCGGCTGCGGTTACGCACACCGCAGTTCCGCGCAGTGCGGACCACATGCCGGGCTTCCCAGCTGCCGGACGCAATCGGCCTTGCGCCGCCGTGACGAACCCGGGTTGAGAGGTAACGTCAGCAGACGAACCGGGCACAACACGTCAGCCAGCTGCAGCAGTGCCTGCGCAGCGTCATCAGCGCCAGGCACCGCACCGCATCCTTGCCGCACATCGGGCGCTGCCCCCAGGCCCTGATGGCGGGTCTGCAATCGAAACGCGCCGCGCCAGCCAATCGATACCGGCACGATGGCTCCAAGTGCGACGGCAATGCCGCGCGTACCCGCCCTTGCACGGCGATGGAGCAATGACGAGGTGGGTGTGGCGGTGACCGGCAAACGTGGATGTCCGGCCGTGCTGGGCACGGTATTGCTTCAGACCAGCGCACGCCAACCCCGGAACGCGCTCGCAACGCGCCGCACCGGACTCGATGTTCCTGCCTCCAGTCCCGCTGCCATACCTCGCTCCCGGCCACACATTGCGTTGCGGTGATGCATTCCCCTACGTGTCAAGGAAACGTTAGGATGTCCGCCGTTCTGCAGGGAGAGTGTGGTGAGCAAGCAATCGTACGGACACGGCGGCACGCGCAACGCACGCGCGCCGTGGCTGGTGATGATCACCTCGCCCGTGCACTTCGCTGTGACGCTGGCCCTGGGTGCCTGGCTGCAGCGGCGGTTCGACCTGCCGTTGCCGCCGCCGGAGCTGTTGGCCTGGATCGAACTGCTCGGCGGCATCGTTGCCTGCCTGGGACTTGCACTGGCGGTGAACTGCTTTGTGCTGTTTGCGCGCCGTCGCACCACCATCCTGCCGAGCGGCCAGCCCTCGCGGCTGGTGCTCACCGGGCCATACCGCTTCACCCGTAACCCGATGTATCTGGCCCTGATCCTCAGCTATCTGGGCCTGACCGTGCAGATGGGATATCTGTGGGGCGTGCTGTTGTTGCCGCTACCGTGGCTGGGGCTGCAGTTCTATCTGATCCCGTTCGAAGAAGGCCGCTTGCACGCCGAATTCGGCCGTGCCTACAGCGAGTACCGCACGCGCGTGCGCCGCTGGCTCTGAGGCGCACGCGCCGGGTTGCGATGCGATGCCGACGTGACCGTCATGGGCGCCGGCAACACCCTTGCGCCAGCGATAAATTATTCCAATCGCTGGCGCGCCTGTTTCGCCGGAAAGCCGCGCTGTCGGTCGATCCTTGCTGCGCCTCCAGCGCCGTTCGCGGCTGTCGCAGCGGGTGAGATGAATGGCCCCTAGCGTGGGGCTCCGCGACGCCTGACCCCATCACGCGTTCATCATTCAAATCCCATAACTATCGCGCCATGAGAATCGAAGTCTGGCAAGGCGACATCACCGAACTGGACGTTGACGTCATCGTCAACGCCGCAAACGAATCACTGCTGGGCGGTGGTGGCGTCGATGGCGCCATCCACCGTGCTGCCGGCCCGCGCCTGCTGCAAGCCTGCGAGGCGTTGCCGCAGGTGCGCCCGGGCGTGCGCTGCCCCACCGGCGAAATCCGCATCACCGACGGGTTCGACCTGAAGGCGCGCCACGTATTTCATACGGTCGGGCCGGTATGGCGCGACGGCAAGCACAACGAGCCGGAGCAGCTGGCCAACTGCTACTGGCAGTCGCTCAAGCTTGCCGAGCAGATGATGCTGCATTCGATTGCGTTCCCGGCCATCAGCTGCGGCATCTACGGCTATCCGCTATACCAGGCTGCACGGATTGCGGTCACTGAAACGCGCGACTGGCAGCGCTCGCACAAGGTGCCCAAGCACATCGTGCTGGTGGCCTATAACGAGGCAACCTACAAGGCATATCAGCAGGCACTGGCAACGCAGGACACCGCCGCTGCCTGAGCGCTGTGTCCTGCAGGTTGCACTGACGAGCGCCGCAAGGCGCTCGTTGCGTTTTGGCAACTCGCGTTGCATCGTCCCTCGACCCAGAGACAATCGATGTGCAGCGAACGCTGTGCAGCTAACTCGATGCATGGCATGGCATTGCCCTGTCGCACCGGGAGCGCAAACAAACCATCGTCAGCGATGTAGCTGGGCGTCGCAGGCGGGCAGACGGGCAGACGGGCGCAGCGGACACCGTATCCGCATCGTGCATGCCAACCCGGGAGCGGCGGCCCCCGCCCACGTCTGCGCAGTTATCTAAATGCGCTGCTCCGGGCCGACCCACAGCTCGGTCGATCCGCGCGTGGACATGCAATAAAAAACGCCGGCATCGCTGCCGGCGTTCTGGTTTACGGACGACGCGGCCCTGCGGCCGCGATCAACCGATCAGCCCTTCCACTTGCCCAGCGCCGCCAGGCCATTTTCCTTGGCGCGCTCATAGATGATCTGCTGCGCCTTGGCGAAGTTGCCGGTCATGTCCTTGGCCCACAGCTTCAGCGCAGCCTGCTGCATCGCGCGGCCGTAGGAGAAGCTCAGCGGCCACGGCAGGTTGCCGAGCTGGTGCATTTCGTTGAGGTGCGCGGTGGATTGCTCGTCGGTCTGGCCGCCGGACAGGAACACGATGCCCGGCAGGATCGCCGGCACGGTCGACTTCAGGCACATCACGGTGGACTCGGCCACTTCCTCCACGCTGGCCTGCTCTTCGCAGCCCTTGCCGGAGATGACCATCGAAGCCTTCAGGATGGTGCCTTCGAGCACGACGTTCTGCTCGTACAGCGCGCCGAACAGCGAACGCAGCGTGGCTTCGGTCACTTCGTAGCAGGTCTCGATGTCGTGGTTGCCGTCCATGATCACTTCCGGCTCGACCATCGGCACCAGGCCCTGCTCCTGGCACAGCGCCGCATAACGCGCCAGCGCATGCGAGTTGGCCTCGATGCAGGTGCCGGACGGGATGTCTTCGCCGATGTTGATGACCGCACGCCACTTGGCGAAACGCGCGCCCAACGTGTAGTACTCCTCCAGACGCGCGCGCAGGCCGTCCAGACCTTCGGTGACCAGTTCGCCCGGCATGCCGGCCAGCGGCTGCGCGCCCTTGTCGACCTTGATGCCCGGGATGATGCCGTGCTCGGCCATGTACTTGGCGAACGGCACGCCGTCCTTGGTCTTCTGACGAATGGTCTCGTCGAACAGGATGGCGCCGGAGATGTAATCGCTCAGCTTGGGAGTGGTCAGCAGCAGTTCGCGGTAGGCGCGACGGTTTTCTTCGATATTCTCGATGCCGACGCTGGCAAAACGCTTGGCGATCGTGCTGGTCGATTCGTCGATGGCGATGATGCCCTTGCCCGGGGCGACCATGGCCTGGGCGGTTTCGGCAAGCTGTTCGATGCTCATGTAGTTCCTGTGGCAGCTGCGGGGGAGAACGAAAGTATAGCGACGAAAGTCGTACACATTCCTTCACGGAATGCCTGCAACCGATTACACCTTGCCTGCGTGACAGGATGTGTGGCGCGACGCGCATCGCGGGATTCGGGATTCGGGATTCGGGAGTCGTCAAAGCTGAGCATGACGTGCAGCTTGTTGCTTGCGGTGCTGATGCATTGCGCCAATGAGGTTGAACATGCGCCACGCATGCGTTGGCTGGCGTTTGCGGGTGTTGGTCTGTTGCATGGAGCTGCCTGCGGCATGCGCTACCAACGTGACGCCGAGCGCCTCCTTCGTCGTCACCGATCCGGTCACACCGCGCGTCGTTCGCCATCCCTTCGTTCCGTCGACGGGCCTAAAAAAGGAATCGCCGTCGTGGGCAGGTTTCGCCTTGCGACACACATGGCGCGTCCTACCTGCCGCCAGGCAGCGCGGCGGCGATGTTGCGCGGACCGGGCATTCGCGGGAGACCGCCGTTAGCACCAATCAGACCAGGGCCGGGCGCTTGCCTGCGCGCGGCATCTCCACACAGCACAACGGCGGCCCTGGGGCCGCCGTTGCGTGTGACGTCTTCCGGCTCAGCTCATGCGCCGGCTACCGTCGACGGGGATTACAGCTCGCCCAGGCCGGTCGCGCGGCCGTCTTCGCCCACTTCCAGCAGACGCAGCGTGTTGGTGGCGCCGTGCATTTCCATGTGCTCGCCGCTGGTGAACACCACGCGGTCGCCCGGGCCCATGCGCTCGTTTTCCACCAGCAGGCGGATCGCCGCGCGGGCGGCTTCGCGCGGGGTCAGGCCGCGACTGTCGAAGCTGATCGGGAACACGCCGCGCATCATCGCCATCTGACGACGCGCGCCATCGTGACGGGTGAAGGCGTAGATCGGCATGTTGGAGCGGAAGCGCGACAGGAAGCGCGGCGTGCCGCCGGATTCGGTCAACGCCACCACGCCGCCCAGACCGATGTGCTCGGACAGGAACATGGTCGCCATCGCGATCGCCTGGTCGGCGCGCTGCAGATTGCGTTGCGCCGCTTCGAAGTCGGTATCGAATTCGAACTGGTGCTCGGCGCCGAGACAGATGCGTGCCATCGCTTCCACCGCGCGGACCGGATAGGCACCGGCGGCAGTCTCGGCAGACAACATCACCGCATCGGTACCGTCGATGACCGCATTGGCTACGTCCAGCACTTCGGCGCGGGTCGGGATCGGGCTTTCGACCATCGACTGCAGCATCTGCGTGGCGGTGATCACCACCTTGTTCTGCGCCAGCGACTCGCGAATGATCTTCTTCTGCAGGCCCGGCAATTCGGCATCGCCGATTTCCACGCCCAGATCGCCGCGCGCCACCATCACCACGTCGGAGGCTTCGACGATTTCGACCAGGTTCTCGATCGCTTCGGTGCGCTCGATCTTGGACACCAGCTGCGCATCGCAGCCGTGCTGCTGGGCAATCTGACGCGCGTCGTGCATGTCCTGCGCATTGCGGCAGAACGATACCGCGATGAAGTCCACGCCGATCTTGGCGACGATGCCGATCAGCTCCTTGTCGCGCTCGGTCAGCGCACCCAGCGACAGACCGCCGCCCTGCTTGTTCAAGCCCTTGCGGTCGGACAGCATGCCGTCATTGAGCACGGTGGTGACGATGCGCGCGCCCTGCACGTCGGTGACCTGCAGCTGCACCAGGCCATCGTCGAGCAGCAGCACGTCGCCGGCCACCACGTCCTGCGGCAGACCCAGGTAGCTCACGCCCACCTGGTGCTGGTCGCCGGCCGGCGCATTGGCATCGGCCACCAGGTCGAAGCGCTCGCCCATGGTCAGCTTGATCTTGCCCTCGGCAAAGCGTTCGATACGGATCTTCGGGCCCGGCAGGTCGGCCAGGATGCCCACTTCGGCACCGGCGCGCGCAGCGGCGGCGCGCACTTCGGCGGCGCGCTTGGCCTGGCCGGACGGATCGCCGTGGCTGAAGTTGAGGCGCACCACGTTGACGCCCGCCTTGAACAAAGCGTCCAGCACACCGGGCGCGTCCGTTGCCGGTCCGAGGGTGGCGAGGATCTTGGTGCGGCGTTGACGTTCTTTCATGATGGCCTCCCTGTAAAAGCCGCGAAACTTAACACACACGTCACGTACCGAGGATGGCATTGCGGCATAGCCACCCTCGTATTCCGGCATGTCTTACGGACAGTGCGGGACAGTACGTGCGTTGACGCACGCGTTGCAGCGGGCAACGCGATGCGGTCGTCACCCTAACCCGGTGGCAGTGAAGAGCAATCTGTTGAACCACCTTGCGCAGCGCACCGGCGGCGACCAAGCGAGCGCCACGGTCGGTGCGCTGCGCTCACGCGTGGATCAGCTGTGTCAGTTGCGCAGGCGTATGCGCAATCGCGCCGGCGCCTGCAGCGCGCAGCTCGGCTTCGTCGCCGAAGCCCCACAGCACACCGATGCTATGGATGCCGTGGTGATTGGCGCCATCGATATCCATGCGCCGGTCGCCGATCATCACGCAGCCGGTCTTGTCGATCTCCAGACGACGCAATGCTTCGGCGATCAGGTCCGGCTTGAAGCGGCGTTCGCCATCTTCGCTGGCACCGATCACGTTCTCGAAGCAGGCACCGAACGGCAGATGCTCGACGATGCGGCGCGCGTAGCGCTCGTTCTTCGAGGTCACCACCGCCAGACGATGACCGGCGCGCTGCAGGTCGGCGACCACCTCGCCGATGCCGTCGAACACGCTGAGCTCGGTCCAGCCCACCGCGTCGTAACGCTCGCGGTAGACGCCGAGCGCGCGTTGCACCAGCGCCGGGTCGTCGGGGAAGCACTCGGTGAAGCTGTCGCGCAGTGGTGGGCCGATCCAGGCGCGCAGGGTCTGCGGCGAAGGACGCGGCTGGCCCACCGTCTCGAAGGCATGCACGATGCTGGCGACGATGCCCGGTTCCGAATCGACCAGGGTGCCGTCCAGATCGAAGAACAGCGTGGCTGCACTCACTTGCCGCGCGCCTCGAGCGCCGCCACCGCAGGCAGGGTCTTGCCTTCCAGGAATTCCAGGAACGCGCCGCCGCCGGTGGAGATGTAGGTGACGTCCTTGGCGATGTCGTACTTGTCCACCGCGGCCAGGGTGTCGCCACCACCGGCGATCGAGAACGCCTTGGAGCTGGCGATCGCACGCGCCAGGGTTTCGGTGCCGTGGCTGAAGGGCTCGAATTCGAACACGCCGACCGGCCCGTTCCACACCACCGTGCCGGCCTTGGCGATCAGCTCGGCGTAGCGCTGCGCGGTCTGCGGGCCGATGTCCAGGATCAGATCGTCCGCCTCGACGGCATCGAGCGACTTCACCGTGGCTTGCGCATCGGGCAGGAACTGCTTGGCAACGACCACGTCGGTGGGCAGCGGGATCTCGGCGCCGCGCGTCTTGGCGTCGGCCACGATCTGGTTGGCGGTGGGAATCAGATCCGGCTCGTTCAAGGATTTGCCCACGTCATGCCCGGCCGCGGCGATGAAGGTGTTGGCGATGCCGCCGCCGACGATCAGCTGGTCGACCTTGTTGACCAGGTTGGACAGCAGCTCCAGCTTGGTGGACACCTTGCTGCCGGCCACGATCGCCAGCAGCGGCTTGGCCGGGTTGTCTAGTGCCTTGGCCAGCGCATCGAGTTCGGCCATCAGCAGCGGGCCGCCAGCGGCCACCGGCGCGAAGCGGATCACCCCATGCGTGGAGGCCTGCGCGCGATGCGCGGTGCCGAAGGCGTCCATGACGAACACATCGCACAGCGCGGCGTACTTGCGCGCCAGGGTCTCGTCGTCCTTGCCCTCACCGACGTTCATGCGGCAGTTTTCCAGCAGCACCACCTGGCCCGGCGCCACCTCCACGCCGTCGACCCAGTCGCGCACCAGCGGCACGTCCACGCCCAGCAGCGCGGTCAGGCGTGCGGCCACCGGCGCCAGCGAATCTTCTTCGCTCCAGCTGCCTTCCTTGGGGCGGCCCAGGTGCGAGGTGACCATCACCGCCGCACCCTTTTCCAGCGCCAGCTGGATGGTGGGCACCGAGGCGGTGATGCGCTGCTCGGAGGTGATCTGGCCGTCGTCGATCGGCACGTTGAGATCCTGGCGGATCAGCACGCGCTTGCCGGAGAGATCGAGGTCGGTCATACGGACGATGGACATGGGCTTGGCTCGCTAAGTCTGGGGATTAGGGAATCGGGATTGGGGATTGGTATACGGCGCCGCGCGTGCGTACACGCTCTGTGCGCGGAGCAATGGCGCTACTGCGCCAGCTTGACGGGGCGCCGCCGTCCACCACGAGGCCGCCATTGCACGTGCAGCAGACAGGGACGGCAGTGGCTCGGAGACCACAGGCAATACGACTGTCTTGGCGGCGGGGATCGGGCCATCAGGGCCCGGAATCGGCCCGCCGTACCGCAACCGGGCGGTGCGCTGGGCGGGCGCCGCCGCAACGGCGGAGGGCGCGAACTCTGGTCGGTCGAACACGACGGGCAATGCGGCTGCCTCGGCGACGGGGGATGCCCATTGTCCGGCCTTCGCAGCAAAGCGGCAAACCCGCATCGCCTGCACTCGGTTGGCAAGCGCACGACATCGCAGCGTTAGCGCGGCCGCTCCGTACCGGAGTTGCGCAGCAGGCTGACCGCAAAACCGCCAACCAGCAGGGCGCCCCCGATCAGCAGGCCCCAGAGCAGCCACTGTTTCCAGTCGCGCGGGGTGGCGGCCGGTTGTAGCGCCGCATCGCCGGCAAGCGGCTGTGCCTGCACGGCCATGCTGGCCTGCACGGGCTGCCACTGCA